>NZ_JBPCXO010000286.1:0-8017 GCF_051008435.1 Endozoicomonas sp. | reverse complement strand
AGCGAGCGCAGGCGAGACAAGGCAAAAAATGACGAAAAAGCGGAGTTTACATGCAGTAAATGAGCATTTTGAGTCATTTTTTAACGACGTATCGGCAAGCGCAGCCCTTTTGCGACAGCCTCCTTGGAGTAGGCGGCCCATACAACTGGTTATAGGTAACAGCCCCTATTACAAGAACAATTACAAGAACAATGGTTAATATAAAGAAAACGGCACTCACCACTCCCACACCAATACCCGCCTCAACAGGTACTGTCACTCCACGCCCACTGCCCGGAGATGTCGGAATAGGGAAGCTTTGACTTGATGTTGAGGTAAGATCTGAAGATGAAGAAGTACCACTATTGTTTGCCACTCGAGTCACAGGCAGGTTAACAATACCATTCGATGTGGTTACAGAGACTGTACTTGTTGGCATTATTGCTGAAGTGGCTGTCGATGAAGCAGTTGAAGGGGTAACAGATGTAAACGGGTAAACAAAATCCGGCTCGTAGACCCTGACGCCTTTCAACTCAAAAGGACAATCCGTTAACTGATAGCCAGTAGCCGTATTGTATCCAGATAATGGGGTTAATAAACTACCCTCCCCATCACCCGACTGGGCAGAAACCAGTTGATGGAAGGGAATCTCTGAGACTTCACAAGGTTTACGAGGAGGCTGGGTAATCCCCTCAATCGATGTAATTTGTTCACTGACATTGAATCCGGAGAGAGACGGTAACCAGTTGATGGATGCACAACGCACTCTCTCATTTTCTACACCAGGATTCAGGTCAAAGATCGTTTGCCAGTTTCCTGCCAAACAAGTGCCATCATAAAAATTCACCTCGTTGACTGAATAACTTTCTTCAGGACCTTGGTATCGATAAAGCGTCCTTCCCATGCCTGAGACAAAATAGACATTGGAAAATTCCTGAACACTGGCATCATCTCCAAGGATCAATGTACCGCTATCACCTACTTTCAACAGAGAGTCTTCAAACCAGGCATAGGTTAAGTCTTCAACGTGAACACCAACTCCACCTACAGAATAATTTTCAAGGGCCGCATCAATAAATCTGAGACTGTATCCACGACTTCTTATTGCTGTAATACCGGATGGCTGAAGCTCAGTATTGTCATCAGTGACGGATGCATTTTCAGTGGGAGGTGTGGTCGTTTCACTGACATTCTGCCCCGTACCCTCAATTAAAAAACTGGACTGAATAAAACCAAGGAAGTCGATGGAGTAGGTTCCGAGACCCGGCCTTTCTATATCTGCCAAAATAACGGTAGAAAAAGGAAAAGGGGATGGCACGATCAAATCGGCCTGGGCAAAGGAAAAATAAGTACCATTCAGCACTATGGCCGCATCGGGTGAATGAGGTTTTTTTTCAACATCGGTCAGATAGATTTGTGTTCTGTTCGACAGCGGTCCATTTGGGCGAGGACCACACAATCGCACTCCTACCTTATTGGATAACTCGAGCGTTCCTCGAATATGATATTGGCCATCCGGTAAAAGATAATTAAAGATCCTACTGTCACTCTGCCCTCTTGAAGGCGTCTCTGATAGCACTCTATTCAAGTCACTGGAGGACGTCACACACTAATAAACATCGCGATAAATAAAGGGATTACTGACACAATGACCGTACTGCGTTTGTATTTCTTCATTCGTCGGGCACGGTTGTGCAAATAACATATCACTGGAACACACACTGAATAGATACACACCAGAAGCAAGAGCAGAAATTTTGAACATCATTCACGTACTATCAGAGAAGAGTAGAAAATGAATACTTTGGTACGTTCATATTTTGACCACTTAGATCCTAATTATTTTTAACCGAATGGACGAGTTTCTTATTGAGAGCTTAAGTACAGCACAACGTTGTTATGAACCGATGAGCTCACTCCAGATTCATGCTTCAACAGCTTCAAACATCCTTCACTAACATTGCAATGAAAACGATAAAAAGATAGCCACAAAAACAAGCATGCAACTTATACTCAGATACCCGCTGACTGAACCAGACTCCAAGACTGGCCCCTGCAAAGCCCAGTGGAACCAGACCCGCTATCGCGGGTAAATAGAGACTACCCACCACCCAAGGCTCACTTGTTTCCACGGATGTGAACAGATACCCCAGAGTTGCCACCAAACCAATAATGACAGACTGCGCAGACGATTGAGCCGCAGCCTGCCTTATGGAGTAATTCAATTGATGGTAAAAAGGCGTCATTATCAGCCCTGCCCCACCCCCTGTGACAGCACCCACCACACCGGCCAGACAACCCGTTACTTTCTCCTTCCAGAACGATACATTCTTCAGTGAACACTCCGATGCTGTTTTTTGCTTTCGCCCAGCCAACAACTCCCGCGTTAACACTACAGCCACTACAATCGCAAAGGAGAGTTTAAGCAGGCTTCCCGGTGCCACAGAAGCCATCAAAATACCCATGACCGTACCAATGGCCACTGCAACAAACAGCCGGTTAAATAAAGGCCATAACATGTCACCAGCCCGAGTCCGATGCCAGGTACTGCTAATCGCATTACAGAACACACAGGCTACCGAACTGCCGATAGCCAGGTGCATTACCCCATCCGATGTCCCCAGTAAAAATGGCAGCAGATACACCAACAGAGGGACTGTCGTTAAGCCGCCTCCCAGTCCGAACAGTCCTGAGATGAATCCTGCAATCAGGCCAGCCAAGGCAAAAATAAGGACTGACAGCATATGACCGCCTCAACAAAAACAGAAAGGAATGACTCAGATATGAAGATAAGAACACACGAGACAGGATAGGTGCTTTCAGGACAAGTAACGCAATGAATGACACCAGGGCCAAAATATAAATTAAATAAAGGGTTCACTTCTCATCGCTATACTGGATTCTGTGATTTACCTTCATAACGGTAAGGTCATGGCACTTTTCCAGCTACCCCATAAAACCAACCTGCCTTTCTTAACCCTTGGCCTCTATTGCATAGTTGTTATGACAGCTCCGGCCTTTTCAGGCCAATTAATGCCTCTATTAACAGGGGCCAGCGTAAAGTCAGTTTCTTCAGGACTTCCATTCACTGATATGCTGGCCCGCGACTTTCACTTATCGGAGGCTCAATTCCCTTCCTGCGTTTTCCCGGTTATTGATCAGAACCTAACCAGAGCCGTACAATCCGCCGATAGCACCGGCCAGACCTGCCTCATTTCTTTTTCCGGAAGAATTCAACTCCACAAGCCTCTCATCGTTAATAATCACCAGCTTGTTGGCAGCGATTCTCAGGAGGGTTTTTCCCCTGACAATGTCATGCGAAGTACCTGGACATTCAGGACCAGACAGCAATCGGCTCATTCATATTCTATTAAACCTGAAAGCTTACCCATCAGTCTTCAGATGATTTAAGCAACTGGTCAGAAGCCCCTGTCATTGAGCCTTCTGACACATTTAAAGGAGATACTCTGATTACATTTGCCGGTAAAGCTTCATTACACAGAGCCGTCATTGTCAGAAGAAACATCAACTGCTCCTATCCCGGGCTTCAGTATCAGGGAGGTCATCCTGAATGGCTTGGATTAAGCGAAATTCTATGGACCGAGATCTACAGAAATGAACCCCATTCAGCTGCCCCCTATGCCTGCTCAGAACACACTTCAAACTCTGATAGTCAGCAACAAAACTCAAGCAGAGGTCAAGGAGCTGGAATTAGCGCTACTTTCTGGTCATTTTTTACCTTTCTCTGCCGCTGCTGCGGAGCTTCCGGCGGAGGAGACGATGATAACCCTAACCGGAACTGGCGGGTCAATGAAAAACTCAGGGAAAACCGGGAACCTTCTCCAGCACCTGAGATGAAAAAGAGCGACTCAATGACTCCTTTGGCCGAAGATCTGGCTAAACCAGGACAACCCAGTCAGGGCCAAGTGATTTTCCTTGAATTTCGTGATTCAAACGAAGTTTCTGAAGAAGCATCCTCTACCTCATCTAATAGTGAGCACAGTGACAAATAGTACGAAGAACTTCGCGTATCTATAGGTGGCCTGCTGGCAGAAAATGAATACGGTATAGCACTTTAATCAATAACTCTGGTAGACGTGACTCAAAGCCTGTTCCAGAGCCCCTCCTTGCTGGACTAAGGTACGTCGATCTGTACAATAGAGCGACCCTTTCCCCGAAGAACCAGAATTGCTATCAGGGTCTGTATTCTATGATCAACGCCTATCACCGTGATACCGAGCAGTATTCCATTACCCGCATACAGACTGATATGGCACTTCCTGAAAATACTCTCTGGCTTGACCTCGTTGAACTCGAAGACAGCGAAGATGAATGGCTTAAACAGGAGTGTCCGGGATTTATTGAAGACGAAGATGCACTTTATGAAATTGAGGCTTCATCTCGGTTTTTCGAGAGTGAGACCGGCTTTCATATTCGTTCTATTTTCCCTCATCAGGCAGGACAGGAATTCCGGAGCATCAACGTTGCTTTCAACCTGCGCGACGATCAACTGGTTACCCTGCAGGATGAACCCACCGCCCTGTTCCGTCTCATGAGGAATTATCTGAAGCTGCAGCACATCAAGGCTCGAACCCCCATCGACATTTTGATCGCCCTGTTTGATGCCAAGGTTCAGTTTCTGGCAGATACTCTGGAAGAAGTGTACGAAAATTTGGAAGCGACCAGCCAGCATGCGCTGTCTGACGATAATACCGACGTCGATGATTTGTTGAAAAACATCACACTGCAGGAAGATATAAACGGCAAAGTCCGACTTAACTTGCTGGACAGCCAACGTTGTCTTCGTTACATCCTGAAAAACTGTCGCCATAAATTGGATGACGGCCAGATTGATCAGGCTCGAGACATCCTGCGTGACATTGACTCACTGACACCTCACACGGGCTTTCTCTTTGACAAAATCAATTTTCTGATGGATGCCACCATGGGTTTTATCAACCTGGAACAGAACAATATCATCAAGATATTTTCTGTAGCAGCCGTCATGTTCCTGCCGCCTACCCTGATTGCAAGCATCTACGGCATGAACTTCAAGGTGATGCCGGAGCTTACCACCAGCTGGGGCTATCCTCTGGCGCTGGTGTTGATGTTAACCAGTGCTCTGGGCACCTATTTGTTCTTTAAACGAAAAGGCTGGCTATAATATTCAGGTCTGAGCGCAGCCAATAGCTCATCGTTGGCTGACAGCTCCTCCCTTTCTCCTTAGCGGGAATAATCTGTTTTCTGCGGAGACCGGACCCATGAGCATATCACCTAAAATTGACCATTATCTTCAGAGCCACAGCATCGCTTTCAACACTATTTCTCACCCTCCCAGTCACAGCTCGGTTCAGAGCGCAATAGCCGCACAGATTCCATTAAGCAGCGTAGCCAAAGCGGTCATTCTTAAGGACGATGTAGACAACTACCTGATGGCCATTGTACCCGCCTCCAGTCGTCTGCAAATGAAACAGATACGGGAGATTACTGACTGCCATCTGAAACTGGCCAGCGAAAATGAATTAAGTCACCATTTCAGAGATTGCCAGAAAGGTGCCATCCCCCCCATAGGGGAGGCCTATGAGATGGATACGATCTGGGATAATAAACTCAGTGAATTACCGGACGTCTACCTTGAAGCAGGTGATCACGAAACCATGATTCACCTGACCAAAGAGGCTTTTCAGCATATCCTGTCCAATCATCCTCACGACGATCTCTGCGTCTCACCCCATAAGGACAAAGAAGACTTGTAACGCTAATGAAGCCTGTCAGCCTGGCAGGCTTCAGCGTTCAGGAGCCTGACCGGGAATAGACAGCTCGGCCTAAAGTCCAGAAAGAACGGCCATCTCTTCCACTAAATTTGATTAAATAGGCCCACTATTCGCACAAATTTAGTGAAAAAGCTGGCTTGTTCTACTGAACTTTATACTCGAGCGCTATTCCCGGTCAGGCTCCTAGTCTTGAAATGTCAGCTTCACAGCAAATGTTTGTTCATTTCGCTCGAAACTGATTTGGGCACTGTGCAGATCAGCAACGACTTTAACCAGTGACAAGCCCAGACCATGGCCAGGTGTTGTACGACTCTGATCCAGCCGGTATAACCTTTGAAAGACCTTCTCCTGCTCTGAATCCGGAATCCCATCGCCCTGATCCATGACGGAGACTGAATGCTGATCGATGCGTATCTTGATCTCACCTTTGTCTGGCGAATACTTGATGGCATTTTCTACCAGGTTAAATAAGATCCTGAACAACAACTGGTGACTTCCCTGAACAACGAGAGAATGTTGTACATCAAGACTTAATGACTGTTCACGGACTTCAGCCAGAGGCTCTGCCAGTTCAAACACTTCTGAACCTATCTCCGCCAGATCACATCTGACAAACTCAAGATGCCCCTGCCCGTATTCCAGCTTGGTCAACTCGAGCATGGCATTGAATGTGTGCAAAATGGTATCAAGCTCTGCCTGGGCTTCCAGAATATCCTCAGCATCTGCCCCTCCTTTACGAAGAAAACCGTCCAGCCTGATCCTCAGTCGTGACAACGGTGTCCTGAGATCATGGGCGATACTGCTAGTCACTGATGCAATAGCTTCGACTGAATCCTCAATCTGCACCAACATGTGATTGATATGCCCTGCCAGTTCATCAAACTCATCACCCTGTTGAGTAACAGGCACCCTGGCGGTTAACTCTCCTTCCCCCACTTGAGCCGTCACCTGGTTAATCGTATGAAGTCGAGCCAGTACCTTTCTTGAAAAAAGAAAGCCGGTGATCAACCCCACCAGCAACACCAGCACCATGGCGGCATAAAGTGCCAAAGTGAATCGAGAAGCAAAAAGGTTAAAGTCAGAAGAGTTATACGCCAGAACCAGAGGCCCCCAGCGGCTATTAATACGGCTGCCTCTGATCATCTGGAAACGACCATCCCCCAGAACAGAATCACCCAGTATCCAGAAACTGCCCATGGCAGGAGATAATGGCACGGTTTCTGGCAGATAATTAAGATTACCCAGATAACCATCGGAGCTTTTCAATACAACCAGAATCTGACGATTGTCTTCGGCCAGCTGTGCAATCGCCATTCGGAATTCATGTTCAGTGCTATTTCTGGCAAGGGATGACAGAGAACTCAACTGCTCAAGGACAAATTCATCCTGACGCTTCTGATAAAACCCCAGACTATAATCTTTCACCAACCACAGGGAAGAGCCACACAGCAACCAAACGATGGCAGTATGCAGCAGGGTATATCGAAGCAGTGAGGATGCTTTGAGTCGAGCCAGTAAATTAAGCCGGCTCACGGAGTACATAGCCAGCCCCTCTCACTGTCTGAATCAGGGATGTGCCTCCGGCAGAATCCAGCTTCTTCCTTAATTTAGCCACATGCACGTCAATAATGTTACTGCCAGGATCAAAATGATAATCCCACACAGATTCAAACAACATGGTTCTGGAAATCACCTGGTCTTTATGTTCAAGCAGAAAACGCAGAAGCTGAAATTCTCTTGGCTGCAAATCCACTTCAATCCGGTTTTTAACCACCCGCCTGGACAACAGGTCCATTTCCAGATCAGAAATAACCAGTGTGGTTTCCGCTTCTTTGGCATGCCCTCTTCGGGTAAGTATCTCTGCCCTAACCAATAGTTCACCAAAAGAAAAAGGTTTGCAGAGATAATCATCCCCGCCCTGCTTCAAGCCTTTAATTCGCTCGTCAACACCATCAAGGGCGCTGAGAATGATAACAGGTGTCTGGTTTTCAGAGGCTCGCAGAGCCGCCAGAACCTTTAGCCCTTCCATTTGGGGCAGCATCCGATCCAGAACGATAATATCGTAGCTTTCACCCGACGCCAGAAACAAACCGTCCCGGCCATTATCTGCCACATCAACTGTCCAGCCATGTTCCACGAACCGCTACTAAAAACCTGCGACAATCAGTGATTCTCTGGGTTTATCTACACCGTCAACACGGCTGCATACCGGAGTATGTCTTACGCCACTCTTGTGTAGGGTTTAAGGTCGAGCTGTAACGTGT
>NZ_JBPCXO010000285.1:0-1253 GCF_051008435.1 Endozoicomonas sp. | reverse complement strand
TTAACAACATCCGGAATACCGTAAATAACCAAGTTCAACAAAATCTGAAGAACAGCCCATATAACCAGGCCAACATGCAGCAGTGGCATCAGAATATGCACGCGCAGGGGGCGGCTGAAACACAGCAGCGCATTCAACAACAAGCATCAGCGGCTCGTGCTGAAGCGGAGAGACGGAAAACGGCAGAGCAGCCCAGTTCTTCAGCGGCTGACGTGGTGGAGGTTTTTGAAGTGGGTGGAATGAGGGTTGAGCGCCACCTCAACAAGATGGAAGAGCACCGCATTTACACCGGGGCCAGAGGACGAACCCTTGAAATTGTTAGCGTCGATAGTTGGGACGACTGGAAGCCGAATTATTCAGAGGAGAAAGAGCCCGAGAAAAAACCCAAGGACTCCCGACCTCTGGATCGGTATTCAGAGCGGATTGTGTTGAAGCGCCATCCCGTCATAGAGGGCAGAAACCCATGGGCTGCAAGAAGAGACTACATCGCCAGAGTTGAGTATCTGGAGTCCCACCTTAACGACATTGATGCGTGGGTGGATATTCTCGATTTCCTCAACCTTAAGGCCAACACCGACTTCGGAAAGGGCTTGAAAGATTACGTTATTTCCAAGATCGCATGGTTGGAAGACCAACAGGCCAAGCAGCAAAAGATAGAGGCTGAGCTGGCGGCATTGGGAGATGAACTTGATATCGATGAAGATTGGGGAGACGACGAAGACTTGGGAGCAGATCTGCTCTCTGATCAAACTTTAGCAACTGATCACTGTACTTCCGAAACCTGCCCTTTCTATCAGCTTTCCCATACCGGAGTCTTATTGGCTGGCCCTCTTTCCGCCATTGCTGACAGCTCTCAGATCCTGACCGGAACAGATTGGGCTCTGATGTTTGAAAACCTGGGACAATGGCTTAAACCTGCTCCACAAGTGACTGCCAGAGCGATTCCTCTATCAGCCTTGTTCTGGCCAGCGTCTTTATCGGATAACGCTGATCTGAAGTTTCATCATGAAAAGCTCAACTACCAGGGGAAAGATCACTCAGGCCTGCCTGTATACCACAACTCTCAGGGGCATCCCATTGATGTCCTGACACTCCAATCAAACACAGTGATGCTGCCCAACGGCATTGGCCTGACATGGATCCCTGAAAAGCCCCCTGAAATAGGTGTTGAAGGTTACCCCGATGACCCGGATGCCCAACAAGTCATTATTTACACAACCCCCATTAGTGAGGCTTCAGGCCCGATATCCCTT
>NZ_JBPCXO010000284.1:0-4108 GCF_051008435.1 Endozoicomonas sp. | reverse complement strand
TTCTTGATTATCAGATGATAAAATTTGAGCAGTCATACAGGTAAGAAGCTGTTGCTATATCAACGATTTCATAAAAGTAGCTCATGATCGTCGTTTTTTCTTACATTAATTGCCGCTCACACTCCTTCGTACTTTGTCCATTTCAGGCATGCACAGCTCTAAAAAAATGTTTCTGATATAAAAAGCTGATAACTTATTTCAAGACTGCAGTTTTATATGGACGATAAAATCAGTAGTCTTTAACCATGCAGTATCGCTGTTTCATGGAGTCGTCAGATACACTCTGGCACAAGCAATAAATCAGCCTCCCAAGAGCTGTCCCCTATGAAAAGCCGATGAGGTATGAACCATGTGGTATGAAGGATTGCTGTCCCCCTCCCTCTGGGAAGCCGTTCTGGTCACACTGCTACTGACTCACATCACCATCCTGTCCGTGACGATTTATCTGCATCGTTTCAGTGCTCACAATGCATTGGAACTTCACCCGATTTTACAGCATCTATTTCGCTTCTGGCTGTGGTTGACTACAGGCATGCGGACTCTGGAATGGACAGCTATCCACAGAAAACATCATGCTTTTTGCGAAACCGACAGTGATCCCCACAGCCCGGTTCGCAAGGGGCTTGGCAAAGTACTCTGGCAGGGAGCAGAGCTGTATCGTCAAGAAGCACAGAATCAGGAAACCCTCCAGCGTTACGGACAAAGAACCCCCGATGACTGGATTGAGAGAAAACTGTATACCCCTTATACCAAGGCAGGTATTGTGCTCATGCTGACCATTGACCTGTTACTGTTTGGCACCCTGGGCATTTCCATCTGGGCTGTTCAAATGCTCTGGATTCCGCTTTTTGCTGCCGGTGTCATTAACGGTCTGGGTCACCACAGTGGTTATCGCAACTTTGAATGTAAAGATGCCGCCAGAAACCTATTTCCTATTGGCTTGCTGATCGGAGGGGAGGAATTGCACAACAACCATCACACCTTCCCCAACTCTCCCAAGCTGTCGGTGCGTAAATGGGAATTTGATATTGGCTGGTTATGGATTCGTTTTTTCGGTTTTTTAAATCTTGCCCATGTAAGAAAAGTCAATCCATTGGCCAAAATGGACTTTGAAAAGAACCATATTGATTCCGACACGGTGATGGCCGTAATTAATAATCGCTTTCAAATTATGGTCCAGTACAAAAAAATGGTCATTGCCCCCATGGTCAGAGATGAAAAAAGCAGAGCCTGTGCCCAGACCAGACGACTATTTAATTCTGCCAGAAAGCTTTTGGCTCGAGAAAACAGCCTGCTAATTCCTGACCATAAGGAAAGAGTCCAGAAAATTCTCGATACCAGTCAGGTTCTAAATACGATTTACGAGAAAAAAAATGACCTTCAGGCTATCTGGAATACGATAAAAGATAAAAATGAACGAATAGAAGCATTAATTAATTGGTGCCATGAGTCGGAGGAAAGCGGAATAAAAGCGCTTCAGGATTTCTCAAGACTATTGAAGAGCCATACGCTTCCCAATACATCAGCCATTTAATCTATATTGTTATTTTTTAAAGGGCTGAATACTCAAGCATGTATTTGACTCTTTAAAAAAATGAATAATTTCAAGGGGATTCAAATCATTAGCGCGTCTCATCGAACGTCAACTGTTTATCTATTGTACAATCGTTCCTATCAACTCATAAAACGTTATTAAATCTATTTAAATACTTCGTAAATGCACATTAAATACTTCCATCAATTAAAAGCTTCCTGTATAAATAGGCACTTTCATAATTGAAAACCATCAATACCCCATCGATTTGGTCTGAATTGGGAGTTCCTGAATGAACGTTTTTGAAGAAATTCATCATCGCTTGAGCAGTAAAACACGTATCCGCTCACTGTTTAAAGATGTTCATGTCGAAGATCTTGAGCGTATTATCTCCAGAATGCAGGACGTGATGCAGGAGAAAGTTGAAGCACGTAATAAAGTTGACGAAGAGCGTCAAGCAAAAATGGAAAGCATTGAAGCCGTAAAGCAAATTATGGCTGAACGTGGCATTTCCATGGGTGACTTGGACGATCTGGAAGTAGCGGCTCCAAAGCGTCGTAGAAATGTACAAAAGTTTACTTTTGAATTCCAAACTGAATCTGGTGACACAGTACAGTGGGATGGTTCTACTACAGGCCGTCTGCCACGTGATTTCCAAGCTTACCTGGATCGCACCGGCAAAAAACGTCTGGACTGTGTCGTTGAAGACTGATTGGTGTTGAGGACTCTGTCAACCTTTTTCAGGACTCCAGACTAATCTCTTGTCCACTGCTGTCGGAATGCAGATATCAGAGGATCAGAATGCAAATATGATTCAATAGCCCGGATATTTAATCCTGTTAAACAGGCCATTTGAATCATGAATGACCATGAAAAGATAATTCGTTTTTTGATGGTATACCGAAAAGCAGAAAAGGAGCTATTGCCCCTTTTCTGCTTTTTTTATGAGCATTCCAACTCAAGGCATTTTTCAGGGAAGTGACAAACAAATCGACTGCCTTTTCCAGGGTGACTGCTGATAGTGAGTTTACCTCCATGTCTCAGCATTACGTGCTTGACGATAGCCAGCCCAAGCCCTGTGCCCCCTGTGTTCTGACTTCGGCTTTTATCAATCCGGTAAAATCTTTCGGTTAACCTGGGAATGTGCATGGGATCAATTCCGACCCCGTTATCTTCCACCATCATATGCCCGCCTTCCTTGTCCTGCCACCAGCGTACATGGATCTTTCCACCCAGTGGCGTATAGCGAACGGCATTAAAAACCAGGTTCGAAAAGGCACTGCGTAACTCGCTGCTGCTGCCAGCCAAAACAACATCTTCCGGGCAATCCAGAGAAATCTGATGTTGATTTTCACCACTGAGTGCACGCCCGTCTTCAACAATGCTATTAAGCATGGTTTTAACAGGCACCCCATTTTCATCTGACTGGGCTTCGGCCGATTCCAGCTTGGACAGTAATAATAGGTCTGCCACCAGGTTCTGCATTCGCAGCGATTGCTCCTGCATTCTATTGAGCGCTTTCTCCCAAACAGGGGGCAGACCTGAATCAGGACCCAGACTATCCAGCATGGTTTCAAGATATCCGGAAACCACCGTCAGCGGCGTTCTCAACTCATGGGATACATTGGCAACAAAGTCCTTTCTCATGACTTCCAGCTGATTCAAACGCGTGACATCTCTCACGGTCATCAAGCGATTGCCTTTACCATAAACGGTAATATTAAATTGCAGTTGGTGTTCAGCATTGATGGGGGAAGGGATTTCCAGAGCTTTTTGATAACCGCCCTGCTCAAAATAGTCAGCAAATCTGGGATCACGCAGCAAATTAGTAATCAATTGCCCCTGATCATTGGGCATCTTAAGACCCATCAGCGTTTCTGCAGCGGGATTCCACCACTCCAGATTACTCTGATTATCAATCATCACGACACCGTCATTCAGGGCAGCGGTTGATTCCTGAATGCGCTCAATCACTACAGCCAGTTTTTGTCGAGAACGGCTGTGCTGTTTTTGTAAGCGGTAGATACCATCAAAAATCTCACCCCAGAACCCTTTGCTCTCGGGCGGTTCCTTATTCTTGGCCTTGGGATCGTTCAGCCAGTCCAGCAGTTTGAAAAGTTGACGAAAGCTCCAAACAAAATAACCTCCCATCACCACACAGAGCCCTAAAAAAGGCTCTCCAACAAACCAGCCCAGGGAAAACCCAACGATCATGTAAGCCAGCATGCGACTCAACAAATGGGATTTTGAAATTGTTGTCATATTACTCCCGGCCAGATACCTGCTGACAGCGCACAAGGTATTTCCCTGGATAGCTATCTACCATTGTCTCAGAAGCAATGTCGATCACAGACATCACTCCTGACAGGCTATTACTCACTCATTTTTCAAAAGAGCCAGAAAAATGTTACCTCTGGTGAGGAAGCAGGTCGAGCTCACCAGAGAATATAAAACAGCCATGAGCGTTAAACAGCCATGAGCGTTAAACAGCCATGAGCGTTAAACAGCCATGAGCGTTAAACAGCCATGAGCGTTAAACAGCCATGAGCGTTAAACAGCCATGAGCGTTAAACA
>NZ_JBPCXO010000283.1:0-20880 GCF_051008435.1 Endozoicomonas sp. | reverse complement strand
CACGTTACAGCTCGACCTTAAACCCTACACAAGAGTGGCGTAAGACATACTCCGGTATGCAGCCGTGTTGACGGTGTAGATAAACCCAGAGAATCACTGATTGTCGCAGGTTTTTAGTAGCGGTATATATCGTCATGGATGCGGTGGTGGAACACATCGACGACTGCGCAGACAATCAGGCTAGCCCAGCACACAATTAAATCACACTTTTCTAACTGAACAGAGCTTATCGGGTAACCTTCTGAGAAAATGAAACTTTAGTGAACAACATTGGATTAAAAGGGTTATTGCTTTGCATCGGATCGATTTCCAATATCGCTTTAAAACCCTTCAGGGCATATTG
Source organism: Endozoicomonas sp. (assembly GCF_051008435.1). Taxonomy (GTDB): domain Bacteria; phylum Pseudomonadota; class Gammaproteobacteria; order Pseudomonadales; family Endozoicomonadaceae; genus Endozoicomonas_A. Next base: position 20,537 of record NZ_JBPCXO010000283.1, on the reverse strand, counting down.
AAGCTCTACATTTCGATCATTACGCCATTGCTGGCAAGCAAAGACAAAGTGGAACCATGCCCAGGCTCCGGAAAATTGATTCTGCCCCAAAACCAGACTGTCCCGGCTAAAGGTCACCAGCATACTTTCTGTCATACTGCCGGGCCATTTGCGCTCCTGCCATAACTGAGGACCATGACTGTAGATAAACCGGCCATTTGCGTCCCGAATGACGACATCCGTTGCCTGATCAGAAAGCTCCCTGCAACGCATTCGATAATTGATCTGCAACCGTCCATCTGCGGTAAAGAAGGCTCTTGTCAAAGCCTCAGCAAAACCCAGCTGCCGTAAAAAGGTACTGTCCAGAGGGATTTTGTGCCCCCTGACGCTCTTCACGTCCCAGCCCATACGACCGGATTCAAGAAAGGGAGCAGAGATCCCCCCTACGAAACGGCGAAGTATGCCTTCCGGCTTGAAGAACTCGATAAAATCAGACAGGTTGGCGTCCATCGAAACACTGGGCTGAAACGGGAAATAATGACTGAGATACTTTTGCCAGAAAGGATAAACGTTTTCTGACCAGTTAAACTGGATATGATTAGCAGTGCCTACGACATAACCGTTCATGATCTGCTGAACCAATTGCTCCAGCCAGTAATGCACCTGAGTGTTATCCGCCGCCGCGAGCTGTTCTACTTTATCCAGACTGTTACTTTCACCCTTCATTATTTTCAGAGTTTGCTCATAAAAGCCCAGACCGTTGTTGTCTTCGGCCTGAATCCTGTTCAGATCGACCAGTAAAGCAGCCAGTGCCCGGGTAATTTTTCCCATTTTCTCACCGCTATAACCGGCATAGCCACTAAACGACTGATTAACAATACCAGGATCACTGGGTAAAGGAGCCTTGCTCTGCTGACTTGTTTTGCTCTCTCCGGCATCTTTATTCGTCTGACTGTCAGACGATTTTTCATTAGATGCTTGTGCGTTCTCTGACTTGGCTGAATCCAACAATTTAGGGGCAGCCAGCTGAGTCTGCCAGTTGATGGCATGAATCAATTCAAACAGAACAGCCTTATCACCCTGAAATTCAAAAGAGCCAAAAAGCTGAGCTACCTGCTGGGTCGTCTGTATCAGGCTGCCGGTACTTCTTAACCGTAGAGACCCCACCAGACTCTGCCAGTGTCGAATATAATCCTGAAAATAAAGTTCCCTGACCTGAGCGCTGACCCGCTGCATTTCTGCCTCGCTCACTCGGGTAACACCCGTTTTTATCAAGTTCAAGATCGATATGGCTTGTTTGATCAGGCCAGAACTTTCGGTGAGATCCAGTCGGTCGTAAACCGCCCGGGTATAAAACGATGGGAAACCTGAATGACGCCCGTCACCCGCCGTAAACACCTCCATGACATCCTGCCCCAGCAAGATTTCTAGGCTGACCTGTCCATAACGACCATGAACCTGCACATAGTCATATACCATCTGCTCATCACTTTGACCCGCCAGCTTGTTTCTCGCTTCATCAATCAACTGTTGATCCGGCTTAATGCCTTTCAGAGGTTGAGACAACAGATCATTAAGCAGCTGGCTCAACTCATTCTGCTCACTCATCGTCAAATCTTGTTTTTGACGTACTCGCTCCAAAACATGAGTAATCAGAACTTCCTGATCCATCAGCTGTGGATAGAAGAGCATCAGATAGAACATCATGATGTCGACCAGCTTTTCCTGATGGTGGGTTAGAGCATCAGTCAGCCGACTGTGAAGATGGTCTGCCAGTGGCTTTGACAGCCATTTATTCAATTGCACCGTATAAGCCAGATGAACTTCTTCCGTCATGTCGGCATCCATCATGCCCAGATGCCAGAAGAACTTTCCGGACTCCTGAAATTTTCTATCCAGCTTCTGCAGAGATGACAAGGGCTCTATAACCTGTGGAAAAGTCGGTTTCGCTCCCAGCTTCGAGATAGAGTCAGAATATTCACGAGTCACGACTTTCATCGTATCGATCAGCTTGCTGTTCAGATAAATCTGATAAAGAAAAAAAGACACCCCACCTAAAAGAACAACACCCAACAGGGTGTAGCCCAGATACCTTCGCATTAGCCAGCTACTGCCACGAGCCGATTCGCCCACCCTGTTCAGCTCCTGAAAAACCACACAGGAAAAGAAACTGCGAGTAAAATAACTGTGGCGTTCTGTCGTCTGATGCTGTTCTGACTTGACTGAAAATCCGTGTTTCATTCCGACATCTGTGGCCAGCAAATTCAAGGCACTGCCATGCTGATCACAGGAGCTTAACCAGACCCCTCTCAACTCAGGGAAGCTCAATTGCTCACGAGCTTTAAAGGCTTCATCACAAAAGAAACTTAATCGCTCTCCCAGCAGAGTAAACTGCAGGAAGAATCGCATTTGTGACTTTCTGGCCTCAGTGTCCTTTTCCTGATAGGCGCTGCTCTGCAGAGCCGCATAGAGCGACTGGTGCAGTGCTGAAAAAGCAGCGGCACACTGCTTGTGATCATAACCATCCGTCAAAACAAACCCGAAAGGAGATGACTGATCAAAATCACTTTGCCTTCGAAAGAAATCAGCGAAACCACTGAGTCGATCAAACTGAGTCAATAGCAGCCACATGGGTAACCTGATCGAACACTGACGGTAGAGTTCCAACAATGACCGCCTGATACGTCTAGCCAGTTCCAGTAAACTGTTCGGGTGACGGGTCAGCAGCTGATCGATGGACAATGCCAGAAAGAGTCCAGTCAGAGGCTGCCTTGGCCTTTTCCGGGTTAATAAGCGATACAGGTTCTTCCAGAGCTTAATCTCTTCTTCGTTGTCCTCGGCAGCACTTTCGTCCCCGTTCCATTCGATGATCACTGCCTGTTCACTGACCCAGAATTCAATGCCAAGCTCCCGGGCATGACTGCGTGTGATCTTTTCAAAACCGGTATCCACCAGCCAGGAGGACTTGCCAGAATCTTCCAGCCCTATCATCAATAACCAGGGCAGAGAGTAAGGATTCTCAGCCTTCCCCATCTCCTTTAACTTCACCCAGAGCGAATGCCAGTCTTCTTCCAGATGTCGAATTCTCTCTTTAAGAGCTTCTTCCCGCTGCTGAGCTTCTGTCTTGTCCACACTGGGCTGCTTCTGTCGTTTTTTCTTGAAGAACCGAATAGCGGGTCCCATAAAAAACATCAGAAGGCCGGCAATAATAATGACCGAGAACCACTTTCTCTGGGCCGAGCCCAGCCAGGAATAAAGCTTGGGATAAAACTCTGGGGCCAGCCAGAGAGAAAGCAACAGCACGACCGCAACCAGAGACACAATGATTAAAGCTAATTTTTTCATAGTGATCAGTGCCCGTCAGTCTGATGCTTGCCTGATACAACAGGGGATTGTTTTTTCGTTTCCACCTGCATCAGGGGAATCAGGTTGTCACCAGACAGTTGGTTGATGTGCACGATCCAGTAGTGACTGCCAAAGCCTGTCAGCAAGAGAAAAATGAAGGCTGAGATAAGAATAAATCGAACCGGCTTTTGTTGAATCGGGATCCAGGCAGCGTGCCGATCAGAAGGGATATCAATCGTTGGCTCGATTCTGTGAGCCTGTATTTCCCGAAAGAGATTATCCGTTAAATCCACCAGCTCACGATTGTCGTTGTTGAGGTAGCGACCATTAAAGCCCAGTCTCAATAACAGATAAGCCACTTCCAGAAAATCACGCATCTTGTCAGCTTCCTGCAAGGCCTGATTGACCAGAATAAAAAACACTTCACCGGCATTTCGTTGCTGATACATACCCGCAACCAGACTGTGATTCTCCCAACAGAGGTTTTGCCCCCACCAGGTTTTCATCACTTCTTCATCCAGAGCAGCACACAACAGATAGCAGACTTTTTCCATGGTTCTGGGGGAGTATTCTGACTGCAGTCCCCGACTATGGACTTCGGCCACCGACCTTTTTAGATAGTTGTAGAGTTCATTGATATTGGGCGTGGATTTGGCCATGGAGAGTGTCGTAAGAATGGCCAGCAACTCGGCCGAGAGATTAATCAATCTGTTGTCGGAACCGGAAAAATGTTGCAGCTGTGCCATGACATCCCGGCAGCTCGCCAGGGACTCAAGGGGCTTTGCAACTTCATCAGAAGACATCATACCCTCCACCTTAAGAACAGCCATGAGCGACCGAAACTCTTTTCGCCACTCTTTTCGCCACTCTTTTCGCCACTCTTTTCATCACTCTTTTTTGCCACCTTCGAGCAACAAAAAATCTCAATGCCAAAAGATATTCCGGCATCAACGAATCACATAACAATCCACTTCGGTGTCATCCGGCATCTGCTCATCAATATGCAATGCCAGAATGTCCTGTTTTTTCACCATATCCAGCCAGAGTGAATCATTGGTATCTATTTCAAAATAGGCGCACTGAGTTCTGGAGCGGATTTCAATGGGTGCCGATGGCAAATGTTCCATACTGACTCCGGAAAGCGCATTTCTGACTTTTTCAGCGATCTGGGTCTGACCACAGAGTTTGGCCGATGTCAGAAACACTTCCATTGTTTGGGCTCTCCCCATGCTGGACGACACAGCCAGAACGAAGCGAGAGTCATTAAACAGACTTCGGTCTTCCACACGGGTTCTTAATAAACGACGGCTACCAAACAAACGTCGATCCCACTCAAGATGAACCACTTTATCCTGACTGACATGCTGAAGGCTCTGTAGCAGACTGGACAGGACCGGAGCAAAAGAGGCATAAGTGGTAAATTCATCAAATGCAGCAAATTCAGGCGCCAGCGTCTGGGTGAATGTGCTGATTTCTGACGCCATCACGACCAGTCTCATATACAGCTGGAAGGCACTGACTCCTGACTGTTCATTAATTAATTTCAGCTCTGCACTGTAACGATTCAGGGATCTCAGCCACATGTAGGATATCTGCAGGGTCTGATAGCTTTTTTGATCACCCTGAACTCCCACCTGAGCAGCCATGGTTCCTGCCCTTTGTCTCATCAGCGCATAAAGACTTTGCACCTGTTCCTCCAGGTACGCAGAGACTTTGTAATTCAGACATCTGGGGATAAATGTACTGTCCAGTAACAGCTCTCCATCGGACTGAACATCCTGTATTCTGGCAACAGCGAGAAAGGTGTAGTTGTCCAGAGAGGAGCCGGTACAGAAAAGGCTGAGATTCAGCGTAGACAGCTGCAAATCCACGGGTTCGCTGGAATCATCATTACTGTCAAGAACGGCACAGGGGTAACTGGCATTGCGCACGGCTTTGTCACTCTTTTCCTCAAGGGCAGTGTCCATATACCCTCCCCTGACCAGAGGCAAAGCGAGATAAACTGTTGCGCCTTTATCGTCACTGGTGACCGTGAGACTCAAATCTCTTTTCAAAATAAAGGGCGTGCCATCCGGAAAGACCCCCACCGCTTTTCTTAGATAGATTTTGCCTGCTTTCAGTTGCAACGGATCGAGCTTGAGTTCGATAAATCCGGCTCTCCCGGGTTCAAAGATCTCAAGCATTTTCCGGACATAATGTTCAAGATAGCGTTCCTGCTGCTGAAAATGCTGGGGACTGAGAAACATACCCTCGAGCCACACGACACGATCATAATGACTTTCCACGGCCAACCTCTGCTATAATACTCATGGCTTTTTCTTGCTGGAGGGATGCGGAGTCAGCCGCTGAGGAAAAGCTCAGACGATTTCCCTCAATACGCAGAACAAGATGATTACTCTTGCCTTTCACGACTGGGTGCAACAGCTTGGTAACAGCCGAAAGGTAATCACTGAACTCCCCCAGAATGGCCACAAAGGCCGTCTCGCTGTCGAGTTGAAAGGTCAGTTTTGTATTCATCCCCGGCCAGATAGTGGGCAATTGATGCTTTTTCACCAGACTTGCCTGCAGTGTGGCTTCGTCCTTCTCGTACAGATCAAGAAAGTCAGCATGAATAAAAATGTCCTTGCTTTTTAATTCATAAAGCCTGACCTGCAAGGGTGCCGCGTTTTCCTGTGGGTTTGCATTGATGACAGACCCCGCCTTTATTTCCAGGTTCAATACAGTAGGAGGCTCCTTTTCTGGCTTGGAACTGCAACCTGACAAAATAAACCAGCCCGTCAGAACAATAACCAGCCAGTGAAGAAAGCATGCGACACCAGGACAAGAAGAGGGTTTCATTGATCCACTGGAGATCAGTTGATGGAGAATCTTCATTCTATTAGCGCTCCACTTTCTCACCAGAAGTCACGTCATTCTTTTTGGCTTTTTTCAAGGCATTGGACCTCAAAGCGTGATGGACGCGCTGAATAAAAAGCTGTTGATACTCTTCACTGAAAGCTCTTTGTTTAAATACCGAGACATACTGTTTCCAGAAGGCAGACTCTGACCTCATACCAGGCCACCAACTCCGGGAAACATTCATGGCTTTTAAAAGCTGGTCTGGCTCAAGGTCATTCAAAGTCTCTGTCAGAGCTGACAGCATGGCCTTATTCAAAGGTTCATTGAGAGAGGTCACAGGCAATGGTTCTTGCATTTTTCTGGAAGACAGAAGGTCTGACTCCACAGGAAAGTGCTCCATCATTCGATGGGTTTGCTTTAACTGCAGCCCCGCAGACCAGAATGTTTCTGACTGCTCAAAGGGCTCATCCTGAAAACCTTGGTCGGCCAGAACATCAATCAGGCCTGGTGTGGCTACTCCCTGAACGACCCCGGGTGCTGATTTTGAAGGTGGCGCATCGGCTAATAGAAGATGTACTTCAGCAGATTCCTGGGGCGGCTCACTCTCCCTGCTTTCCTCTATTAAAAAGGGGTCGTCCAGCACATCGGTCGTCTGACTGGCAATAAGATGGTCTGACACCAGTGTTTCAAGACTACCCAGAGGTTCCATTGATTGAGGTTCAGTACCCGTAAACGGCTCAGACTTCCAGGGTGAAAAATTACTGAACATCAGCTGATAACCTTTGCAGCTGATGAGATCCCCATCCTGCAGATCTTTTTTTCCCCCTCTGGGCAAAGGTTCTTTGGCATGATTAAGGGTAAACAGTTCAGCGCAGTAACTTTCCAGAGACCACTGCCCGCTGTCTTCAACAATACGGCCATATTGCTCTTTTTCCTGACTGGCAGCGCTGGGTAGGGCAATTTTGCTCGCGGCAGTATTACCTATAGTCGCCACTTCCCCTTCGGAAATAGCAAAAGAAAGGCAGGTCAGCATCTCACCCGGAGGGGTAGCAATAATCTGAATTTGCATGGTAAGACATCAAGATACCGGTTAATCCCGGCCACCAAAAACCTGAGGATTAGCCATCAGAAACTAAAAATGCTTTGCATAGTAATGGCTTATGGCGATTACAGTTTAGACTCATTTTTACCGACTATTCCCAATAAATCTCGCCTCTGATCTTTTCCACAATAAAATCGATCCATGCAGAGGTTTTTGCCTGTCATATGATCGACGATTAAGTCCATCAAATGAACACTCAGGTCATGCAGCTATTGACAGTCAGGCAGCCACTACCTACGATGCTCGATTTCCCTATCTCTGCAGCAGCCTTATGCCTGAACGCAACAAGCACTCCTTCCAAACCGTTGTCAGCGAAGATTTTGCCCGAGTCAATCAGTGCATCGCCGAACAGCTGCACTCGGATGTTGTCATGGTCAGTAAAATTGGCCAGTACATAATCCAGTCTGGAGGTAAACGGCTCAGACCCCTTCTGGTTCTTCTGACCGCGCGTGCCACTGGCTTCCAGGGACATGATCATATTCCGCTGGCTGCTGTCATCGAATTTCTCCATACCGCTACCCTGTTGCACGATGATGTCGTGGATCAGTCCGACCTGCGCCGTGGGCGTGACACAGCCAATGCTCTCTGGGGCAATGCTCCCAGTGTTCTGGTCGGTGATTTTCTCTATTCCCGTGCCTTCCAGATGATGGTCGGCCTGGACAATATGAAGCTGCTTAAAATTCTCTCCGATGCGACCAACATCATCGCTGAGGGTGAAGTCATGCAATTGATGAACATCAATGATGCCAGCGTGACAGAAAAACAGTATATGGATGTCATCCGTTGCAAAACCGCTATGCTGTTTGAAGCTTCAACCCATACTGCAGCGGTCATGTCGAATGTGGACAGGAAGATTGAGCAGTCGCTGAGGGATTACGGTAATCATCTTGGTATGGCGTTCCAACTGGTGGATGACCTGCTTGATTACGAAGGCGACAGTGAAGCCATGGGTAAAAACCTGGGTGATGACCTGGCTGAAGGCAAACCGACCTTACCCCTGATATTCACTCTTTCCGAAGGAAGTCCGGAGCAAAAAGTTCTGGTGAAAGAAGCCATTGAACAGGGTGGTCTGGACAAAATCGATCAGATTGTTGAAGCCGTTCGTGCTTGTGGCGCCTTGAATTATACGGCCCAGAAAGCCAGAGAGCAGTCTGAGAAAGCCATTGCCTGCCTGCAGGCTCTGCCCGACAGCCAGTACCGGGATGCGATGGAAGACCTGGCACGCTTTGCAGTGGCCAGAACCTTTTAATCAAATCTGAAATACCAGACCAGGTAATGTCTCCCCCTCCAGGTGGATAATATCCACCTGGGCGTCAGCATCCCCCAGATTTTTCAAATCCCGTTGATGATAGATTCTCTCCAGAAGATAGCGCCCCGGACTGATGGCTTCCTGCTCTCCCTTCTCATAAGCCACACTCTCAAGCTTGTACCACTGCCCTTTGGTGTCTCTTCGAAAGCAGACATAATGTGAGTTGACCCCGGAAACCAGCATCACCCTGTCATGTTCCAGTTGATCCAGAGCATCGGCCAGCTCCGCACTCATCAGAAATTGTCCACCCACCACGGGCATTGGCTGACCAAACATTTCCTGACATTCCAGCCGAGCCAATATCTGTTTCATATCCGGTAAGACGATATCCATTGGCATGGGTTCATGAGAGACGGGGTGCATCACCAGAGGACCACCAAAAAAAGCATTGGCCGCATGCCTGCTGCAGGACTGTCCTTCCTGAGGCTCCATGTAAAAAGGTCCCGACTCAGGCGCTCTATAAGTTCTTAAGTCTTTAAAGGCAAAACCGCGAGCGGGCAGTTTGACGACCTGGGGTTCAGGGACTTTAAGTTTCCCAGCCTGACCTTCAGTGTGAAAACAATAGCTCTCCATCAGGTCGATAAAGAGTTGCATGCGCTGATACAACGCATTGAGTAGCTGCTGTTTCACGTCACCAGTGACTGGCAGCTTTTCCAGATAATCCTGGGCACTCACTACAGAGAGGTCCAGAAACCCATGAAACTCCTGATTCAGGCTTTCCAGATCACCGCTGCAAAGAAAATTTAAACGACGATATCCGTCAAAAAACTCCTGTTCTATCGCCTCGAATTGCTTATTGGTGTTCTGCCAGTTGGATTCAGGGTGTTCTCCACAGGCCCGTAACCTTCCCAGTAATCGCTCCGATAACCGCAAATACTGAGAGGATTTCTGATTGAGAAGGCCTTCAAGATGCCTTGAAAGGGATTCAGAGTCAGGATCGTAGGTGTTTGCCACTTTGAATTGATCCACGGACACAGGCATCTGCAATTTCTGCTCCCATTCAGCAGCAGCGATCGTCATTTGATTAATCGCTTTTGACACTTCTGCCATGGGAGGAGAAAAAGAAAGGTGAGTCGTTAGATAACTGCTTAATGTCACTTCACGGGCTTTCAATCTCCCGGTCTGTTTATCAGGCGCCAGGCTTGCGGCTTTCTCATCGGTCTGGCTTAAAGCCAGAGCGTCCTGATAATAGTCAGAGACTTTCTGATAATGTCCCTCCCTGACTGTTGCTGGCTCAGCATCAAGCATTGGATCTTCCTTTAAAAGACATTAAACAGCCATGAGCCAAACAGCCATGAGCCAAACAGCCATGAGCCGAAAATTCCGCTCACCCCGAACCATGATACTGACTACAGAGCTCGAAACAGCGGCATTTTCATAGTAAATGGTTATTTCACGTTGAATCGGGCTTTATGAGAGCGCTGGTAGACAAATTCGCCCAGACGCTTTTTATTCAGCTGAGTCTTAAAGCCTGGACGGTTAATGTTCATCTGCTGCCACTCAATATTGCCTGAACCAAACTGGAAAGCCTGACTGAGATTGCGATCTTCCCTGCCAATACGCTTACGGGGATCGGGGACGTAGCCTCTGGCTTCTACCTCGGCTGCAAAGCGCTTGATCGATGCATCTGCCTCACCGGTCCTGTCCTTACCACTCTTACAATTGATATGACCCACTGCACCTATCTTGAAAGCCAGTAACTGCAGACGCTCAATCATCTTGTAGGCATCTTCGCCTTCTTTTCGATAGTCACCCGAAGCATGCAAGTCCCTTATTTGCTCAACCAGCATACGAACAATATTCTTCGATTCTTCCGTAGCACCGCCAGACAGATAATCGCCTACCCAACCACCAATAGGATCAAACTGATCAACAGACCCCATCAGTTCGGCCAGCCCTTCATTATTAACACGCTTGGCCTCACCCCAGGGGCGGACAATGGATTTCAGACTGCCCAATGAAAGTGAGTTAACACCATAATTGGTATTGGCCAGCTTCATATCGACCTTGAGTTTATGCTCTTCGCCACTGGCATCAAAAAAGACCAGTGGTTTGCCATCATTGAGCTCTTTCTGTATTTCCTTGAGTGCCGCTACCTGCTCTTTCTGCATTTTAAGTTCGTCATCATGGATGTGCAGATAGTGCCTCAGCTTGTCTGCACTGAGCAGAGAGGTAGAAAGCATTTTCAGGGGAATAGGCTTACCCGATGCCAGATAACCAGGATTCTCTTCAAGAAACTGTTTTACCCCTGCAGTCACCAGCTCTCTGGCCCGGTTTCTGGCCGCTGCGCGTCTGGGTTTTTTATCTTTTATGCCATATGCACTCAACGTGCCTGAACGCAGTCCTTTAAAGAGTACTTTCTTCTTTCCCTTTTCTGTCGTCGACAGCTCAGACTGGCCCATGTTCATAGCATGAAAAAGCTCTTTGGTTTCAGTGGATGGTCTGCCCGTACCGTGATAGGAATGTTCAAATATATCCCTGCCACCCATCCCCCATTTCATCTGGGAAGCCGGGGTCAATTGGTTTTCATAGTGTCGAACCTGCCCTTCTATTCTTACATCCAGATGAGTAGTGACTGTGTCCCATTGAACAGTGGAAAGCACCAGGCTGCGAGCATGTTTCAACTTCTTCTCAGCTTTATTCAGGCCAATCTCATCAAGTTGCTTCAACATACTTGCGGTATAAACTTTCGCATCATTCACTGGTTGAACATCGCTGTGGGAAACGCTTCCCGTTGAATGGCTTCTGGTTGAATGGCTTTTGGTTGAATGGCTTCTGGATGGAGGAAAATCATTGTCAGTCCCTTGCTGGATGCTACTGAGGTGATCACTCCACTCCTGATGCAGAGCCTCTAACTTTGCCAGCTCCCGGGTTTTCTTACTGCTCAGATGACCTTCCTCACCGGAGCTTTTAATTTGTACTATTTCACGTTCAAGCACCTTGATCGAAGAGAGCACTTCCAAATATTTAAACTTCTCCCACTGCTGTGGTCCTAGTGGATCTTCCTCATCACTGACTTCCAGATGATCAATAAAGTCCAGCAAACCATCCAATTGACTCACCAGATCATGAGTTAATGCATCCAGTAATTCAGCGGGGATATTGTCTGGATGGCGCTCAAGAGCATCCAGCGTCTTGATCAGTTTTTTGGCAACGTCTCTGGCCTCATCAGCCTGCTGTGCATAACTGAAATGTTCCAAACGCTCCAGAGGGGAACCTGAAAGAAGGCCGGCAACCCGGTTGGTGTAATACTCGGCATTGCCAATCAGCTTCATCTCATACTCACTGATATAGAGGTCTTCAGCCTCATCTTCTATCGGTGTTCCGGGGACTTTGTCCTTATCATAATGTTGTGCTGCCCAGAGTCTGAGTTGACCGGGAAAAAGCGTATGGGCTCCCTGGGACTCTTCGGTCAAAAACCGGGCGGTTCTCGGTGCATTGGCTGAGAAGATGGATTCATGCTGCGTCACCCCTTTTACAGCCAGATCCAGAGCCTTTGAATAACTCAGATAATCGGTATGAAGAGAAAGCTGGAACTGCAGGACTTCACCAAGATGTTCCTGCTCATGAGGAGGAAGGGATCGCCACTTGAAAGGTGTTGCACTCTCAAACGCTTTTTCAACCAGGCCAGAATCCAGCCAATACTCAACACTGCTACGGTTCAGACTTCTGACATCCCGCAACAGGCTGGAGGCTTCCGTTTCCAGCTTCTTCAGGGTGCGCTGATTCAGGGGCTTACTTTTGAGATCGTAGTGAAGCTGCTTTTCCACATAACTGCCGTACTTGGTGGCAAACGCCACCGTGCCCTCTCTGGCACTGAGTTCTTCATCTTTTCCCAGCTTTCTGGAAGGAAGCGGCAGCAACTCAGCCTCCCGGCCTCGCCATTTACCTCTGACAGGGCTAACCGGGGGTTCCTCCCGCTCCCTGTTTAATAATGGTTGAAGACATTGCAAAGTCCGTTGCGATGGATTCAAAGCACCTGCTTCCTAATCTCGAATCTACTCGCAGACTGTTATCGGCCGGTTTGTCTAAAAACCTGTATCATCACATTAAATGGCTCGACCATCGGCCAGCATCTGGCTCAGAGCATTTTTAGCCATCTGGTTAACCTTTTCTGACAGACGCTCCAGAAGATAGCGAATCAACTGTTTTTCCGGTTTCTCGGTGTTTAAGTGTCGCTGTATACCAAGAAATTCGGTAATCTTTCGCATCAGATGCACCACCCAGCCTGACAGTTTGTCAGTCAGTTTGACACCCCGGCTGAGAATCCACGCCAGACTGTCCATGAGGGTTGAGTGGGAGGACTGCAGCATCTGATAACTGCTGCCTATGACAGACAGGCATTTGCCAACCACATAAGCCAGTGCACTTTGAAGCCATTTAATGGCTGGCAAGGTGCTGGACAAGAGGGTTTTATCGGCCAGCCATCGCTGGATGTCCGATTCTGTAGGTTGGGGTTCCCTCAGGGCATAAATCGTCTGCCAGGATTTTTTACCCACCGAGCGAATGTAGTTGTCCATGGAATGCCACTCAGCTCCGGGAAAAAAGCCGGGGGAAGGCAGGAAATAATCACGACCTGAGTCGGGTGTATGGACAAAAGGCCAGATAGGGATGCAGGGGACAATATCGGTCTTGTGCCAGACCCGAAAAATATTCTCACTGCCCAGTCGTTGGGTGGTACTTTTGGCAAAGTCTTCCAGCCCCACCCTCGGACAACCAAAAGTATACAGTTTTGGTCTGATGCCTTTTTCAATAGAAAGCCATTCTGCAGCAATCATCGCCAGCGCAGCTCCAAGACTGTGACCAATGCAATGAACCTGAGAGCCGCTGGACAGTTTGCCGGTATAATCCCTGAGCTGGGGCAACATGGACTGAAAGGCTTTCATAAAACCCTGGTGAACCGATTTGCCGGTGTGGGAAGAACCTACGGTAACATTGCCGTTACTGAGCCAGTCCGCCAGGTATTTGGTGCCACGGAAAACAATAAAAGTATGGCCTTCCAACTGCTTTTTGCCTTCCAGTACAAAGCCAAAAGCAGTTCTGACCTTGATAAAGCCGGGGCCGCCGGTTTTGCCTTTGATAAGGTTGGATTCGGAGAAGGTCAAGCTGCCTTGAAACATGCCATTAAGTCTAGTGACAGCTTCTTCAAGAGTAGATGTATCTGTCAGTCTATATGCGGATTCAGCTATTCGTGCCACAAGTATTGGTTGTAGAGCGTTACTCATAACGACTTATCTTCCTTTTCCTTATTAGTTTTTTCCCACTCTTCAAGCTGATGGTCAAAAAATATGCCTTCTTCAAGCAATTCTCTTAAAATATCTTCGTCTGGTTCAACGTCCCATCGACACTTACCTATAAATAGTGATCCATTAACTTCTAAGTGCTCTTCGTCATTTGTAAGATCACAGGTCACAATAAGAGGCTTACCTCTAGACTCTACATTTTCTTCCTTTTTACGTTTAACGCCGAACCATATTCGTTCTTCCTTATCTCCGATTACCACCTTGATTGACTGCCCTACCACAAACTCCTGAGGCAAATACTTGGCTATTGACCGGACAAACAAAGCAGGCATTTCAAAATATCCATTCTCATCCGTCGTCGTCTGATCGGTAAACTTTTTCTCGTAGTCGGTTTCCCGGATAACCGTAGCATTGGCCACCGGTTCACCGTTATTGAGAATGACACCGGATATTTTCGAGAAAGTGCACATTTTTCCAATATCAAGAATCGACATGGCAGACCCCTTTATGGTGAGAAGGGAAAGAAATATCCCAAGGAACACTGAACGTACATAACCCATAATGTTTCATTTCATGAAGACAGTTTTGCAAGAGAAGAACGCAGAGTGCATTTCCCTGCGTTCATAAGTGAAGCTGAGTATCAACGATAATGTTAGAGCGGCTCAGCGGTGGTCAGGTCGTAGCCGACCATGAGGTTTTTCTTGTTCTTGTGAGTCTTGTCGGCGTGGCTCAGATCAGCAACTACCCTGGCATAACTCAGATTAATGGTTTCAGTGGGCGCACCACCTGCACTGGCACCAATGTTGTAGGAAGAGACCATACATTCTTCCAGTACATAGCTGGCGTATTTGGTCACCGCATTGGCACCGGTCTGGACAATATCAATCTGAACGGTGGTTCCTTCTGAACCTGTCACGGACTCCTTGAAAAGACCACCAGAGGCGGCATCCAGCTTTTTAGTCAAGTTGACTTCATTGAGCGTGGGGCGACTGGCTTCCCGATTGGACATGGCGCCCGCTTCCATGGTGATGCTACGGGCTGCGCCAAAATTGAATGAGTCCAGTTCAATCCAGTCCTCATAGCCTTTTGCGGTTACGTTACCAGCAGGTTGCTTGCTGTTGAAATTCATGTAAATAGCCATGATTGAAATCCTCTTTCATTGCATTGTTATTTCTGAATGCGTTACCTGCATTCATGGCAGACTTCGAAGTCAGAAGACACTATTTCTGCCGATTCCGCTGTATGCTGAAGGCATTAAAGCAAATAGCTTTTCATCAGAAAAGCATTATTCATTCCACTCTGACACGCTTTTTCTGTTCCATGAAACTAAAGAAAGAACACACCTGCTTCCGATCAAAGGCTGGTATCAAAACGAATAGGGCAGACCATGATATCGGGTGATTATTTTATCCATTACTGTTTACTTTTATTGCTGTTGAATCACCGGTTCATGTAAGGTAGTTCTCATTTTCCACAAGGCAGGCGCAATCACCTTCTCAGTGACACCTGCGTATCAATTAAGAATTCCAACATGTCGAACCCTCAGTTAGCTCCAGAAGTCAGCAAGAGAAGAACCTTTGCGATCATCAGTCACCCGGACGCCGGTAAAACCACCATCACGGAAAAGCTCCTGCTACTGGGTGGTGCTATCCAGATGGCCGGTACCGTCAAGGGCCGAAAAACCGGTCGTATGGCTACTTCTGACTGGATGAAAATGGAACAGGAACGGGGTATCTCGATTACTACCTCGGTCATGCAGTTCCCTTACAAAGGTCGTACAGTCAACCTTTTGGACACCCCCGGGCACGAAGACTTCTCGGAAGACACCTATCGAACCCTGACAGCCGTAGACAGCTGCCTGATGGTCATTGACGGCGCCAAGGGTGTTGAGGACCGTACCATTAAGCTAATGGAAGTCTGCCGCCTGAGAGACACCCCTATTTTCACCTTCGTTAACAAAATGGACCGTGAAGTCCGAGATCAGATTGAAGTGCTGGACGAAGTGGAAAGTATCCTGAAGATTCAGTGTGCACCCATCACCTGGCCCATCAGCATGGGTAAAAACTTCAAAGGGGTTTATAACCTCTACACGGACACCATTCACGTCTTCACCCCCGGTCAGGGCCACATGATACCGGATGATATTCGGATCAATGGCATTGATTCTGACGAAGCCAGAGAGCTGCTGGGCGATATTTATGAAGACTTCGCTGATGAAGTAGAACTGGTACGCGGTGGCAGCCACGAATTTGACCTGGAAGCTTATCGTGCTGGCACGATGACCCCGGTGTTCTTCGGAACCGCCCTGGCCAACTTTGGTGTCCGCGAAATGCTGGATGACTTTGCTGAATGGGCACCTGCTCCACTGTCTCGTGTAACAGACCAGAGAGATGTGGAGCCCGACGAAGCCAAATTCTCCGGCTTTGTTTTCAAGATTCAGGCCAACATGGATCCCAAACACCGCGACCGTGTTGCTTTCCTGCGTATCTGTTCTGGTAAATACACCCGCAACATGAAAATGAAGCACGTACGTATTAGCAAAGATGTAAAAATTGCCGACGCCGTTACCTTCCTGGCGGGTGATCGTTCTCATGTAGAAGAAGCGATGTCAGGTGATATCATCGGTCTGCATAACCACGGCACCATTCAGATTGGCGATACCTTCAGCCAGGGTGAAGAGATCCGCTTTACCGGGATTCCACACTTTGCTCCGGAACTCTTCAAGCGCGTTCGCCTGAGAGATCCCCTGAAGCTCAAACAGCTTCAAAAAGGCCTGCAGCAACTTTCTGAAGAAGGTGCTACCCAGCTGTTCATGCCTTTGAATAACAACGACCTGATTCTTGGCGCTGTAGGTGTTCTTCAGTTTGACGTCGTCATGCGTCGTCTTAAGGATGAATACAAAGTGGAAGCTATGTACGAGCCGGTCAACGTCAACACCGCTCGCTGGGTAGATTGCGCTGACGAACGCAAACTGGAAGAGTTCAAACGCAAATGCGCGGACAACCTGGCTATTGATGGGGGCGGCTACCTGACTTATCTGGCTCCCACCCGCGTGAACCTCTCACTGGCTGAAGAACGCTACCCAGATATTACTTTTAGAACAACTCGAGAACATTGATATAGCCAAAATCTGTCTCTGAAAGTAAAACCTTCTCTTATTGCATAAAGCCTAATCCCGTAACAGCGACTTTTTGTCGTTGTTACGGATAGCACCATCAAGGATTCATGGTGCCCCCCACCAGTCATCCTCCTTACAAAACAAAACCCTACTTCAAGGCTGTCAGGAGAATCTTCTCAAGAGTAATAGCCATCTCTGACTTCCGGGCAGCACTACCCCATTTTTGATGAGTCATGTCAGTCACGAATTTTGTCCTAACCTATAAGTTTCCCAATGACTTGTGGAGTGTCTATGAATGAAACGACTTCAGTCCAACCCAAACCAAAGACATGGAACAATCGTCAGATAATAGAGCCTCTTACTCTGCTTTCAATATTTGCTCTGCTGTTTGGATACATTGCAGGCGAGATGGGTGTCACTAATATGTTTAACACCCTCTTTAACACCGCTCACCAGCTATTACTGAATACAGTTTTATTATTGATGGGGATTACAGTGCTGGCCGGAGCGCTCAGCAAACTACTGACCGAATTTCATGTCATTACTCTGATTGAACGATTGCTGATGCCACTGATGCGGCCGGTATTCAATCTTCCTGGCAGAGCGGCCATGGCCGCCATGATGACATTCTTTTCCGATAATCCAGCCATTATCAGCCTGGCCAAAGACCGACGCTTCAGTGCCAATTTCAAACCTCATGAACTGCTTTCCCTGACCAACTTCGGTACCGCTTTTGGAATGGGTTTGATTGTCATTACCTTTATGGCCACTCTGGAGAGTGGCAGTGATCAGAACTATTTCAGGGCAGCCCTGATTGGTTTAGCTGGAGCACTTACCGGGGCGGTCATTTCAACTCGTCTGATGCAGAAGTTCACCCGCGATCAAATTGATCATAATCCGGTAGATTATCTGGCCGTGAGTGCCTCCGAACACCCCTCCTCTGACTATGGACACAAGGGCGCCGGGCTTCGAAGCCTGAATGCCTTATTGGATGGAGGTAAAAATGGAGTGGAAATGGGAATAGCCATTATTCCCGGTGTACTGATCATCAGTACTATTGTCATGATTCTGACCTTTGGCCCACCTGAGTCCGGATATTCCGGAGGCGCTTTTGAAGGCGTTGCCTTACTTCCACATCTGGCCAGTTATCTTGAGTGGCCTTTCCGGATTTTGTTCGGATTTGAACATCCTGAATTGATTGCGTTTCCAATCACCTCACTGGGCGCTGTAGGAGCGGCCATGTCACTGGTGCCTAACTTTATTGCTCAGGGGCTGGTGTCAGAAAGTGATATTGCTGTCTTTACCGCTATGGGCATGTGCTGGAGTGGCTTTCTAAGCACGCATACTGCCATGCTGGATACATTGGGTTACCGCAAGCTGACGTCAAAGGCGATTCTAGCGCATTCTATTGGAGGGTTGTGTGCGGGTATTACTGCTCGTTATCTCTATCTGTTGACTGTCTACTTCTTTTAAATAATCAACAGAGGCTGACATTGTTCATCAACCTCTGTTGGTCAGGCTCAGTGCTTCATAGTGCTATGATCCATTGAGCCGTGATCCATCTTGCTGTCTTTCTTGGAACCATGAGCGGTGTCTTTGGTCTGGTGACTAAGATCCTTTACGGGCACCTTCACATCCACTGCATCACCGTCGGAGAAATGCAAGGTGATATCAATCTCGTCACCTGCTTTCATGGCCTTCTTTAGCCCCATTAACATAATGTGACTGCCACCGCTTTCCAGCGCTTCAGTTTTTCCTGCCGGAAGATCAAGGTCATCGAGCTTGAACATCCTCATCATGTTCCCTTCATGCTTGTGGCCATGCAATTCCACCCGATCCGCAATATCACTGTCTGCAGAGACCAGTTTAACGTCTGCTTTGCCTTTATTAGTGATCGTCAGAAAAGCTGCAGAGTTTGTAGAAACAGCAGGTACTGCTCTTGCATACTGACCCTTGATTTCAACATCTGCAGCCTGCAGGGACAGGGAGGTTAAGCCTGCAATAATACCCAGTGCCTTAATTGCCAGAGGCTTCATGCTTCAACTCTCCAGTTCAAATACGACTGTTGTCACAACGGAACCTGATTCAATCACCAGTCTGGCTAACCAGGTCATTTTCTTATCGACGGTGCAAAAAGTCAGATTGCCTACACCACTATATACCGAAGGCCCAAGAAAGGAGGACTGCTTGTAAAGTGGAAATGGAGCCAACCCCATTGGCATATCGCGACCCTGAAACTCCATGGTAATTTTATCGGCTGACACCCCCTCCAGACGGACTTCTATGTCCAGAGGTTCCAGCTTTGGCAAGCTGGATGGTTTGATCTCCAGGTCAATCTGGCCACTGTCTGTCGTCAGTCGACAACCTTCAGCCACCTGACACTTTTCCTGGTAGGTCTGTCCTGCCTGTGCTGTTTCAGATTCCTGCTTAAAATAGCCGGGTAAAAAAACCAGTGCCCCAATCAACACCAGCGAAACACCCAACCCTGTATACTGCTTTATTTTCATCGGGGTAACATAGCAGACTGACGCTCTATCACCAACTGTGTGAACACGATGAAACCGATGCCTGAATTGTTTGATAGTCACTGCCATCTGGACTTTCCTGAGTTCGACCAGGATCGTGACGAAACCCTCGAACAGTGCAGGCTAAAAGGCATCCGATCAATCTGCATTCCCGCCACAGAAGCCCGTTTCTGGTCCAGAACACTCAAACTGGTCAACCAGAAGTCTGATTCTGTGCGACGTTATGTCGCATTAGGGCTACATCCTTATTTTCTGAAAAACCACGAAGAATCTCATCTTAATGAACTGAAAAGGTGTTTAATCCGAGAGCAGGAGTCGGTTAGTGCGATCGGGGAGATCGGTCTGGATTATGCTTTACCCGAACCGAATCACGAACGCCAACTTCATTACTTTGTTCGACAACTTGAACTGGCTGATCAATTCAACCTGCCTGTGATTCTGCACTGTCGCAAAGCCCACGATGAAATTCTCAAACAGCTCAGGCACTTTAAATTAAAGAGAAGCGGTATCGTGCACGCGTTTTCTGGCAGTGAACAACAAGCAAGACACTATATCGAACTGGGTTTCAAGCTGGGGTTTGGCGGCACACTGACTTATGAGAGAGCGAGAAAGACACGCCAACTGGCTGCCTCCCTGCCTCTGAGCAGTATGGTTCTGGAAACAGATGCCCCTGATATGCCCATGTCTGGGTATCAGGGGCAGAGAAATACGCCGACCCGACTGCCTCTTGTTCTTCAGCAACTCGCTGAATTACGTTCCTGTTCTGTTGAAGAGATCGCCCTGGTTACCACTGAGAATGCCTCATCAATTCTGGCAAAACCGCTCGATTGAATGGGGTATGAGAAACGGATTCAGTTGCATTAACCCTTACCGTTCCGGTATCTGCAGGGGGTATAAGAGGACTCAGTGAATTCATGGGTGACTGCAGTGAAGAGGATGAACTGGAGGTAGTTTGACATCCTCCCCGCCCTAAAGAACGGGGATTCCTACAGCTAGACGGTCATGCCCGACCGCAAGAATGTTTCTTGCTGCGTTTACGTCACGCAGATGTTCAGCTCCGCACTCTGAACAGACCCAT
>NZ_JBPCXO010000282.1:0-2422 GCF_051008435.1 Endozoicomonas sp. | reverse complement strand
CAGCAGGTGCTGATCAAACTCAACAGGGCTATCCTTGAATTTTGGTGGTGGTGACATCTGGCATTATTAGGGTTGATTTAAGGCTTATCATAACAGATAAACCTATTCTCGGTCAGGCTCCTAGTGCATTGTCGCGACATTCCCGGACTTTGCTGCCTGATGACCATCAGGCGGCGGCGCTTTCTATCTGAACCTCATTTCATCACCAAAAGCGAAGAACGGATAGATGAGTTCATAACGGTTTACTCACCTTCCATTTCTTCAAGTGCTTCTAGTGCTTCCATCCACTCTTCTTCAATATCCGCGATGATTTTCTTGTATTGAGTCTGTTGATCCAGCCACGACTTTAAACGTTCTTTTTCAGAATGTTCATACAGCATTGGATTAGCCAGCTCAGATTCTACGTCCGCTAATAAAGATTGCTGCTTCTCCAGTTTTTGCTCCAGAGACGCCACTTTCTTTTTCATTGGCCTGAGCTGCTTGCGACGCTCTGCATCGAGACGTTTCTGCTCTTTTCGGTTTTGTGCCGAGTTAATGGACTGAACCGTTTCAGAAGTTGATTCTAACTTTTCTTCCTGACGCTGCTGGGTCAACCAGACGCTGTAATCTTCCAGGTCGCCCTCAAAGGATTCTACCCTACCGCCATGAACCAGAAAGAGATCATCGGTAGTACTGCGCAGAAGATTACGATCGTGGGACACAAGGATCATAGCCCCTTCAAACGTCTGCAAAGCCATGGTCAGGGCATGACGCATTTCCAGATCGAGATGGTTTGTCGGTTCATCAAGCAACAGTAAATTCGGCTTTTGCCAGGCTACGATAGCCAGAGCCAGTCTTGCCTGTTCACCGCCAGAAAAGCCTTCAATCTTTTCCAGAGCCTTGTCACCAAAAAAACCAAAGCCACCCAGAAAGTTTCTTAACTCCTGCTCTCTTGCTTCAGGCGACAATCGTTGTAGATGAAGCAGTGAACTGGCATCAGCATCCAGCTTTTCTAATTGGTGCTGGGCAAAATACCCTACTTTCAGGTGCTCACCATTGTGCCGCTCTCCAGCTACCAGAGGGAGCTCTTCGGCCAGAGTCCGTATTAATGTTGATTTACCAGCACCATTAGCACCCAGTAAACCTATACGACTGCCTGGCAAGATGTTCAGCTTCAATCTGATCATCGTGTTGCCCTGATACCCCAGCTCTGCCTTATCCAAGGTCAACAAAGGTGAAGACATTTTTTCCGGATCAGGAAAGCTGAAACTGAATGGAGAGTCCACATGTGCTGGTGCGATTTCTTCCAGCCTGGCCAGTGCTTTTAATCGACTTTGAGCCTGTTTGGCTTTAGTCGCCTTAGCACGAAATCGCTCAACAAACTTTTCCATGTGGGCACGTTGCTTTTGTTGCCTTTCAAAAGCAGCCTGCTGTTGCTGAAGACGTTCTGAACGCATGCGTTCAAAAGCAGAATAGTTTCCACGGTAGGTATTCAGCTTTTGATGTTCAATATGAATAGTGACATCAATCACCGCATCCAGAAAATCACGGTCGTGGGAAATAATAATCAGCGTACCCTGATAACGCTTCAAAAAACTTTCCAGCCAGACGATAGCATCCAGGTCCAGGTGGTTAGTAGGCTCATCAAGAAACAACAAGTCAGACGGACACATCAGAGTACGTGCCAGGTTCAGCCTCATTCTCCAACCACCGGAGAAGTCTTTTACGCTACGCTCAATTTGCTCATGGGAAAATCCAAGGCCATGAAGTAATTGTTCTGCACGCGAACGCGCAGTATACCCATCAGCCTGAAGCAGCTTTTCATGAAGTTCCGCAAGCTGGCCATGTTCTTCATCGCGCTCAGCCTGCTCTAGAGCTTTCTCTATTTTCCGAAGTGTCTCATCACCATCCAGCACGTAATCCACTGCTTTCTGATCAAGGGCCAGAACCTCCTGGGCCATATGAGCAATTCCCCGACCCGAGTCGATGCTGACATCACCCTTATCCGGCTGAAAATCTCCCATAATCAGTGCCAGCAAGCTCGACTTGCCACACCCATTGGCACCTACCAGTCCAACATGCTGGCCGTGATGAATCATTGCGCGGGTTTCTTCCAGCAAAATCTTGCCAGAACGCAATAAACTGACTGAATTCAAATTAATCATGGCGCGCATTATAAACACTGTTCCACTGGCATTCCTACGGGAATATCAGCCCCTAATGGATTCAGGGTTCAGGATGCACAGGGAAGTGGATATTAAGTAGACGAATCAGTGGATTATCGGTTCAATCCAAGATTATTACTGACCCCAGAGGGCTAGGAGTCTGTCGGACTTATGCTTTCGAGCATAAATTTCAGTAGAACGAGTCGAATTATTCGATGGATTCGTGAGAATAGTTGACCTATTTAATCGAATTCATCGAATAATTGGGCCGTTCTTTC
>NZ_JBPCXO010000281.1:0-15471 GCF_051008435.1 Endozoicomonas sp. | reverse complement strand
ACACGTTACAGCTCGACCTTAAACCCTACACAAGAGTGGCGTAAGACATACTCCGGTATGCAGCCGTGTTGACGGTGTAGATAAACCCAGAGAATCACTGATTGTCGCAGGTTTTTAGTAGCGGTTTAGTATGTCTGACTGTATAACCACTGCAGTTCAGATAGAATACCCCTCTTTTTTTCCCTTCAGGTTGTTTCCTCTGCTATGAGTCGTATCACGGAGAAGCAGGCTTATAAATGGTTGATGAGCCAGCTCAGTCCTACCAGAAGCTGGTTACTGGCATCAATCACACTGGGCTTGATCAATGGTCTTCTGTTCCTGGCGCAGGCTGCGTTGCTGGCAAACATTATTCATCAGATGGTGATGGAAGACGCAGTAAGGGAGTCTCTAACCCATGATTTGATTCTAACTGCAGTGATTATTCTTCTTAGGGCACTTTGCCATTGGGGTCGAGAACTCACCGGATTCAGGGCGGGGTTGATCATCAAGGAGACTATTCGCGGGGCTATCCTGAACAAGTTAAAAGCCCTGGGCCCCCTGGTCATTGCGGAACAACCCGCAGGGGGCTGGTCCACTATGGTGGTGGAGCAGGTGGAAGAGCTTCAGGACTTTATTGCCCGTTATCTTCCGCAAATGGCACTGGCGGTTCTCATTCCACTCATTATCATCATTGTTGCTTTTCCAATGAACTGGACCGCAGGTTTGATTTTCCTTGGAACGGCGCCACTGATTCCTGTGTTCATGGCACTGGTTGGGATGAAGGCAGCCGAAGCGAATCGCCGGAATTTCCAGGCTTTGAATCGACTGGGCGGCTTCTTCCTGGACCGGCTGCAGGGCATGGAGACTCTCAGGCTGTTTCAGCGTACTCGCCATGAACACCAGTCATTGAAATGGGCCAGTGAAGATTTTCGTCATAAGACCATGCAGGTCTTGCGACTGGCCTTTTTGTCATCCACGGTGCTGGAGTTTTTTGCTTCCGTCTCCATTGCTATTCTCGCCGTCTATTTGGGAATGAGTTTCCTTGGATACCTGAATTTCGGTAGTTACGGTGCCGGAGTCAGCCTCTTCACGGGATTGTTCCTGCTTTTACTGGCACCAGAGTTTTATCAGCCCCTTCGTGATCTTGGAACCCACTATCATGCCAAATCAAAAGCAGTCGGTGCCGCTGAATTGATTCTTGAGTTGCTTCAGCGGGAAGAGTCCGATGTCCACCAGGGGAGTGACTCACTGGCAATGGAAGCCCCTGTGTCTTTATCGGCTGACCAGTTGACGGTGAAGGGCAGTGCCGGTGGCAGGGCTTTACTGAAGGATGTTTCATTTAATATTGCTGCCGGAGAACGGGTAGCCATCATTGGTCCCAGCGGGGCAGGCAAGTCGACACTGGTGAACACTTTGATGGGATTCTGGAACTACCAGGGAGAAATCAGGGTTGCTGGTGAAAACCTGTCGAGTCTTTCGATGGATAACTGGCGCAAAAGAATTGCCTGGCTGGGTCAGCAGCCACTGATTATTCATGGTTCTGTCTATGAAAATGTTTCTTTTGGCCGCGATCTGGATGAATCACAGGTCAAACTGGCGCTGGCCAGGGCTCAGGCAATGGAGATTGTTGAACAGTTGCCAGAGGGCTTGAACAGTCTTCTTCAAGAGCAGGGTGGCAATCTTTCTGTCGGACAGGCTCAGCGAATAGCGTTGGCCAGGGCTATTGCAGAACCGGTAAAACTGTTGATTCTGGATGAGCCTACAGCCAGCCTGGATGCTTACAACGAACGTCTTGTCCTTGATGCCCTGGAGGCCATTGATCCTGAGTGTACGGTGATTACAGTCACTCATCGCCTTAAACAGATCGATTCGATGGACAGAGTGTTGATGCTGGAGAACGGCCAATTGGTAGCCGACGGTGATCCTCGCACTCTCAAACAAGAGTCTGCGACGGTACAAGCCTTTGTAGCGGGTTTGGCAGGGAGTCTGGATGATGAGTGAATTACTGCCTTATTTAAAGCTGTATCGCAGATACTGGGGTGCCTTGTCGGTTGGTATGTTACTGGCAATGACCACCCTGCTGTTCAGTCTTGGGCTGTTGGCACTGTCAGGCTGGTTTATCACTGCAACCGCTCTGGCTGGCTTAACGGTCGCCACTGCTCAGTCATTTGATTTCTTTTCTCCGGGAGCCGGGGTTCGAGGCTTTTCCATTGGGCGAACAGCATCCCGCTATTTTGAACGACTGGTTAGCCATGATGCCACCTTTAAACTGCTGGCCTGGTTGAGAAGCTGGTTTTTCGAGAAACTCCTGCCTCTGTCCCTGACCCAGCTGCAACGTTATCGAAAGGCGGAACTACTGAATCGTCTGGTAGCGGATGTTGATGCCCTGGATCAGCTTTATCTCAGATTGTTCAGCCCGGTCATCGCTGCGGTGTTGGTGGTGGCTCTGCTTTCCCTGGGACTGGGCTTTTTCAGTCCTGTTCTGGGCTGGGGAACCCTGTTTCTGATGGGATTCTGGTTGATAGGTCTGCCCGTGGTTTTCTATCGCCTCGGCTACCAGAGTGGCAGAACACAGGGTGAACTTCTGGGAGAGCTAAGGCAAAAAGCACTGGATTATTTGCAGGGTATGGCAGAGTCCAGAATTTATGGCTCGGAAGCCAAAATGAGAGAACGCACCGACGCCACTGAGAAAAAACTGCACAGTACCCAGAGGAAAATGTCCAGACTGGAAGGTCTTGGTGGTGCATTGATGGTGGCCGGGGCCGGGATTTCAGCGGTGATCATGCTCTATCTTGCGGCAGGAGAATACCAGCGGGAAGTGATTTCCGGGCCCGTAATGGTTATGTCAGTCTTCGCCGTGCTGGCAGGCTTTGAAGCACTGATGCCTCTGCCTGGAGCATTTCAGTTTCTGGGGCACACCCAGCTTGCGGCTTCGAGGCTGACAGAAGTTCTGGAAGAGGAAGCCATTGAGTTTGGTGAAAAAACCATACCAGAAGCCTTTCAAGCGCACATTGTTTTTCAGGACGTTGGTTTCCAATATGCATCAACGGCTGGCAGTGAGAAGACGGCTCCGATGATTCTAGGTGGTATCAGTCTGGATATTCCGGCAGGTCAGCATCTGGCATTGCTGGGGAAAACAGGTTGTGGCAAATCAACACTGATACGTCTGTTGACTCGCCAGTTAGCCGGTTATGAAGGCAGGATTGAACTGGGTGGGATTGCCGTCAATGAATATTCCGAGGCTGCACTTTATCAACTGCTGTCTGTGATTCCCCAGCAGGCTCATGTATTCAGCACCACTCTCAGGGAAAATCTGAAAATGGCTCGACCGGAAGCGGATGACAGTGAGCTGCTCGAAACCGTCCAGGCAGTTGGGTTGGACCAACTGGCAGCGGCTGAGGGTGATCAGAAGTTACTGGATCTGTGGTTGGGGCAGGGCGGAGTAGCTCTGTCTGGAGGAGAGCAGCGCAGGCTGGCAATCGCCAGAGCACTGCTGAAAAAGAGTGAAGTGCTGATCATGGATGAAGCCAGTGAAGGTCTCGACCCGGTCAGTGAAGATCATTTGATGAACCAGGTTCTGGATGCTTACAGGGATAAAACCGTCATTATGATCACCCATAAAAAGGCCATGCTGGAACGCATGGACCGAGTGATTCGGATGGATGGCGGGCGGATTATTTAAGAGGTCTGCCGTTCCTGTCCAGGGGAGTGTCAAAGTCGATCAGGTAGTCATCATTGCCTGACCAGGAAGCTTCGGTGCGTGGTACATCGGTCAGTGTGTCTGTATCCAGAGGCATTGGGGCACTTCCCTGCCTCTGGCTAAGAACCCCGGCCGCTTCCTGCTTCTGCCGGTCGCTGATCACTTTTTTTAACAGGTTTTGTTCGGACAGCCGATGGCTTTCAGGGTTGATGCCGAGCTCATCCCTGCAGGCTTTCAGGAGGGCGATCTGTTCACTGGGGGTATAGTTACCAATGAAGCTGTCCAGGTACATATCTGCCGTTTCATGACCCTGATTCAGGTTGATCATAATGTCGTTGTACTTCAACTTTCCCTCAATTTCATCTTCAGAGTCCGTAGGTAAAATCGAGAGTGTTCCTTGTTCAGGGTCATTGGCTTTTGCGGGATAGAACAGTTTGACTGCGACACTGAGGCGAATGGATAGGCGTGCAGCATCATTGCGATTCATACCCAGGCTGACAAATTGTTCCATCTGCCAGGGGATTAGCTCTGCTACTAGAAAGTGATCTGGGAAAGGTTGGTCATTTTCAATGCACCAGAGGGCAAAACTGTAAGGATCTTTTTGCCAAAGTTCTCTGGCTAACGCGGTGCGTTCAACGAGTTCCTGGTCAGGAACATGAGCAGGAAAGAATTTTTCATCAACCAGACCGGCTCCTGCCACACTCCGGGCCCATCGGCATTCCCGGATTTCCCGTTCATTCACCGTTTTATTGCTCAGCCAGCCCCGATCTCTGAGTATATCCGCCAGTTTCAGGCCGAGATTCCTGACTCTTCTGACCATCCGGCCACCTAACCACAGGGGGTTGTTCTCAGGTTCCTGAATCGGCTGTGCAGTCGGAGTTGTTTCCTGGAGAAGATCCTGGCGGAGTACGTTCAGGCAGTTTTCAACGCTGGTGGCCATGATAAAGTCCCTGTTGAGCAGTCCTTATAACGTTTTAGACATAAACACTCTGAGTATAGAAGGCTACTTGAGCCAGCTGGTCTGTGGGCTGACATCTCGATTAATCAGATTAAAGATGGCTGTGGCTATTCCCAGCATATAGCCGGGTACCTTGAAACCAGGAATGCCAGTGTTTTTCAGCTGGTTCTCCATCTGGCCACTATTAAGGATTAACTGACAGGC
This sequence comes from Endozoicomonas sp., assembly GCF_051008435.1. Taxonomy (GTDB): domain Bacteria; phylum Pseudomonadota; class Gammaproteobacteria; order Pseudomonadales; family Endozoicomonadaceae; genus Endozoicomonas_A. The sequence continues at coordinate 10,630 of NZ_JBPCXO010000281.1, read as the reverse complement.
ATTGAAAATATCAGCGAATGTCACGGGTTGGCCTGGCTTAGGTGTGATACTGCCTCTCATGCCATTTTTGAGCCATCGGGCTCTTGCCATAAAGCAATCTATACAGAATTTAATATCCATGGCACTCTTCAGTCCACTGCGATCCTTGGCACTCTTGCAACCCAGGACATTAGCGAAATCAAGCAGACGACAGAGTTCACTGGTGAGATTACTGGTGTAGAAAGGGTCTCTGGTGAGCTTGTGGTGACGATCATTTTCGTACATGAAACGGATATACCGAACGACTTCTATTAACTCTTGTTTGATGGCAGCCGGAGTAGTCTCTTTCCTGATAAGTTCTCCCACCTCGCCGCCGATGGCTGATTCAGGTACCATTGAGCCCATCAGTTCTGTGAGTGTCTCTCTGTTGACCTCGTCAGCCAGTTCCCAGGTGCCTGTCATGGCTCCAAGCTTGGTAAAAGCCATGTTATTGCAGGGATCTATAAAGAGATGAATTCTGGGTTTGACCAGGATTCTTTGTTCTTCTCCGTCTTGATCTCTGATCGAGACAATGCGTGTGCCATGTTCCCTGATCTGCTTAACCGCTTCCCTGACTTTCTGACACCAGATCAGCTCAGGGTCATTTTTTTCGTGTTCCATCAGGTTGGGGCGTAGTTTGTCTGGACTGAGTAGTAGCTTGTAACAGACGTCGATATCTATGGGGTCATGACGAGGGTTGCCAATAGCCTGTGCCAATGCTTCCGGTTTCTTTTGCAATAACGATGCGATGATCATTTCATCCAGTCGCCGGTTGGTGACTTTCCTGCGATGGTGTTCGGGTACTGCAAAAGCATAGGGCAAACCCACTCGGGTCTCCATGTAAACCGGGTCTTCAATCCCTGTCATCTTTAAAATCATATTCATGAGATTAACGGCATGTCCGGTTTCATTTCGCTTCATAGAGGGGCAGAATTTGTTCTTGTATCCTGGATGAAACAAGTCAATAAACGGGGCTGCCAGGTGGCTCAAATCATCACTGCTGACAGGAGGGGCCAGCAGTGCTGCAGGCAAATATTGCAGCTGACAATGCTGAAAGCCCTCTGGATACTTCATCATCAATTCTTTGTCTATCGAGCGAGTACCTTCGCTTTCCTGAATGACGTTGATCAGGGAGCCCTGATACTTTTTGCCGAGCTTCAAGGGAGCCAGTGCTGACAGTATTTTCTTTTGCAGTCCGAGCAGTCGTGGGATCATGGGGGCTGCTGGATCAAAGCGCATGGTCGCTTTACTTTGTAATTCCAGAATTTTTTCCATGGCGGGACTGGATCCTTCAATACCCCTATCTGTCAGTAGTCGAATGGCGGCAGAGCATTGCAGGTTGACACTGTGAATGAAATTTTCTCTTGATCGACAATCAAAACGGGCTACGACCCCCATTGCTTCAATAAAAAGCAGAATGGCTTTATTGACTGTATTCAGATCAGACTCAAGACAGCTTGCCAGCTCTGGCTTCAGACCTTTTTTATCGGGCGATGTAAAATTTGTCCAGCTATCCAGTAATTCAGTAGCGTTTCTAATGAGCTTGTCAGGATCGAGCACACCGGTTTGTTGCGCATAAATGGGTTGTTCCAGTAATTGAAGGGTATCTCGAACCAGTTTTTTCCACTCTGTCCGAGTGGCCTCATGGGTAAACATTGGTTTAAAGGAACTAAGAGTCAGAGGGCGACTGGCTTTACGCTGTTTAATGAGAGTTTCGGAAGCTTCGGGCATCAGTCGCTCAACCAGTGTCTGGTGTTCTGCGAGGAATGCTTTGAAGGTATCCTCATTCACTGCCTTTGGATTATGAAGGCAAAGATGCTCGTGAGCCGATGTTTGTAAATGTTGTTTCTCGTAGTCGGAAAACTTATCAAGCTTGAGGTTTCTGCTCTTTATTGTTTTTGCAAGGGGCGAGTTTTTATCACTCAGATCTGTGTAACGAAATTCCGGGGACAGCTCTTCCAAGGTTGAAATGGGTTCGTCCAGTGGATCCTGAGTGGGAGTAGGTGGTGGAATAAACGGCTCTTCTTTTAAGGAGGAGGGTGTCGAGACCCTCTCGTAACCGTCGTCATCGTAGGGAATATCATCATCTTCAAAGAAAAGAGTCATTCTTTTTGCCATATCTTCTTTGAAGGCTTCAGTATCTGCTGCGCCTATCTTTTGTCTCAACTCTTCCATAAAGCCTGTATCAATAAAGGCTTTCATGTTTTCTTCAACCTGACCTGTTGCCAGGGTGAAATGTCTTCTGACTTGCTCTGATGAGCCTCCGGAAGAAAGTAATGGCGATCGATAAGACGTGTCAGGTTGCATCGTCTGTAGACGCTTTCGACCAGTGCCGGATTCCATCGCAAAAGGATCAGAGTTAAAGCTGGTCTCTGTTTTAGCGTCCTTTTCAACAGACTTCCTCATCCATTTACCGGGTGATGAAGATTCTGACTCTTCCTGCTTCTTATCACTCTGGCGCGGGTTCAGAGGTATATCAATAGGCTCTGAGGGCTTGCCGGGTGGTTTTGAATCCATGGGATCTTCTCGGATTTTCACCTGATCAAGCTTTCTTCGACCATTTTTCATAAATCTTTATTAGAAAATCAGATTTTTTTAATAAAAAGTCAATATTAAGGTTGTTGCATTGATTAAACGGAAGTTGTCTTTTTAAATCAGACTTCTTAGTCAGGAAATTAATAAGAATGGTAACCCTTCATTAAACAAGTCAGCTGTCGTGATTGATTGCATTCATTGTATTAAAGGGTATTTTAGTAGACACCTTATTAAATAAAAGCGCCTTAGGGAATCTAACAAGCTTTTCATACAACAAGGAATTTCCAGTGATTAAAAATACGCTGAATTATTGCGCGGCTTTCTGCTGCTTGCTGATTTTTAGCCAGGGCAGTCTGGCAGACACTGCTTTGCCTTCGAAGATGATTTTCTTTATTGAAGGAACTGCGTGTCCAGCTGGCAGTACTGCTGCAGCAGACGCTGCGGGGCGAATGTTGTTAGTTACCACCAATGTTGGCGATGTGGGTAAAACATTCGGAACGGCATTGAAAGATCAGGAAGATAGAACTCATACCCATAGCGGTTCAATGACGGTTAATCTGCCATCACACCATGTCGCGGGTGCCTCCAGTTGTTGCAATAGTCAGGCTACCAGTAAGGGATCTCATTCTCAGACGATTACCAGCGGCGCAGCTACCAGTGGACTGCCCTTTATTCAATTACTGGTTTGTCAGGCTAATTAATCAGGAGCTGCTTTTATGAAACGTGGAATTAACAGAGTGGCTGCCTTTTTAACAGCTCTCATCTCTCCAGTATTGTTGGCAGGTGATGCGTTACCTACCTTTACTATTTCTTATTTTAACGGAGCTTGTCCTGATGGTTGGGATAATGCTTCTCTTTCATCTGCCAATGGACGATTCCTGATTCCCAGCATGCGAGGCGGGGGAGTCGCCAGTTTTGTAGGAGAAGCGCTGACTTCTCAGCAAACACCCTCCCATACTCACGCCGATGCAACGGGATCCATTTCAACCAGTTCCAAAGAGTTTATCTTGATTGATGGCTGCTGTAATGACAGCTTGGGTGACTCAGGCACACACAGTATGTCCGGTTCTACAGAATCTGCCTCAGGAAACCTGCCTTATATTCAGTACAACGCCTGTATCAAGACTGCAACACCGGAATCATCAGCGGGCACCCTGCCTTCAGGACTGATGACTTATTACATGATGCCTCAGTGTGAAGCCAGTTCCTGGACACCGGTTTATGCTGCTGATGGTCGTTATCCTGTTGGCCTGCCAGCCAGTGGTCTACCTGGCGCTACGTTTGGTGGCAAGGCACTGAGTCCGGGTGAGATAAGAACCCATGATCACAGCATGGGAGGTACTATCAATCTTCCTGGTCATGATATTGCCGGAGGATCAGGTTGCTGTGCGCACGGATACGCAGGTGCCGGTGATACCAATTTCACAGGCAGTACTGTGGTCGATACCTCCAGCTCAAAATACGACAGTGCAGTACAAGCTCCTTATTACACCGCCACCTTCTGCAGAAAGAACTAGAGGTAGCGATGTTCAAGGAACTATTCAGCAAGGCAGCCCTGGCAGGGGCATTAATATTCTCAGGTAGTTTATCGGCTCTGGCAGATGACCCTGTCCAGGATCCCGGGCAGGAAAACCCTGTCCGGAATCCAGACAGCCTGACGATTTTTAATGTTGACGATATCGGTTTGATCGCAGCAACCAACAGTGCCTCTTCGAGTGTTTTACTGGACTTTTATGCCCAGGATTCGAAATTAAAAGTATGGTCCCAGCAGGGGCAGCAGTTAAATGCTGCTGATATCTGTAATACCACACCCAACCGCAGGTTGACCTCTGGTCGTATATCAAGCCCATTGTTTGAGCAGGCTGTTTGCTCAACGGCCTTTGGGGTCAGCCTTTATACGGGCTTTGGCTCGTTAGGTAACGGGGATTTTCTAGCCTATAACTTTTCCGATCCTGGACCTGATGGAAATGCCCGAAACTTTGAGGCTGCCGCCGGACTTATGGATCGTGCTTCATTTAAAAATGGCATGATTCATATGGAAATTGTGGTGGCCCGGAAAAATCTGAATGGTCATCTGACGGTTGATGTTCTGGGGTATAAACCTGCTAAAAAGGGTTCGCCAGCTGCTCTGGTTTCTCTGGCCAGTTGGGTGGACACATCGGATACCAAAATAACGGGCGATGTCTCACTGGCACTGGGTGATTATGACAATGACAGCCAGTTAGATATTTTAGTGGCTGCCGATGCAACAACGGGTGTTCAGGGTAAGGGAAAGGTTTTGCTTAAGAGCTTTCACTACAAGCCTCGCAAGCAAAGCCTGAAACTCGCTGACTCTGAACAGTTAACTACGGCTGCCAGACCCCGTTCTCTGGAATTGGCTTCCGGGGACTTTGGCTCTCTGGGCTCTGATCAGGCCATGTTAGCCTATTACCCCGATCAGGAAGGCGCGCAGATAAATCTGTCCTTTTTCGTACTGGCTAAAAAGCTCAAGATCGATCCAGCGCAGATTAAGGCCAAGCTGAGTGGCAAGCCTGCTTCCGGCTCCTTTTTTGATATGACTGCAGGTCTGTTTCATTTTGATCCTGCCCAGACTCAGGGCAGTAACATGCCCTTTGCTTTCCATACCCGACAGTTGGCCATTACCTGGGCTGGCACGGATAAAAAAGTCCGAACCCAGATCATTATGCCGTCTCAGGAATTGACGCAGTTTATTATCAGTCAGGAAAAAAATGTCAGCAGCAAAGGTCATGTTTCCCGGACTGATGGTGTAGGGCCCACCATTGCAGCAGGTAATTTTATTGGTTTGCATGATGATGCTGTCAGCCCTCTGGATCAGATCGCCGTGGCTATTCCAACCCTGTCAGAAGGAAGTTCAACCGCTTCGATTCCTGAGCTGGTGGTAGCCACTGTGGAGTATTCAAAACAGACGGCAGGATTCTTCAAGGTGACTCCAGTCTGGGATGATCGGCAACCACTTTATGAAATGTCTGGCTTGGAGTTCGGATTCCCATTGGTGGCTCTGGACAGTCAAGGTAAAAGTTTCTATCTCGGGAACCCGGCTCATATCCGGGTGCAGGACCTGATTGATCCCCAGTATGTTATTTATATGCCGCCCAGGCATGTTGATTGCCTTCCTCCTGAAGGGGGAGGGGACTGTGAGATCGTTAATATTTCCGGTGACACCCAATTTTACGTGGAGTTGATCGACAGCAAAGAGCAGACCCTGCAGCAAACGTCTACCGATCAGATGTCGTCTGAATTCGGTTCCAGCGCATCATTCTCTGTCAGTGAAACGGTGGGTGGTGATGTTATGGAAATTGCCAAGGCGGAAGTCACATCCACTCAAAAAACAGCGTTTACTTATGAACAGGGCACTATGGAGCGGTCGGTCAACACCAGCTATCAATCCTTACTGACTCAGCGTTCTGCATCGACTACAGTGGATGATCATCTGATCTGGAACGCCAGGCTGGTCGATATATGGCGTTACCCGGTTTATGGTCTGGATCTTGGTGAGAAGAAGCAATATCCCTACTACGACGTGCTTATTCCGGGCGTTATGCAGCAGTTTTCTGCAGCGGGTCGTTCTGTCGACTGGTTTAACCCCAGACATATTAACAACAATGCACTCAGTTACCCTTTGATCAGTGATCCGGAATTTCCTACCGATCTGGGCTGTTTCGAATTCAATACTGAAAGCGGTAAAAAGAAAGTCTCTCAGCCCTTAAATGCCGGCGTGGTGAGAACGTTTGATGGCAATATGCAGATGTTTGAGCTGAACTATACCGAGGAATCTGGAGGCTCCACTGAAAAAACCTATAACTACAGTCTGGCTAATACCACGGATATCTCTATCGGCTTTACAGCCTCTGCCGATATTGAGTTTGTAGAAGGCTCTGTGGAAACAGAAGGTTCCGTCAGCCTGGACAGCAAATCCAGCTGGGAGAACAGTTCTCTGTCTGAGCGCACCATGAAACAGTCAAAAGGTATTACCCTCAACCAGCCGGAAGTGGATGGTATTTTTGACAAGTCATACAACTACAAAACACTCATTTATATCAGTAAGGCAGGGGGTATCAAGGTAGCCCATGCGGTGGATCCGGTCGGATCGAACTCGGGCAAAGCCTGGTGGCAGAACACCTATGGTGGAGCAGCCGATCCCGCTGTAAACCTTCCCAATCGGCTCAAGTACAGCCAGATGGATGCGGACTGGGAATTGAATCCGGGCGAAAGTTATCACTGGATGCGCGGCATTGCTCTGACCTCACCGACCTATGATGACTCGATCAAAAGTTATCCTTATCTGACTGGTGGTGCGACAGAAGGCGACAAGGTTCGTGTGGTGGCCAAGGCCTATAATCTGTCACTGGATACGTCAGCGACACAGGTGAAAGTTCATTTCGCCTACCAACCCTATGACCCTTCCAGCAAACAGCCCGTTGGAAAACCTGTGCGTTTTGCCACCAGTAACCCCATTAACTTGCTAGCTCAGGCTGTGAAAGAAGTGGCTGCGGTCTGGGACACCAAAGGACTGGCGGGAAGTGAGTTTACACCCTACCGGTTTGTGATCTCTGTAGAGTCTACGGGATCCGGCGGAGATCTGCTCTCAGGCAGTCAGCAGAAAGGTGGCAACAATAAGGGCATCTGGCCCTGGGGTGGGAGCTATTTTTACATCTTCAAGGATAAAACGGCTACGGCAATGCCATCACTGACTGTTGATGCATACCCTGACGTTGCTCTGAAAGTTGTAAAAAACAACTCGTCCAATAAGGCTGAATCCCATGTGATCCATGTTTCCATAAACAGTGCGAAACATGATGCTTCTCTTAGACACCTGATCCTGACAGGCGATAAAAGTGAAGATGGTATCCAGGAAGTACTCGCGACAAGAACTCTTTGGGGGATTCACAAAGGCCAGCAGGTATTAGAAGTGCCGGTCGATTTGAGCCAAAGCTCGCATCAGTCGCTGAGGGCGGTATTGAGCACTCGAACAGATAACAGGAAAAACAAGCCACAGGTGTATTCAGTGCCTGTCAGTCTTGGGAAATAAGAACACAACAAGGAGAAAACCATGAAAAATGTGATGTTTGCTGTGATTGTCGGTTTGCTGTCGTTTAATGCGTTAGCCGGTGAAGACAAGCTTGAAGGGCTGCACGAAACCGGTACGCCGGAGGAAATTCAGAAGACTCTGGATTCGATGGAAGAAGTTCTGATGACCAGCCAGACTTGTTATTCAGCCAGAAAGTGCAAAGGAAAAGTACTCAGTCATCGTGACGCTCACAACTGCAAGGTGAAATCCAGAGGTAAGTCCTGGAGAAGTTCAGCAGGCAAATGCTATAACCTGTAGAAATAGTCGAGACAATCAGTCATTGTGACTGATTGTCTATCTATCTCTTTATAGCTGTCTCTGGTGATTTAATCCCTGATCCATTGCCAGGCTTTGTTCAGATCTTCATGTTCAAAGTGCTGCTCATGAATACCAAACATTTTTGCAAAGGGACTGTCGGCCGCTACCAGCCATTTCCAGACATTGCTGTTGGAAACAAAGGCGATCTTGTCCAGACGTTTCATATGGCTCATAATCCACTTCAGGTCTTCAAAACCAGCTTGTACACCCCAGCTTGCGGAGTCAGACAGAACCGCCAGAATGCTAACTTTCTGATGGTTTTCCAGAACGGCTTCAATCTTCTGTATCCACTCTTTCTCTTCTTCCAGTGACACTTTGCCAGAGATTTCAAAACCCAGGACAGAACCCTCACTTTCAGGCAGTTGTTTGATCATAGGCCTCACCTTTTTTTTGAAATGATTATAGTGCTCCAGTTTGTGGGGGTCATAATAGTGTGACACATGGATGTATGTCTACAGGTCATTGAAAAAAGAAGTGGTAATGGTTCAGGCAAATATAATTCATTGTCGCAGAAACGCCAGAAACCTCTGTATCTGGCGTTCTAACATGAGCGAGTAAGCGCTGTACTCAAAGATTTTTTGAGAAAAAAAGACTGTTGGGGTCTTCCTGGTAATTCCCGAAAGGTGGGCAGGGCTCAAAGCCAAAACGCTCATACAGCTCATAAGCCGGTTTGAAATGATCCATGGAGCCTGTTTCCAGGTACACTGTTTTATACTGTCTTCGCTCTGCTTCACTGAGAATGTTTTTCAATAAGGCAGAGGCAACACCTCTTCTAAGAAATCCCGGTGAAGTTTTCATGGATTTGATTTCACCTTCTTGGGGCGAAAGGGCTTTCAATGCACCACAACCGGCCAGGCTGCGATTAATCCAGGCTGACCAGAAGGTGATTTCAGGGTCCCGAAGTTTCTCAATATCCAGAACGTGGACACTTTCTACGGGTGAGTGGGTGTGCATATCGTCCAGATGGTCTTCGAGGAGCCGGGCAATTTCCTGGCCCTGCAAGTCGTCTAGTTTTATTTCCATAAAGTTATTCTTTATACTGCCGGATTGTTTGTTATTTCTGGAAAGCGGATGCTGTGATCCGTCGGTTGTGGTGTGACGGTCATGATCTTGACCACTTCCGGCGACTCAAATCGATGCCAGGTGTTTTTGGGCACAACGATTAATTCCCCCTGTTGCAGGGGATGAGCTTGTTCAACTTCATCCTGGAGTAGAAAAACCATAGTTTGTCCTTCTATCACCATAACCATTTCATCATCAGGGTGTCTTTCCCAGTCACTGTTGCCTGCATAATGAGCAAGAAAAATGCCACCGTCTCTATATTCTGCCAACTGACAGAAAGCATCCTGTATATCTTTGGATTCAGGGGTTCTGTGGGTGGCCACTTCAAGCCCGGAGAAGGCTTTGTGCAGGGAAATGGCTTTGCCTTTACTGATCATTGTTCATACTCTGTGAGCTACTGCTTTTTCACAGTATCAGGAACAACCGCTCTTGATCCATTGCCTATACGATTTATTGACAGATGGGCTCAGAGCATAATCTAAACAGCATCATTAAGACCCTATCAAGAAAGGGCCAAGGTCTGCAGCAATGGCTTTGGATGCTATGCCCAGTGTGACCTGAATATCAGCTTTGCGCAGTATTTCTATGCCTTTGCCGCTGTTTCTGGGATCAGGATCTATCATCCCGACATAAACCTTCCCTATGCCTTTTTCTACCAGAGTTTTAGCGCAAGAAGGTGTCCGTCCATGAAAAGAGCAGGGTTCCAGAGTGACGAAGGCAATAATATCTTTTGCATTCGCTGGGAGCTGTTTCAGAGCCATGGCTTCTGCGTGTTCCTGTCCCGGTGGTTGAGTATGCCCACGGGCAACGATTTTTTCGTTATGGACCAGTACACAGCCAACAGGAGGGTTGGGCGCACAGTGCTCTCTGGCTTTGCGTCCCTCGAGTATGGCCTGATGCATAAAGTGGTTAAGTTTTTTCAGCTTCATCAGGATGGCGTTCGATCAAGGACATAATATTTTACGGTATCCAGTTCATCTTTTACTTTTTCAAGAATTTCCGAGGTGGACCGGAAGCCAAGTCTCAGCAGCACTTGTTCTGACTTTGTGTTTTTAGTGAGTGCCCTGGCTCTGATTTGTTTGAAGGGTAACTGTTCAAAGGTATGCTGGATGAGCGAATGTCCGGCTTCAGAGCAATATCCCTGGCCCCAGTAAGGAAGGCCTAGCCAGTAACCCAGATCGGCATCAGTGTGACTGGCATTATTAAGACCAATAGCGCCCAACAGTTCGCCTGATGATTTCAAAGTGATGGCATAGACAAAAGCGCTGTCTTTTTCTCTCAAGCTTTCATGGCTGCTGATCCATTCTTCTGCCAGACCGTCAGGGTAGGGGTGAGGAATATTTTCGGTCAGTCTGGCGACCTGCTCCTCTCCAGCCAACGTCTGGACTTGGACGGCATCTTCCAGAGTGAAAGTCCTGAGTAATAATCGGTCTGTGGTAATCGTCTTATCCATGATGTCAGACTCTTATTGTTAATTCCTGATACTCGATTCTGCAGTTTTTCTCACTTGACAATCAGGTTGCATCCAATAATTCAAATTTCCCAGCATGAGATTTGAGTGATTCCGTAGGCTCCCGTTTACCAAGATCTCGCCCCGCCATATGCCTA
>NZ_JBPCXO010000280.1:0-2747 GCF_051008435.1 Endozoicomonas sp. | reverse complement strand
GAAAGAACGGCCCATTTTTCCGATGAATTTGATTGAATAGGCCCACTATTCGCACAAATCCATCGAAAAAATGGACTCGTTCTACTGAATTTTAATTTCGACCGCTATTCTCGGTCAGGCTCCTAGGCTTGGTAGTTCAAGTTGCTACTTATATTCTTTCAGCTGTTTCAAACCCAGTAGTTTTTTCCCCAGCTCGCTGAGCTGCGCTGGTTCTCCCGGCTCTGGATCTTGTTGATAAGGCAAGCCCCGCCATTTTTCTGGAGCCCTGTTTTCCTGCCAGAGTCGTACACGCTCTTTGTTGGTTTCTTCTGTGCCTGCCGGAAACATGGATAGGTAGAGGGCCAGTCTGGGGCTGTCAGAAACATTCAACATGCCTGAGTGCGGTAGTCCTGAGTCCCAGATAATCAGTGAGCCCGCTTTACCGTCTATTGCTTCGATAGGATATCGGCTCAGCTCATCTTCAGAGAACCACAGGCTTTCACGACTTTTAAGGACATCGTTGTTTTTGAACAGACTTGGAACACAGCAGAATGCACCCTGATCTTTCCCGGTATCGGTCAGATAGAGAATCCCCTGTAGCCGCATCGAGGTGAGTTGTTCAATGGGGAAGTCGAGATGAATATGGCGTTTCGGTGTGTCAGCTATTGGATCCAGGGAGGGAGGTTTGAATGACAGTCGATCCAGCCGCACCCAGAGATTCTCAGTATCAAGCAGTTGCGAGAACAGAGAGTGGATATTTGGATGTTGTCTTATATTCCAGATGCTCTGGTGCTGATGAACCGGAACAATACCGTTATAACCCAGATCCTTTTCATACCAGCTTTCAGGGTTATCGAGGCCAATATCGAGAAACTCTGCAATCAGGCCGATTGCATCATTGCATAATGGCAAGGGAACGGCATCAGGAACTACCAGATAGCCGTTCTCATCAAGCTGGCGTCTATCTTCCTTTGACAGAGTCAACATGCTTACGCCTCACTGATTCAGTTCAGAACTCTTTCAGCATAAACAGCCACGATCGGAATAAAAAGCCTTCAATCAAGGCTAGTACTCGAAACCTATTATCAGTGCAGAGTTTCGTTAGCTTCTCTTTCTTCCAGGCCTTCCAGCAAGGATTCGAGTACGACCTTGAGGGTATCCGTCTCTTTATTGAGCTCGTAGTGGCGAACCATTGCGACCATTGCTTGTGCCATTGGATACATTCGGAGGAAATTTTTGAGGTCGTGTGGCTGAACAGCCTGACCGGAATTTTCTACAAAATGGTTGGCACCAGAGGCTGCCCCTTTGTTGGCAGACTCGACCAGAGACTTGATTTGCTCAAGATCTTCCAGATCATGAAACCCAAGAAGCATTTCAGCCAGGCTTTCCTGAAGACGTGCTGTCATTGTCATCACTCCTACAGGAGCCTGCCGGACTTATGACCACTTCGGCTTGAAATCCAGAAAGAGCGGCCAGTTTTTCCGTTGAATTTACTTAAATAGGTCAACTATTCGCGCAAATCCAACGAAAAAACTGACTCGCTCTACTGAATTTCAAGCTCGAAAACATAAGCCCGTCAGGCTCCAAGCAACCAGTTAGAAGGTTGCAGAGTAAAGACTGATCATCTTGTAACCAATTCGTATATCTGTCGATTTTTTGCGATTGACCAGAACGATTGTTCGTTATTTTGTGGTCTGTCGGGTGAAAGACCCTTATTGGCAGCCTGATTTTCATTGGGCATTGAAAAGTGAGTCGTTAGCCCTTACATACCACCTACTTTATAGAGCGCAGGGTTTTGCGCTTTTTACACAATGAATAAAAGGAAGACCAAGTGAGCAGTATGGTTATTCGCGAAGCACGCGAAATAGATATGGGGGCAATCGCTAAACTTTGTCAAAACTCTCTTATGAGCATTTATGAAGGCTTGATGGAGCCTGGCAAGAGCATGCCCTGGACAGAAGGTGATGATGTAGAGAAATACATCCGGGGCAACTGGCCTTCTATGAGAGTGGCCTGGGCAGAAGATCAACTGGTCGGCCTTATCGCTATCAACCGTAATCATATTGATATCCTATGGGTATCGGAACAGGCCAGACAAAAAGGTATTGGGCTGAAGCTGCTTGATGATGCCGAGCAGAGCCTGGCCAGTCGGTACGCAGAAATGACAGCAGAGTGTCTGAATGAAGCGTCTGTGACTTTTTTCCAGAAACGCGGCTACGACATACAGCGACAGTTTACAGATGGTATGAGTGGTGTAGAAAAAGTTGTAATGAACAAAGTTCTGGAAGCTTCTGACAGAGAATAACACTCTGTCAGGGCAGATCTTTATTCGTCATTCAAAAAAGGTGTGGATTGGCCTTAAAACGGGCATTCAGTTCATCATCTTCCGGTGTTGTCCATTTCAAAGGCTGCCGTTGTTCGCTTAACGTCTCATCCGGGTATTTGGATTGAGCTACAGCCATTTGTTGCTGGGCTTCTTCTGACAGTTCCACCTGAAGGCTATTGATAATATTCCAACTGAGCTCTTCCATGGTGCTGCTATCGATGATTGCGTCGATATCTTCTTTTGTGCCGGGCCAGGATCTATCATGAAGAAAAGCAAGTGTTACTATGCAGTTATTTTCAATTGGGAAAGCAACTTCTTTAGGCCCTTTTACAGGTTGGCTGATCATTTTTGGGCCTCCTGCCTGATTTTTAGATAGAGATAATCAAGATCATTGTAACCACATGCCTTGTATATTATCCGCTTGATGACACCATTGAAGGCT
>NZ_JBPCXO010000279.1:0-8320 GCF_051008435.1 Endozoicomonas sp. | reverse complement strand
CATTCTCCAGATATCTGAAGGATCGAATCTCCGGGACTGGAACTATTCCCCGGTTATCAGACATGGTGCGGGAAAAATCTGTTCAGCTCATGAACCGCTCTGCCTACGAATTTTGAGCAGTTACCTTGAAAGTATGGCAAATTCTGATGGGTGCGTAACATGAGTAAGTAAACAACATTAAGGTTCCCAGGGCAGAAGATCAGGATGACCCCGCTTTATTGAGAGACATGCTGAAAATGACGGCACCTATTAGCATGGTGCTGGTGCTGATTCTCTGTTGCTTGCTGCCAGACGTGTAAGGGGTATCTTGCTCCTGCAGATAAACAGGTTGGGTCAGATTGGCAAAGATGTCTTCAAATTGTCTGTTGCCATATTGTCCATTCATTTGCTGGATTGTGGCAGGCGAAAGATGAATGACACTGAGTTCAAGATTAGTATCATCTGAACTCAAATTTAGAACGGATACAGCAGAGCTGTCTTTTTCTGTACTCCCCTGGGATTGAGAGAACTCTTCTCCGTCAGAAAGTGTACAGCTCACGTCCAGCTGAAATTGATGCTTTATATTCCTTTTCAAATAAGGAGTAAAACCCTCTTCTTCTTTCCCACCTTCAAAAAGGGAATAGCCCCCGTGATGAATTTGAGCCAGAAACCAGTTGGCTTCAAAGAATTCCATGTCGCCTGTTTCGACACAGATGTAAGATTCATAATAAGGCGCGCCCTCATTGTTCTTATAAGGAGACGCATGGGAGCTTGCAGCAACAAGCAACAAGCAACAAGCAAAATAATAAACTGCGGCTGAATAATCCCATAGGATGCTCCAGGTCATTTGTTTTAATCGATTTTAAAAGTATGGCGGGATAAACATTAGCTGAATAATATGGCATTGAGGGGGAATTAATTATTTTTATAATGATTCAGAATTCACATACATAATTAGCTTTTGTTAATACTTTTAAGATGATCTTTTATTTATTCTTAATGATTGAGTGTGGGATTGAATTGATAAAGGAATACGATCGGGTTGTTAATGAAATGGATTTTCTATAAATGGAAAGCAAAGTCACATCGCAGTATGAATTTTTAATGACTGTTTATTTTCTTCGTCTGAAGGCATTTCAGAGTCATTGTTTCTACGAATCTAGGTAGTTGTATTTACCTGTTAGCCTGGAGGTGACGCATCAATTCTCTTGCTGAAAGCTTAGGTGTCACCGTTTCTATACCGTTCAATCCACAATGACTTGCCGTCAGGGATTCTCTATCCTCATTCCTGTGTTCGATAGACAAACAGGAAAAAAACTGTTTTCAAAGCCGGTAAGTAATGGGAAAAGCTGATTTTTATCCATGTGGCAAAAAATCAGCTGGATTGGGGCTAGCATTTGAATGCCCCTGAAAATGACCATCGTACTGGCTGGCGTAAAAGTAATTGTGAACTTACTCTATAGATTAAAGGTCTAAAAGTTGACTTAAATCAATACTATAGAGGGGATGATCCATTAGGTTTGCGCACTCGATTTGTGTGAACTGCTTATAAGGTGATCGCCTTATTGGTAATTTCCGTATTGTGTAGGGGTCGTTAAGACAAGGGCGCAGTACGGAATTGATAATGAACAAACAGCCAAGAGCTGGGAATTCAGCCTTTCCCTGATCATCAGAAGGGGTATGAATTTCATTATAATTAAAGTGGGTATGGTATGGGTGAAACTCAATCTCTCTTCGATCGCATGGCCAGCACCAGTCTGGTGTTGAGGATTATCATTGGTATTGTGCTGGGTGCAGGCCTGGCAGTGGTTGCTCCTGATACAGCGCTTTCTTTCTCTCTTCTGGGCTCTCTGTTCGTCGGCGCCCTGAAGGCTGTAGCGCCTATTCTGGTCTTTGTGCTGGTGGCTTCTTCTATTGCCAACCAGAAAAAAGGTCAGCACACTAACATGAAGCCAGTCATTGGCCTCTATCTGATCGGTACTCTGGCTGCCTCCCTGACGGCTGTCATCATGAGTTTTGCCTTCCCGGTCACCCTGACTCTGGTCACTAATGAAGCCAGTGCCAATCCTCCCCAGGGTATTGGTGAAGTCCTGAACACTCTGCTGTTCAATATTGTGCAGAATCCTATTGAAGCCCTGATGACCGGCAACTTTATCGGTATCCTGGCCTGGGCTATTGCTCTGGGTCTGGCGTTGCACCGTGCATCTGACTCAACCAAGCGTGTTGTACACGATCTTTCCGATGCGGTATCCAATGTTGTTCGCTTTGTGATCCAGCTGGCACCTTTCGGTATCTTTGGTCTGGTGGCAAACACCGTGGCCCAAACCGGTTTCTCTGCCCTGGCGGAATACGGTCAGCTGCTGATGGTTCTGATCAGCTGCATGTTCATTATTGCACTGGTTGTGAATCCATTGATTGTGTTTGCCAAGCTCAAGCGCAACCCTTACCCACTGATTTTCCAGTGCCTGCGTGAGAGTGGTGTAACCGCCTTCTTTACCCGCAGTTCTGCGGCTAACATTCCGGTTAATATGGAACTGTGCAAAAAGCTGAACCTGCACGAAGACACATACTCTGTCTCCATTCCACTGGGCGCAACCATCAACATGGCAGGTGCTGCCATCACTATTACTGTGATGACTCTGGCTGCTGTGAATACTCTGGGTATTCAGGTGGATATGCCTACCGCTCTGATTCTGAGTGTGATTGCAGCGGTTTCAGCCTGTGGCGCTTCCGGTGTTGCAGGTGGCTCTCTGCTGCTGATTCCTCTGGCTTGCAGCCTGTTCGGTATCTCTGCGGACGTAGCCATGCAGGTAGTAGCGGTTGGCTTTATCATCGGTGTGGTTCAGGATTCTGCCGAGACAGCCCTGAACAGCTCAACCGACGTAGTCTTCACAGCTACGGCATGCATCTCTGCTGAAGAAAATGGCCAGGCTGTCCCCGTTACCCGGGAAGCCAATGCCTGAGACTGAAGTAACACTCAGTCCATGATAAAAAACCGCCAGCTGATCCTGGCGGTTTTTTTTATATTGAAAATCCTGCTGTTTCGGACTCTTTAGCCTCTTTCATGATTCGGGTGGTCCGGCATTTTCAGCTCAAGGTGGTGCGAAATGAACAGGCTCAGGAAGCCATCAGATCAAACCGGTCCAGGTTCATCACTTTAACCCAGGCTGCTGCAAAATCGTGGGCGAACTGCTCACCGGCATCCGATGAACCATAAACTTCTGCTACAGCCCGCAATTCAGAGTTGGAACCAAATATCAGATCGACCCGGGTTGCTGCCCACTGGTTGACTCCAGATTTTCGGTCAGTGCCTTCAAAAAGACTTTCGTCCTGAGACTTTGCTTTCCACTCCGTGTTCATATCCAGCAGGTTGATAAAGAAATCATTGGTCAGGGTGTCGGATTTTGAGGTGAAAACACCGTGCTGACTTTGATCGCTGTTCGTATTCAGAACTCGCATTCCGCCAATCAGGGTGGTCATTTCAGGTATGGTCAGGGTGAGCAGTTGAGCCTTGTCGATCAAAAGTGCTTCAGCAGAAACATCCATTGTATGCTTCTGATAGTTCCTGAAGCCGTCAGCCACAGGCTCCAGCAGTTGGAAACTTTCAATATCGGTTTGTTCCTGTAAGGCATCCATACGACCAGGAGAAAAAGCCAGTTCAATATCGTATCCGGCATTTTTGGCTGCCTGCTCAACAGCAGCACAGCCTCCCAGGACAATCAGGTCGGCAAGAGAGATCTTTTTAGTGCCAGACTGGGCACTATTGAATGCATGCTGAATGTCTTCCAGTTGCTTCAAAACGTTATTCAACTGCTCAGGTTGGTTCACCCCCCAGCTTCGCTGTGGTTCAAGGCGGATTCGGGCTCCATTGGCTCCGCCTCGCATATCCGAGCCTCTGAAAGTTGAGGCAGAAGCCCAGGCAGTTGAAACCAGCTCACTAATGGAGAGAGGTGAGTTCAGAACCTGCTGTTTGAGGGTTGCCTGGTCTTTTTCATCCACCAGTTCATGGTCAACCAGGGGAATGGGGTCTTGCCAGACCATGGCTTCTCCGGGAACTTCCGGGCCAAGATAGCGCGCTCTGGGCCCCATATCCCGATGAGTCAGTTTGAACCAGGCTCGGGCAAAGGCATCGGCAAACTGATCCGGATTTTCGTAAAAATTTCTGGATATTGCCTCATAGGCGGGATCAAAGCGAAGCGACAGGTCGGTGGTTAACATGGTGGGCTTATGACGTTTGGTCGGGTTATGGGCATCAGGAATGGTTGATTCACTGTCTTTGGCAACCCATTGGTAGGCTCCGGCAGGACTCTTGGTCAGCTCCCATTCGTATTTAAACAGGTTGTCAAAAAACAGGTTGCTCCATTGAGTGGGCTGGCTGGTCCAGGTGACTTCGGGCCCGCCTGTAATGGCATCACCGGCTTTGCCGCAACCATGGCTGCTTCTCCATCCCAATCCCTGTTCAGTAATGCCTGCGGCTTCGGGTTCCGGGCCAACCTTTGCCGGGTCGCCAGCTCCATGAGTTTTTCCAAAGGTATGGCCGCCTGCAATCAGGGCAACGGTTTCTTCATCGTCCATGGCCATGCGGGCAAAAGTACCCCGGATATCTACAGCGGCTGCTTTCGGGTCAGGATTGCCATTGGGGCCTTCGGGGTTAACATAAATCAGCCCCATCTGGACGGCCGCGAGAGGGTTTTCCAGATTGCGTTCACCGGAGTAACGCTCATCATCCAGCCAGGTCTTTTCCATACCCCAGTAAATGTCTTTTTCTGATTCCCAGATATCCACTCGACCGCCGGCAAAGCCAAAAGTTTTAAAGCCCATGGATTCCAGAGCCACATTACCGGTAAGAATGATCAGGTCTGCCCAGGACAGTTTTTTGCCGTATTTCTGCTTGATGGGCCAGAGCAGGCGACGGGCCTTGTCGAGGTTGGTATTATCAGGCCAGCTGTTAACCGGTGCGAAACGCTGGTTGCCGTTTCCTGACCCGCCACGGCCATCAATCGTGCGATAGGTACCCGCACTGTGCCAGGCCATCCGAATAAAGAAAGGGCCATAGTGACCAAAGTCGGCAGGCCACCAGGACTGGGAGTCGGTCATCAGGATCCTGAGGTCGGCTTTTACCGCCTTGAGATCCAGGGTTTTGAATGCCTCTGCATAATTGAAATGCGCCCCCATCGGGTTTGAGGCGTCACCGTGTTGTCGAAGGATATTCAGCTTTAATCGATTAGGCCACCAATCCTCGTTGGAAGTACCACCGCCAGCGGTATGATGCATAACCGGACATTGACTAACAGACATACAGTGTCTCCTATTCGTCCCTGCAGAAATGCGGAACAAACTTGTAAAGATTTAGGCAGCCAGGTCACATTCTGCATCAGTCGTGCAAACAGGATAGGACTACCATGATTCAGTCAGATTCAAGTCATAGGGATAGAATAATAAGGAAGTGTAAGAGCTATTGGCTGTGTCAGCAAATGGCTGTTGGCGGCACGAAGGTTATTCAGGGGGACACTTTTGGCTTAGAGCACTCAAGTGCATTCGATGTTTATCATACTAAGAGGCTATTGCTTCTGTGCTGAAACCATCAAGATAGCAGGCCTTCTGTCATGATCTGCCATGGAAGGCAGCTGTTCAGTGGCATGTTCAACCGGTTGCGGTTCCAGTACTTTTTGCAGCGACAGGCCTGCATCGAAAACCGTATTCAAAAGAGTGGCGGTGGTTCGGTGGTATTTGACGACGCCATCAATGTGCCAGTGCTGTTGTCTGGTTGACTCATCAAAGTAGTGGTCAACAGGCCAGTGTGTCTTTTCACCCTTTTCTACAAGCCATCCCTGAAGCAGTGCCGTACAGATCGGGTGTTCCACTGAAAAGATCAATTGCCCGCCAGGCTTGAGTGTTCTGGCAATGTTATTCAGCAGTGTTGACAGCTCTTTGATGTAGTGAAAGCACAGAGAGGAGGTGACAAGGTCATACTGTTCAGAGGGATAACTGAAATCTTCAACCGGTACCTGGATAAAGTGGCATAGCTCTGTATGCCTGCTTTTTGCCTCATTGATCATATTGGCTGAAATGTCGATGCCCGTCACCTGACTGGCACCTTCATTGATCGCACGTTCGGCAAATTGCCCCATGCCACAGCCCAGATCCAGAATGGACAGATTTTTCAGATCAGGCAGTAACGAATTCATGGCGGGTTCTTCAAGCAGTCCGTTCAGGCCAGAATCAGACATTCTCAGAGCCTTGTACCCCTGGAAAAAGTCAGGGTGGTCATAGATATTCTGCTTCATATACGGCTCCAAAGCTCATTGATAATAATTTCTATCAGGTGTCTCGAGCTTTTTATGTTAACTGAATCAGTCTGCCTTCAATATGGAACTCAAAGAAAGAGATGGCTGTTTTATTAGCGGATTGATGCTAACGATTCCATACAAAATCCATCTGTTTTGCTGTTTTCTCCGCCAGTTCCTGACTGTGCAGCAGGCTGACCAGTGAAAGGCTCATGTCGATCCCGGCGGTAATCCCGGCGGATGTCACAATAGAGTCGTCTTGAACCCAGCGCTGGTCAGAAACCACATTCAGTGACGGATACTGTTTCTTAAGGTCCGGAATGTCTTCCCAGTGTGTGGTGACTTTCTGATCGGTCAGAATACCGGCTTCTGCCAGGATAAAAGCCCCTGTACAGACAGAAGTGGTCATTTGAGCACTGGCCGAAGTGGTTCGTATCCAGTCGAGCACCTGGGTTTTTTTCAGTTCTGCATGATGAACACCACCGACGACCATCAGTAGATCGATGGGAGGGTGGTTGTAGAAACCATAATCAGGATTCACGCTGTACCCGGCACGGGCTAAAACTGTCTCTCCGGTTTCTCCTATCAGAAAGGCATTAAATGGCTCTCCGTCTGCACAGACCCGACTGGCCGTTGAAAACACCTCAAAAGGACCGGAAAAATCCAGTACTTCTGCATTGTCGTATATATAAATGGCGATGTTCATGGTTTTTTATTCTTACTTTGGCTTCTCGGGAACTCTCGAATATAAGGACATCTGGTCGGAGGGGCAAGCTCCAGAGGAGGGATGCAATTCCCAAAAAGCGTGCTCTATGGAGTGGAGAAGACGGTTATTCAGCCTATAGTGATGGCTGTAAAACTGTATTTCATAAATGCGGAGGCTTTGGGATCAAATATGCTTTCTATAGAAATGGACAAGGAAGACGGCATTGCCCTTTTGGAACCCCATGGACCCCTTTCCAAAGAGGATTTTATTGCTGCCGCAAAGCAGATTGATCCTCTTATTGAAGCAAAAGGCGATCTGGGTGGGTTAATCATCAGGACCGATCATTTTCCGGGTTGGGAATCTTTTGGGGCACTCGTCAGTCATTTTCGATTTGTTAAAAACCATCATAAGCATCTTAAAAAGATTGCTCTGGTGACGAATGCAAAAGTAGGGGATCTGGGAGAGAAAATGGCCAGTCACTTCATTGCAGCAAAAATCAGGCACTTCCAATTTGAGCAGTTGGAAGCGGCGAAGCTCTGGATTCTGGAAGACGACTGAAAAAAAACGGAGTGACCTGGTTTCATTGGGCAGTGTGTTGCCTGAAAAGCAGGGAAGGGGGGTGTTGAATGATTGCTCTCTGACCGGTTGCTATTGGTCGGGCTCTATCAGGTCGCTGACAGAAATAATTCCGCCTTCTTCCGTTTTCACGAATAAAACTGAATCTCCAGCAGGCATACAGTGTCGGGAGCCGTCTCTGTTTCTGACACAGGCCGCATTAAAAATGCCGATATTTCTCAGCATTCGTTCCCACTCATCGTAGACCGGTCTGACCTTTGAGCGACCTTCATTCACAGCAAGGCCCATTCGCATCAGACGGCTGTACATTTGACGGATTTCACGCTGCTTATGTGGGTAGGCTTGTAATTCAAGAGGCATGGTATGTTCAGATCTGCAGGCCAGCCAACGGGTAAACCATTGAGGGTGTTGTCTGGTCCTGTCTGCCTGCCACTGTAACTGACAATGGGCATTAGCCCGATCAAAGTCTTGCTGGGTGACTTTTATTGAAGCGGTGCCACACCCTGACAAAAGAAAAGCCAGAATAATAGCGACAGTCAGTTTGACCGGCGTGAGCAAGGCCCTTCTCCCTGGTGCAAGATCCCTGAAAGATCATCCTATCGGTTTGATTCAGCCATTACAATCCAGTGACCATCCTGTGCCAGAGCCTAGGAGCCTGTCGGACTTAAGACTATTTCGGCCTAAATTCCAGAAAGAACGGCCCAATTATTCGATGAATTCGATTAAATAGGTCAACTATTCTCACGAATCCATCGAATAATTCGACTCGTTC
>NZ_JBPCXO010000278.1:0-6056 GCF_051008435.1 Endozoicomonas sp. | reverse complement strand
GCCAGCCTGCTGCTGTGATGTTGATTGTACCTCGCCAGGCTTGGTACAGGAGTCACAGTAGTAGACTGGTTCCGCAGTCCACAAGAATCTTCCTTCGTCAAACGCTAAAAACTGCAGAATCGAGTTACAGGAAGGAAGGTTTATCGGGATATTTATGAATACTAGTCTGCAGAGCCACTATCTTGATTCACAAGCGACAAAAGTAGAATAATAACGGGCATTCAGAACCCCTTAACAGGATGTTTGCCCCATGACGTCAGTTAACTTTGAAATGCTTCGCTCCAAGTGGCCGGAACTGGCGAGTCTTGGTGCTCAGGCTGAGCAGTATGTTCACACTGATGCTGAAAGCAGCGTGGTTAAACTGCGCAATTATCTGGAGCTGATCGTTCGTTGGTTATACCGTCATGAGCGCCTTCAGCAAGGCTACCGCTCCAGTGTCTATGATCTGATTTCTGACGATACCTTTCAAAGCATCATCCCCAAACCCATTACAATGAAAATGGATGCGCTTCGTATTCATGGCAACCGGGCTGCTCATGGTGACCCTATAAAAGCTGAGGATGCTCAGTGGTTGCTAAAGGAAGCCCATATCATGGGGGCCTGGATGTACCTGAAGTATGCGGGTGGCCATGCGGATGACTTTGCAAAATTTCAATTGCCCAATCCGCCTGCTGCTTCTGGTGGATCTGCTCCTGATATCAGTCCAAAAGAGCTGAAGAAAAAGCAGGAGCAATTAGAGCAAGCCAAAACCGATCTGGAAGAAGCCCAGAAGCGGGAAATTTCCATTCTTCGTGATCTTCAGATCGCCAAGGAAAAAGCCGACGAGCTGGAGGCTCGGCTGAATCATAGCCGCAAACAGGGTGAGCAGGCGGCTAGTGTTTTGGATATGGATGAGGCGGAGACACGTCGCCGTCTGATTGATTCCCGTTTAATGGCAGCAGGCTGGAAGGTTGCCGAAGGTGTCCAAAATACCCTGCAGGTCACCCAGGAACATCCGGTCAAGGAGCAGCCTACTCCAACGGGCGATGGTTATGCAGACTATGTGCTCTGGGACGAAAAAGGCTTACCCATTGGGGTTGTGGAAGCCAAACGCACTAAAGTCGATGCTGAAAAAGGCCGCAAGCAAGCCCAGCTCTATGCTAACTGGCTGGAGAAGGAATCTGGCCAGCGTCCAGTGATTTTCTACACCAACGGCAATGATATTTTTATTTGGGATGACCACCCTGCCCGTAATTATCCCCCCCGTAAACTGTTTGGTTTCTATAGCCCTGAAAGCCTCCAGTATCTGATTCAGCAAAGGAATAATTGTCGTCCTCTAGAGTCGGTTTCAGTGGACACCAAAATTGCTGGCCGCCTTTATCAAATGGAAAGTATCAGTCGTGTCAGTGAGCGTTTTTCTGATCGTCATCGCAGAGCATTGATCGTTCAGGCAACCGGTACGGGCAAAACCCGGGTTGCCATTGCTCTGACCAAAAAGTTACTGGATGCCCGCTGGGCAAAAAGGGTGTTGTTTCTCTGTGACCGCAAAGAACTCAGAAAGCAGGCTCGCAATGCTTTCAATGAGTTTGTGAATGACCCGATTTTTGTAGTGGGGAGAACGGACAAGAAATATCAGGATAACTCCCGCATCTACATCTCGACTTATCCCGGCATGATGAACATCATGGACCAGTATGATGTAGGCTATTTTGACCTGATCATTGCCGACGAATCACACCGTTCTATCTATAACGTTTACGGTGACCTGTTCAAATACTTTGATGCTCTGCAGGTGGGTCTGACGGCCACACCGGTGGATATGATAGGTCACACCACTTATGGACTGTTTGGTTGTGAAGGCCGGATTCCTACCTTTGAATATTCTCTGGAAGCAGCGGTTGCCGACTCTTACCTGACGCCCCACGAAATCATTACCCACACCACACAGCTTCTGTGAGAAGGCATCAAGCAGGACAAGTTGAGCGATGAGCAGATTGCTGAACTGGAAGAGCAAGGGATTGACCCGAATACGTTAGAGTTTGAAGCCAAAGCGGTTGATAAGGCGATCTTCAACCGGGATACCAACCGGGTCATCATTCGAAACCTGATGGAAAACGGACTGCGAGATAAAGATGATCAGCTGCCTGGTAAAAGTATCGTCTTTGCCCGCAGCCATAAACATGCGGTGTTGCTGCAAAGTGTGTTTGATGAGATGTACCCCCAGTTTGCGGGCAAGTTCTGCCAGGTGATTGATAACTATGATCCTCGTGCCGAGCAGTTGATTGACGACTTCAAAGGAGGGGATCAATCCACCAATGATGAGCTGACCATAGCGATCTCGGTGGATATGCTGGATACCGGTATTGATGTACCGGAAATAGTGAACCTGGTCTTTGCCAAACCCATCAAATCCAAAGTGAAATTCTGGCAGATGATTGGCCGGGGAACCCGGCTCTGTGAAAACCTGTATGGTCAGGGCAAACACAAGGAGAAGTTCCGGATCTTCGATCACTGGGGCAACTTTGAATACTTTGAAGAAAACCCTGGAGAAGGGGAAGTCAACCAGAGCAAATCGTTGGCTCAAAAGCGTCTTGAAGCCTGGGTTGAATTAGGCAAAGCCGCCCAGAAAAAGTTTGAGCAGGACAGCCTGAAAACCATCGCCAGGCAATTACAGGAACAAGTGGAAGGGTTGGATGAAAGCTCCATTGCCGTACAGGAAAAGTGGCAAACTCGTGACAGGCTCAGAAATCTAAAAATCCTCGAACAGTTCGCACCACAAACCCAGCAGCAACTTCAGGATGAAATAGGCCCTTTGATGCAGTGGTTGGATGTCCGAGGTCAGGGCAATGCTCTGCGCTTTGATATGGATATGGTCGAAGCTCAGACAGCACTTTACACCAATAAAGACCATCTCATGAAACCCTGGTCAACGGTCGTCAAAAAGCTGGATATGCTGCCGCCCCATCTGGCTCAGGTTCAGCAACAAGGTGAGATTATCAATCAGGTGCGTGACGCTGACTGGTGGCAGAACGCAAGCTTTGCCGAGCTCGAACATGTACGAACTCGTTTGAGAGGCATCATGTACCTGATGGAAGGCGAAGTCACTCCTCCATCGCCTGAACCTGTGTATCTGGATGTCAAAGAAGATCAGGCACTCTATGAAACCGGACAGCGGGAAAGCAAGATTAAGTCAGTGGATCTCAAGCTCTATCGACAGCAGGTTCAGGGTGTCCTGGAACCTCTGTTTGCTACCCATCCGGTGCTACTGAAAATTCGTAACGGGCAACCAGTGGATGACAAAGAGCTGGAAGAACTAGCCAAGCTGGTGTTGATACAGAACCCTAATGTGGATATCCGTACGCTGAAAGAGTTTTATCCCGAAGCCTCCGCCGGACTGGATCAGATTCTGCGCACATTAATAGGTATGGAAAGCAGTGCCGTAGCGGATAAATTTGCCGGGTTTGCCGCCCAGTACAACCTCAACAGCCAGCAGATCCGTTTCCTGGATATGCTGAAAAACCATATCCGGGACTTCGGCACCGTAGAAATGAAGCAGCTGTTCGAGCAGCCCTTTACCCGTATTCACGGAGAAGGCATTACTGGCGTATTCAGTGACATGACCCAGGTGATGGCCATTAAGGAAATCGTGGACGGTTTTGCTGTCAATATAGGGAAGTCAGCTTAAGAGATATGCTCTCCGGTTAGGTGCCGGAGAGTGCTCTTTTATTTGTCAGAAAGCGGATAAATCTTTTCAAACCCCAATCCAGTTAAGCCTGATTTCTCAACGGTTTCGATAAACTTGTCTGAGCAATAAATGTCGCCGTCATAACCAAAAGAGGATGTCCAGAGCATCTGGCTTTCTACGTCTTGGGTATTAAAAGCAATAGCTTCTACAGCGCTGTATTGATTGATACTGCTCTCATTCTCTATAGCTGGAATACTGTTGAGTACATTCAGCAGATACCATGAGCTTCCTTGAAAGGAGAAAGGCAGTAATTCACCTGAGTCAGAAACCACTGATTGAAGCTGATCGACCGCCTTAGATGACAGAGTTAGATGATTGATCTGTGTCCGACATAGGTCACCAGGCTTGTCCGAGTCGTCTTGTGTTCCTTCAATATTGATCCAGCTAGACTGCAGTGATTTGGCTGAAGAAATAGCCTCCATAAACTCAGAGGGGTCATCAAGCTGCTGGCCAATAGCGATTAAGTCTGGCAGTAAAATGCCATAGTTGTCGTCACTAACTATTCTGTAAACCTGCACTTTTCATTCTCATGCTAGAAGTCGTTCACGAGATCTTTCAGGAAGAGCAAGCCAGTCAGTTGGTGTTTCTCAATCAACGTTCTGAATGCTTCCCCACAGTACAGAGCAGAACAACGATCAAAAGACGTTTTGAATATCAGATTACTGCTTACATCACCTTCAGAAAAACCCAGCTTTTTTATCCCCATCCACAGGCCGTTAACGATATCAGCTTCGCTGGCGGATGGGTCAACTTCAACAACGTTCAGACAATTGAACACGTAGCTGTTGGAGCCGTTGATGGTAATGGGCAGAAATTCACCATCGCTGTTCAGTTCATCATGCAGCAGATCAAAAGCTTTTGGAGAGAGCACCAGGTTGGCACTGTTCCAGACGGTGATGTCGGGAGCCTCTGTAGCTTTGAGACCTTCCACCTTCACGAAAGCTCCGCCTTGGTCAATCCACACGTCTTTCAACGAACGGTTATCCTGGCTATAGCTCATAAAAGCTTTTGACCCACCCATTTTCTTTCCGACCGCCAACATTAACTTTTTTTTGTTGATACTCAGGTTCAAGTAGTCGGTGTAATTCAGAGCAATTTTGTATGTCATTCAGCTACACCCAATACGAATTACCTACGTCATACCTATCCCTGGCCTTTTTTATTTGCCCGCATAGCCGCTTCGAGTTTTTTTGAGTCTCTCAGAAGCCTGGCCTTGTTCTTTTGAAGATATTTTTTAATCTCTTCAGGTGATTTTGGGGTGGGTTCAGTCATCTTTTTTAATATCCCTCATCCAGTCAACTTCGTTAGGGTCCGTCAGTTTTCCTGTTGGTTCCTCGATATCGCTTTCCCTGGCGCGGCGCTTAACCTCTTCCGCTTCTTTTTTCATTCGCTTTCTGACTTCTTCGCGCCGCTTTTCATACTCTTCATCGGACAACATCATTAGGCTTACCTCTTTTTCATCCCGATTCGCTTGTTGCCATACTGTTCAGGTGCCATATACCCCTGACTCTTATAGTAATCGATAGCACCCAGCACAGGATCAAGCAGCCATATTTCATCAGCTCCGAGCAAATCAGCATAGGCTGTTGCTCCAAAAGAAAGAATGGGGAAGACGCCTTCACCAAGAGGGCTGGGTTTAACCGGCGTCGCTTCAATCAAATTCATACAGATTTTGGAGCCGTTTCTGGAAACAGAGCCGTAAGTCAGGCCACACAATTCATCGCCTGCCCAGATCGACATTTCAAAGCGCTTGGGTTTTTTCTGGTAGCCTGTGAAAGATTTCTTCCAATCCCAAATCCCCCGTGATCGTCTATACCCCTCACCCTGAAGAGTTTTCCACGAATCAGCTATTTCTGCTGTGCGAAGTGAAATGCCTTTGACAGTAGCATTAGGCCAGGATTCCTCAGTTATAGACCAGACATCTTCTCTGATACGTTGGTAATAATGTATGACTGAAGGGTAGTTATAAAACTTTGGCTTATTCACATTACTTCCTTTTAAGGTTTTTTTATAAAACTTTTCCCTTGTCGTCAGTCTACCCGAACCCATGACTCCGCGAAATCCCGCCTTCACATTAAAGGAGGCAGAAAGTCACTGCTACAGCCATATCCAGGCGTTATAATCCCTTCCAACTTTATTTATTTAGGCCCCTCCATGATCACAGGCGAACTGAAAAGCAAAATCGACAAGCTCTGGGAAGAGTTCTGGGTCGGTGGTATTACCAATCCGCTTACTGTGATTGAGCAGATCACCTACCTCATGTATTCCCGCATGCTCGACACCATGGAGAGCAAGGACGAGCAGAAAAAGGCCCTGGCCGGTGTCGATTTCA
>NZ_JBPCXO010000277.1:0-16345 GCF_051008435.1 Endozoicomonas sp. | reverse complement strand
CAGCTTTCCAGCTTTCCAGCTTTCCAGCTTTCCAGCTTTCCAGCTTTCCAGCTTTCCAGCTTTCCAGCTTTCCAGCTTTCCAGCTTTCCAGCTTTCCAGCTTTCCAGCTTTCCAGCTTTCCAGCCTCCAACCTACTGCATTAGCTTTCTATTACCTGATAGACACAGGGTGAATCATCCGGTTTGGTATCTGCTAACGAGATCGCCTGTCTCAGCATATCCGCCGCTGTATTCCAGCTCTCTTTATCGCTGGCATGCAGCTGTGCAATAGGCTGGTCTGTAGACAGTTTATCGCCAAGACGGCAGATATCAGTGATACCAACAGCATAATTGATCTGATCGGTGGGCACTTTACGACCACCACCCATCTGAACGACAGAAAGCCCAACATCACGGGTGTTCATAGCGCTGATATAGCCTTCACCATCCATATAAACCGGCTTGATAATGGAGGCTTTTGGAAGATACTCATCGTAATTTTCCAGAAAGTCAGCAGGACCGCCCAGACCATGAACCATCTTGCCAAAGATTTCAGCGGCTTTTCCGGACTCCAGAGCATGCATAAGCTTCTCTCTGGCCTGATCGGTGCTTTCAGCAAGGCCTCCTGAAACCAAAACTTCAGCAGCCTGGGCCAGGGTGATTTCATGGAGTCGCTCATTTTGATATTCGCCGGTCAGGTAACGCACCGCTTCTCTGACTTCCACCGCATTACCGGCACTGGAAGCCAGACATTGATTCATATCAGTCAGCAGAGCTGTGGTCTTTACGCCAGCACCGTTGGCAACCTGAACAATGCTTTCGGCCAGCTCTACCGATTTTTCGTAGGTAGGCATGAAGGCACCACTGCCGACCTTAATGTCCATAACCAGAGCGTCCAGTCCTTCTGCCAGTTTCTTGGCAAGAATCGATGCAGTGATCATGTCTATGGATTCAACCGTAGCGGTAACATCCCGAATGCCATAGATACGTTTGTCAGCAGGTGCTAACTCACCGGTCTGGCCAACGATAGCCACACCGGATTCTTTTACTACTTTACGAAACAAGGCTTCTGAAGCTTGTGTCGTGTAACCGGGAATGCTGTCCAGTTTATCCAGAGTGCCGCCGGTATGACCCAGGCCACGACCGGAAATCATGGGCACATAGCCACCACAGGCGGCAATCATAGGGCCGAGCATCAGGCTGACTACGTCGCCTACACCACCGGTAGAATGTTTATCCAGAACAGGGCCGTTCAGGTTGTCAGCGGACCAGTCCAGAACGTCGCCAGAATCTCTCATGGCACAGGTCAGAGCGACACGCTCTTCAATACTCATGCCCTGGAAATAGGTGGCCATGGCAAAGGCGGCTACCTGACCTTCGGAAACGGTGTTATCAGTAACGCCCAGAATAAACTCACGAATGGCGTCAGAATTCAGCACTTCGCCTTCGCGCTTACTGCGAATAACTTCCTGTGGGAGGAACATATCAATAGCCTCCCTTGTCTTCAGTCGCTTCTTGAAGATCCAGTGCTACCAGGAGGTTACCCAGCAGGCTGCTGGCACCAAAACGATAGTGGTCACGATCAATCCACTCCGCGCCCATGATCTCTGCTGCAATAGCCAGATGCTCTTTCGCATCTTCAGCAGTGCGGATACCGCCGGCGGGCTTGAACCCCACATCTTTACGGCCACTGTCGCGAATCACTTCCAGCATGATTCGGGCGGATTCCGGGGTGGCATTAACCGCCACTTTACCTGTGGAGGTTTTAATAAAATCGGCACCGGCTTCAATAGAGATTTCGCTGGCACGGCGGATAAGGACAGGATCTTTCAGTTCACCGGTTTCAATGATGACCTTGAGCCTGACATCTTTTCCGCAGGCATCTTTGCTGCGGCTGACAATCTCATGGCCAATGGTTTCGTTACCTGCCATCAAAGCCCGGTAAGGAAACACCACGTCGACTTCATCAGCGCCATAAGCCACTGCGGCACGGGTTTCTGCAACAGCAATCTCTGCATCGTCATCCCCTGCCGGGAAGTTAGTCACTGTTGCGACCGTCACGTCTTCCAGACCCAGCTCTCGCAGCGTTCTTTTAGCAACAGGAATGAATCTTGGGTAAATACAAACGGCAGCGGTATTGCCGGCAACAGTCTGGGCTTTTTTGCAGAGTTCGATAATCACCTCAGGGGTGTCATTATCGTTCAGGGAAGTCAGGTCCATCAGTTGCAAGGCCTGACGGCTGGAAGAGAGAAGGTCGGTCATGGTGTTTGTCCTTTCTGTAATTCCAGAGGACACACATCACGACAGAAGGGCAGTCAGGGCTTTTTTTCTCCATGGGTAATGAAGCAAAAAGCGGTTTTAATTATTCTGACTTGTCTCCTGAGTTTGCTGGGTGGACGGCATCCTCATTGGTTCCTATTACGCAAACTCAAATAAACGCACAAAGGACGCCCAGCCGAAGGCACTGGAGTGGCTTCGGAATCGAGAAGTGTTTAAATAGGATTTAATATGTTAATCAATGTTTTTTTGGAACAACAGAAAGGTTTTTTGGATGGGTGTTTAATTAATTTGCATGTTCTTGGATATCAATGCCTTAACCGGAATTTATGCTCGTTTTTTAGCTGAATTAATTCAAATTACAGGTCTTACTTAATACGGTTTACTATTCGATTTTCTAATAGAGTGGGTCAGCATTAATGAATGTCCAGCTTTTTACTGTGCTGTTCAAGGGCTTTTGCACAGCTCATCAAAAGTAAGGGTTCTAATTCATCAGAGTCGAACTGTTGGAAGGGAATGAGATTTTTGAAAAACTGACGCCATGGCTGTTTGGTAGTGACTTTTACCTTACTGAGGACTTTACTGTCCTGCAATCTGTAAATCTGGCTGAGTATCTGTAATTTTGGGCGCCAGAAGAGAGGCACGGGAACCCCTACCAGGCCAAACATAAATGAGCCGCCCTGGTAACTGGGGATAATGATATCAATCGCAAGATCATCACGGCTGACCTCTTTCAGGTTTTGAGCAGAGGGCAGCTCAAACAATTCTTCTAACCTTCGATACAAGAGCGATTCATTGGATTCGAACAACAGAGGCAGTGGCTGGTCGAAAAAACGCTTCAGGTCTTTACGCTCAACCACATGTATATTGCCCAGATAGAGTTTGTAGGTTTTTTTCCCAAACAGTTTGTTCAACATTATTTTTATTCTGAGGTTTGCGGGTGGTTAGAATGACCCGATTTAAAAATGAGTTCACCGATCTCGGCTATAGCGGAGTTTCTAGCGTCAAATGAAGAATCCGTTTCGGTGATATAGATACTGACAATAAAGGGAGGCTTATATTCTGGCCAGACGATAGCGGCAATACCTCTCGAACCATAGCCTCCGGCGCCAGTGCGATCAGCAATAGACCAGCCGTCTGGTAAAACAGATCGAAGCAGGCCATCTGCCACCTGGTTTTCAATCATCCACTGTTTTAGCTGATTTTTAGAAGGCTCTGATAAGACATTGCCAAAGACCAGCTGGTTTAACGTTTGCACTATTGCTTCAGGCGTTGTGGTATCCCTCAGGTCGCCGGGTTTTCCTTCATTTAATTTTGTTTCAATGCGATCAAGGCGGGAGACTGAGTCGCCGGTACTGCGGAGGAAGTTTGTCAGCTCCGAAGGCCCGCCAATATGCTCAAGCACGATGTTGGCTGCCGTGTTATCGCTGGTCAGCATAGTGGCTTCGCAGGCTTTTTCCAGACTGATGTTTTTTCCAACCTGCTTTGCAGTGACCGGTGAGTAGGTGACCAGCATCTCTTTGGTAACTGTTGTTGCGGAGTTGAGAGAGAGCTTGTTGTTATCGGCATCATTCATCAGTTTGGCACAGGCCAGGGTTTTGAAGGTACTCATCAACGGGAAGCGCTGGTTACCCTTATAGCTCCAGCCTTTTTTCGTTGAAACCTCATAAATTGAAACCCCTATCCTCGCATCCAGTCGCTTTTCAAGTGCAATGACTTTTTCTTCGACTGGTTGATAGTCTGATGCCAGTGCGGCAGAGGCAGCTAATGTCAGACTGGCAGAAAAAAGTACTCTGAACAGTGGCAGAAGAGGCTTGCGTATCATGGGCTATAGAGAGGTCCGTTGGCTGGATCAGAGAACGAATGAAGCCCGAAAGACTACTGCCTTGTAACTCCGGGTGCAACTGCCAGCGGGACTCTTTTAGAAAGTCAGAATCATGGTCTGTACCCTGTCATCTGAGTCTTCTCTCATTGGTTCCGTTTCATCTGAGACTTCAAACCCCATTGAT
The DNA here is from genome assembly GCF_051008435.1 of Endozoicomonas sp. Classification (GTDB taxonomy): domain Bacteria; phylum Pseudomonadota; class Gammaproteobacteria; order Pseudomonadales; family Endozoicomonadaceae; genus Endozoicomonas_A. The sequence continues at coordinate 12,081 of NZ_JBPCXO010000277.1, read as the reverse complement.
TGATAGAGGGCAATGGCTGAAATATTGGTTGTATTCACTCCCAAAGTAACGGTTTCCATACCCTGATCCCTGGACCAGTTCACAATACTGTCTAACAAGGCTCGACCCAAACCCAGCCCTCTCGCATCCGGCGAAACCCACATCTGGTAGACATTGGCGGTTGTATCTTCCGGTCTGTGGATAACTCCCCAGGCTACACCACAAACCAGACCATCAACTTCAGCCAGTAATGGCAGGGCTTTCTGATCAGACTTGATCCTGCAGCGATCCTGCCACTGTTGATCGGACTCCTTTCTGGCGTATTCATAGGTATTGCAGAAAGCTTCAGGTGAATCTTTTAGAGAGCGAAGACGGATTTCTTTGTAGGTTTTCCAGTCTGATTTCTTGATGGTTCTTATCTTAAGTTCTTTGTTGTTCATGTCTTGATGTAAGTCCAGTTTTACAGCCTTTTATACATACCTTCCGCTTCCGGATTTGTTCGCTTGTATCCCAGCTTTTCATAAAAACCTGGCTTGTCTGCGATCATTGAAACATAAGATCCTTCCATGGCCTCAGATGCCAGATACTGGTCGATCATTTGCATGATCTTTTTACCCAGGCCTTGCCCCTGGTAAGAGGGATTGACTGCAATATCTACAATCTCAAAGAAACAGGCACCGTCACCGATAACCCGGCCCATACCAACCAGTTTACCGTTATCACGAATTGTCACACCAAATAGAGAGTTAGGGAGCCCTTTTGTGGCCGTTTCCAGTGCTTTGGCGGATAGGCCAGCAGCTTCTCTCATGGCTACGTATTCTTCAGGAGAAGGCAGGGTACTACTGAATTCCAGCTTCATATGATTCATTTACCGATAGTTTTACTGAGCGGTTCAGAGTGATCAGCTTTACGGACAGATCAGGGGTACTGTACGTTTCTGACTCAAGAAAACCAAATCGTTTATAGAGAGAAATGGCAGGAAGATTATTTTCGGCAGTCGTCACCTGATAATCAGTGTCACTATTGAGACAGCTCCTCAATAATTGACTGGCTATCCCTTGCCTGAAAACTGAAGGGCACACAACCAGCCTTGAGATGATTGAGTGTGATTCAGCTTCTTCTATCTCAATCACTCCAATTAGACTCTCATTCTTTATAAATCCAAAAAAGTGATTTTGGCTGCTTAAAATATCTTCGACGGTCTCATTCAGTGGTGGGAAGTCGCTTGCGCCTATCAGTTCTGCTTCGATGCGATAGGCAGACATTGAGGTGGATAAGATTTTTTCTGCTGTAGTTCTGTAGTTCTGTAGTTCTGTAGTTCTGTAGTTCTGTAGTTCTGTAGTTCTGTAGTTCTGTAGTTCTGTAGTTCTGTAGTTCTGTGGTTTTGCACTAATTTGAGTAGCATCTCCGCTACCTTCTTATTTATTGAAAAATGTTCAGTAAAAGTGGCTATAGCGATAGCACTTCATTTTGAGCCAGGTCATATATCGAAAGATTGACCGAATCTTCAGGAAGAGTGTGAATAGTGTTGTCTTTTCTATTGATGATTTTACTGCCGCTCATTTTACCGTTCGCAAGTACAAGATTTCCCCAGTTCACCTGAATAATACTGGCATCGAACTTTTCACTGAAATAGGTGGCTTCAGAGTGATAGTCATCATTATCAGTATCAGATACTTAGGGTTCACCTATATAGCTTGGCCAAAAGATAATTTCAGGCTCTTCGGTAAAGTGGATCGTTTCGTGATCTTCTATTTCTCTGCAGAAGATGGCACTGAACTTAATGTTTTCTATTGTGAAGGTGGGTCTGTGCTGAAGCTGTGAGAATGCTTTTTTCTCACTTTCGGTTAACCCTTCCTTGAGAATGTAGCCTTCGATGTCTCCCTTCTCATTGATGTAGTAACTTCCATTGTATTTTTCACTGTTTTTGAAGATGACACATCCGACAAGCACTCCTATCTGATGCTTCAGGCATGCTTGTTTGATTGAAGCAATATACTCGTTCGTCTTTGCATGGGTCGACTTTACGATCACAGGGCCGTTGAATCCTGTAATGGCGAGTTCTGGAAAAATACAAAGTTTAGCGCCTGATTGGCTAATGGCTTCAATTGTCTCCAGAATAGTTGAGAGATTTTCCTCTTCTGTCAGAGACATTTTCATTTGAGAAATAGCTATTTTCATTATTATTTGGTTTGGTTAAGTTGTAAAAAATTCGATTGCACTAGGCCGTAGATCTCAGTATCAGTGACTTTCCCATCGACTATCCATCTCTCTTTTAGTAAGTATTTGGTTAATTGATATATGGCAATAAAAATAGAATGATTAAGAGTAATGAGATGGAGCCAAAGCTGACTGTTTCAGTATACTCATAAAGTCCCCTAAGTATTGACGCATATTTCCTGAGTTTAGGATCCTCAGATGAAAAGTATGATCTATCTCTTAGATATCTCCTGAGGGTCGATATTTGCTGTCTGGTGGAGAATAAAATTCCTATATGATGAAATTCTTTCAATAGAGCTGGATGTTTTTTTCTTAGGTATCTAATAAAAAATATCAGAAGCAGGTAATTGATAGGAAAGTAGATGATAAAGCAAAATATCAGAGTCCATAGCAGTCCATCTATTACAAGTTGTGCATCGATCAAAATAAACCTTCCACGCTACCGCCCTCTCTTTTCGTGAGTGACGATTCTTGTATTGAAAATGAGTACTTTGCCTTAGTCGTATGTATATATCCAGAGGCGAATACGCGTTAGTAATCGCAAGAAGCGTAAGCGTCTCTTTCCCATATTGGCTGAATCCAGACTTCCGTGCCCTGGGTCAATGTATTAGATGGTGAATATCTGAACAATAGGCCGGCTATTTTGAACTCTGGAAGTGGTATGTGGAATAAACTCAATAAATCTATGATGTTCTGCCAAATGATGTTTGGCTTGTCATTTTATGGCGTGATGGTCATTCTGACTCGTTTCTTTCTGGAAGAACTGAACTACAGCGAAGCCGATACGATGATGGTTGTCGGTGCCTTTTCTTCTATTGGGCCTCTTTTCGCTATTGCCGGCGGAATTATCTGTGACAAGTTTCTGGGGTCTAAACGTGCCCTGACCATTGCCTATATCTGCTTTGCAGCCGGTTATGCATTATTGGTGCTGGGTTCTTCGACCCTGAATGTACCTTTGAGTTTGTTGGGTATTGCGCTTGCCAGTTATGCCCGGGGTTTAATGTCCCCCTCTTATCCAAGCCTCTATAAGCGTACTTTCAAGTCTCATGAAGACTTTGAAAACGGTTACCCCATTAACTATTCCGTCAATAATGTCGGTGCACTGCTGGGCCAGTACCTGTACCCCATTTTTGTTCTGACGGTTGGGTTTGCAGGTGGCTTTACACTGTCAGCAGTAATGGCTGCGTTTGCCGTTGGTGCTCTGTTTATTTTCCACAAGCCTCTGGTAAGTGTGGGTGAAGACATTGATAAGGAGCCGGTCAGTGCCAAAAACATGGGTATCTTCCTGTTGCTGTCGGCAGCAATGCTGGGCATGGTGTTCTTCATGTTCTCGGATATGGATACCGGTCAGTACATTGTCTATGCCATCGGCGGTGCAGCATTGCTGTATTACGTCTCTCTGATCTTCAAAACAGGTCGGGCCGATGCCATGAGAATGGGGGCGATTCTGGTCATGACCGCGATCCTGACTACGGCCTTCTTTGTTTACTATGGTCAGATGATGACGTCGATGAACATCGTGGCCATTAATACTTTGAAAGGGGATTTGCTGGGCTTTATTCCGCTGGCGCCTGAAGCAGCCATGGCTTTGAACCCGCTTTGGTGTATTGCCATGGGACCGGTGATCACCTTGTTGTTTGCCAACCTTGAAAAACGGGGCATTCAATTCACCACGGCCACCAAAATCTCGTTCGCATTTGTCATGACTGCAATCGCCTTTGGAATTCTGACCTATGCGGTCAGAAGCGTAGGTCCGGATGTCAGTATTTCGCCCAACGTCTTTCTGATTATTCATGGCTTCCAGGCGTTTGCAGAGGTGATTGTCGGTTCTCTGGTGGTTGCCTTTATTATTTCTGTAACGCCGAAAGAGATTGAAGGCTTTTCTGTTTCTCTTTACTCCGTTGCCATCGCCCTCAGTGGTATTGTGGGTGCCGTGATCTCGGGTTCTATAGCTATGGACAAGGGTCAGGAAATCACCCAGTCATTTGTTCAGACTGTTTATGGCAACTACTTCATGGTGCTGACAGTTGCTGCAGTCGTCATGGTTGTAGTCGCTCTGGCGGCTTCTTTGATGATCAAGAAAATGATCAACAAGGCCGATGAGTGGGACGAGACTGAAGCACTCTCTCCAGCGACAGTCTGATTGAAAACAGCATGATGAGCATTGACCCTGAACTTATGGCGTTTTTGGGTCAATGCAGTTTGCTGGAAATATATCGATTCAGGCTCACACCTGATTCTGCTGCTTGAATAGCCAACATACGGTGAACTTCAGGAGGGATTCGAACCATAAGTTTGCCGCTGTAGTTTTTGGTCGAAAATGGTTCAGGGACCTCTTCACTGTTAGCTTCCATATCCTTGATGCAATTCGCTACTAACTGGCGAATTCCCTTCAAAGCCTGCTCCTGGGATTTATCAAGCCAGCTAAGGCCAGGCAACTCGGCACACAGTCCTACATACTCCTGATCTTCTTCAGACCAGGTGACACGATATGTGTATCGATCAACTACTTGGTTAGCCATTCTCTGCCTCCATGCGACCAATCGCTTGCAGCACTTGTCGCACTTGATAAGGTTTTGCTTTGCCCTTGTCATTCTGGATATTGACTCTTGGATCACCTTTCCAGGGTGTTTTGTAAACACGATGACTGGAGCCTGTCTGTCTTGGCTCCCCAAAAAACCAGTCGCAGATTTTACAGAGATCTTTGAACCGGATGCTCTTGGGGTTGCTGTTCATCTGGCTGAGAATATCTTCGATATTAGCCATAGTTGTATAGTAGCACTATTGATATCATTTTTAATGAGGGGTTTCTGGTTCTGAAAACCAATGCTATGGAATGACTCAGTAAAGAGAGTCAGAAACAATTAGAGAAAAGCAAGATAGTTCAGCAGAGTGGTTAGTCAATCGTTTAAGTCGATTGGTTTATTTATGTATGCTCTCCAGACCCCCGAGCCCGTTAGTCTTGATGGACGATGATGGCGCTTCCCCCAACCGGTTTAATCGGTCACTGTTCAAGGAATTTTTCAGTGCGGTTCACCGTGAAAAATTTTTCATTCCCAGAGGGAACAAAAATTTATTTCAGTCGCTCATGACTGATTCATTCATTTCGAGCTGCTACAGGTTCGAATATGGATACTCAAAATAACAATCAGGCGGTATGACCTTTCAGTAGAGCAGTACCAGCCTTGCCGATGGAAAGGTCATTTCCGGGGGATCCAGACGATGACAGAAAAGACTAACGATAGCGGAGACAGGGCTCTTGACGAAGACATAGTCCTCTACGAAGTACGTGATCAGGTGGCCATCGTTACCATGAACCGTCCTGAGTACAACAATGCCCAGAATTCAGCCATGACTTACGCTCTGGATGATGCGTTCAAGCAGGCTGTAAATGACGACAACGTTAAGGTCATTGTTCTGGCGGGTAAGGGCAAGCACTTTTCTGCGGGTCACGACATCGGCACTCCCGGGCGAGATGTAGACCAAACCTTCGATCGCAAGCATCTCTGGTATGACCACGTGAACAAACCCGGTGGCGAATTTCTCTATGCTCGTGAGCAGGAAGTTTATCTGGGTATGTGCCGTCGCTGGCGTGATATTCCCAAGCCTACCATTGCCATGGTGCAGGGAGCCTGTGTTGCCGGTGGCCTGATGCTGGCCTGGGTCTGCGACATGATTATTGCTACTGATGATTCTTTCTATGCTGATCCTGTCGTGCGTATGGGCATTCCTGGCGTGGAATACTTTGCCCACGTGCATGAACTGAATCCTCGCATTGCCAAAGAATTTCTGTTCCTGGGTGAGCGTATGCCTGCCGAGCGTGCCTACCAGATGGGCATGCTGAACAAGATTGTTACCCGTGCAACGCTGGAAGAAGACACACTGGAAGTAGCCAACCGTATCGCTAAAATGCCACGAATGGGTCTGCAGCTGACCAAACAGGTCATTAACAATGCAGAAGACCTGATGGGTAAGCGAAGCACCATGGATATGGCGTTCGGGCTCCACCATTTTGCTCACACTCACAATGAAATGGTGTCAGGTGATCGTCTGGCTGGCTTCGATGGTAAAGCCATGGCGGCTTCCCAGAGGCCACTAGCGCCTGATAAAGCAGGGCAGGAGAAAGATAAAGAGAAGACGGAGGCTTAAGATGTCGAGATTGAAGACCCGTCTGACTGAATTGCTAGGGTGTGAATACCCCATTATTCAAACGGCCATGGGCTGGGTAGCGGATCCAAAGCTGGTGGCTGCCACCTGTAATGCCGGAGGTTTTGGTTTCCTGGCAGGCGCTACCATTCCACCGGAATCGATGGAACAGGCCATTATCGAAACCAAAAAGCTCACCAGCAAGCCTTTTGGTGTCAACTTTCATATGTACCAGCCCAACGCTGGAGACATTGTCGATAGGGTGGTTCGACATGGTGTCAGAGCGGTCAGTTACAGCCGTTCTCCAGGCAAACAAATGGTGGCGCAGCTTAAAGAGGCAGGTGTTGTCTGTATTCCAACCGTGGGTGCTCTCAAACATGCCATTAAAGCGGTAGAGATGGGGGCTGATGCCGTCACTGTTCAGGGTGGAGAAGGGGGAGGGCATACAGGCTCTGTACCTACTTCGATATTGCTGCCTCAGGTCGTGGATGCCCTGGATGTTCCTGTTGTGGCTGCCGGTGGTTTTAAAGATGGCCGAGGTCTGGTGTCTGCCATGGCATTTGGTGCTGAAGGTATTGCCATGGGCACCCGGTTTCTGATGACCAGCGACAGTCCGGTGCCACCGAAAACCCTGGATCGTTACGTCAACACCACCAATCCTGCCAATGTCATCATCAGTAAAGCCATTGATGGTATGCCTCAGAGAATGATCACCAATGAACTGCTGGGCAAGCTGGAAAATGCAGGTGGTACCAAGCGTCTGATTATGGCCCTGACCAGTGGTCTGGCTTATCGAAAATATACTGGCATGAGCGTCTTTCAGCTTTTGAAGAGTGCTGTGCAAATGAGCGGCTCAGGTGATGTCACGGCCGCTCAGGCCATCATGTCTGCCAATGCCCCCATGGTCATCCAGAAAGCGATGGTGGATGGCAAACCGGCTGAGGGCGTTTTACCTGCTGGTCAGATCGCTGGTGTCATCAACAGTCTGATCAGTTGTGAAGAGCTCATCCAGGAAATAGTCCAGGAAGCCGACGAACGTTTGAATAAATTGAGTCAATTTGTATCCTGACCGCCATGAATCAGAAAGCATCAGGGAAAACAGCCATGAGCGATAGAAACAATCTTGTATCGCCCATCAATTCATAAAAGCTGATACAAGGTTTTTCAAGGTAATTAGAATAATGACAAAACCATACAAAGTGGCCATCGAAGGCGGTATCGCTGAGCTGGTATTTGACCACCCTCCTGTCAATGCATTCAGCAGTAAAGGCTGGGCTGACATAGCTGCAGAAATTGAAGGTCTGGGTGAGAACGACGATGTTCGTGTCATCATCGTTGCCGCAGAAGGCCGGGGTTTCTGTGCCGGTGTTGATATCAAAGAGCTGGCAGAAGACGACAATCTGATTGTAAAAGTCAACAAAGGCAACTACGACACCTTTAAAGCTATTCACTTGAATCCCAAGCCGGTCATCGTAGCGGTACACGGTTTCGTGCTGGGTGGCGGAATCGGTATTTCCGGTGCTGCAGACATTATTGTGGCTTCTGAATGTGCCCGCTTTGGTGTGCCTGAAGTGGATCGTGGAGCCATGGGTGGCGGTGCTCACTTGCAACGAATGTTCCCGGTTCAGAAAGTTCGCTACATGTATTTCACCGGTGACATGATTGATGCTCAGGAAGCCTATCGCCTGGGTGCCGTTGAGAGAGTGGTACCAAGGGATGAGCTTCGTGTTACCGCGAGGGAAATAGCGGCCAAGATCGCAGATAAAAGTCCTCGTATGATCAGGATTGCCAAAGAAGCCCTCACTGGCATCGAAGATGGCAATCTGGAAAACAAGTATCGCTCGGAACAGGGCTTTACCCTGGAGGCCTATACCTCCCCGGACTCTCAGGAAGCTCGTGACTCTTTTGTAGAAAAGCGCGATGCATCCTTTGCTACCGAAAAAGAGCAGGGCTAAGGCAGGAGAATTACATGGATCTGAATTATACGGACAGCCAGAAAGCCTTTCGGGAAGAAGTGCGAAGCTGGCTGCAAGCCAATGTTCCTTCGGAGCCTCTCAAGTCATTTGATACGGCTGAAGGCTTCCGTCAGCACCGTGACTGGGAAGCCAAGCTGAATCATGGTCGCTGGGGAATGGTGACCTGGCCTGAAGAGCTGGGTGGTCGAGGTTGTGACCTGATCGAGTGGCTGATCTTTGAAGAAGAATATTATCGCGCCAATGCACCGGCCAGGGTAAACCAGAACGGTATCTTCCTGCTTGGACCTACCCTGATGGAGTACGGTACAGAAGAACAGAAAGCCCGTTTTCTGCCCATGATGGCCACCGGTGAAGAAGTCTGGGCACAGGGTTGGTCAGAGCCCGGTGCTGGTTCTGATATGGCAGCCATTCGCTCCAAAGCAGAAAAAGTCGGTGACCATTATGTCATCAATGGCCAGAAAACCTGGTCAACCCGTGCCGTTTGGGCTGATTGGACCTTCGGTATCTTTCGAACGGATCCTGACTCCAGTCGTCATAAAGGTCTGACCTTTATTCTGGTGCCATTGGATGCTGAAGGCGTGACCGTCAGACCTATTGAGCAACTGGATGGTTTGCCAGGCTTTGCGGAAATCTTCTTTGATAACGTTAAGGTGCCCGCAGAAAACGTCCTGGGTGGCGAAGGAATGGGTTGGCATGTGGCCATGTCGACTGCGGGCTTTGAGCGAGGCTTGATGCTGCGTTCACCGGCTCGTTTCCAGGAAACAGCCCGTCGTCTGGTTGAGCTTTATAAAGCCAATCAGGAAGAAGCAGGCTCTCCTTATCACAACAGCGATCCAGCTATTGGTGATGCGGTGATCAAGGCATACCTGGACGCTGAAGCCTATACCCAGACAACCTATATGACAGCTTCCCGTCTGGTGAAAGGAGGAAAGATTGGTCCTGAGTCGTCTACTAACAAAATCTTCTGGTCCGAGCTGGATCAGAAAATGCACGAAACTGCCATGAGTATTCTTAATGCTCGTGCCGAGCTATGGCCTCATGCACCTCAGGCAGGTGAAGTGGGCAAATGGCTGGACGGTTTCCTGTTCTCCCAGGCCGGTCCTATCTATGCAGGGACCAACGAAATTCAACGTAACATTATTGCCGAGCGTATGCTGGGCATGCCCAGAGCATAAGGGAGGCTCAGTCGATGGATTTTACCTTTAACGAAGATCAGCTGGTCTTTCATGACAGCGTAAAAAGTTTTCTTACCAACGAAGTGACGCCTGAGCGCATTCGTGAGCAGTGGACAACAGAATCCGGGCGTTCCAATGAGCTCTGGGAGCAACTGGCAGAGCTGGGTTTAACCGCCATGACAGTACCGGAAGAGTTCGGTGGCCTGGGCATGAGTGAACTGGACTTTATTCTTCTAGCAGAAGAGTGCGGTTATGCTGCTCTGGCAGAGCCTCTGGTCGACAGTGTTCTGGTTGCAGTGCCTCTGATCAGCTCACTGGGTAATGAGCAGGTGCCTGCAGCTAATGGAAAACATCTCAAGGAAAGCTGGTTGCCTCGTATCGCTGAAGGCAAGGCCAGTGTAGCAGTGGGTCATCCTAATAACCCTCTGGTTGCGGATGCTCACATTGCTGACTTGCTGTTACTGCCTAACGGTAGTGAAGTTCATGCTGTTCCTTCCGAGCAGGTGGAGCTGGCACTCAATGAGTCAGTAGATCCTAGTCGTAAGCTTTATAGAGTGACCTGGACACCTTCTGCTGAAACGCTGGTGGCTGGAGAGGAAGAAGGGAAAAAGCTCTGGGATGAGACGCTCAATCGTGGTGCTCTGGCCGTTGCTGCCCAGCAGCTGGGACTGGCCCGAAGAATTGTAGATCTTTCCGTAGATTACACCTACGAACGCAAACAGTTCGGCAAGCCGGTGGGTTCTTTCCAGGCTGTTAAGCATCATATGGCCAACGTTGCAGTGAAAATTGAGTTTGCCAAAGCTCCTCTTTATCGCGCCGCTTATGATGTTTCCAAAGGGCTTTCCACCGCTGGCAGAAGTGTTTCTCATGCCAAACTGTCTACTTCTGAAGCGGTATTGCTGGGCGCCAAAAATGGTATTCAGGCGCACGGTGCCATGGGTTACACCTGGGAAGTGGATCTGCATATTTTCATGAAGCGTGCCTGGGCACTGGATGCCAGTTATGGTAGCCAGGGTTTCCACAAGAAACGGGTCAAGGACAGCATTCTGGCAGAAGGTGCTCTGCTGGGGGCCGGTAACAGCTTTGTTGCCTAAAGCGTGCCCTTGAAGTCCGTACTGATTTATAGGTAAGAGTTCGGGCACGCTTTAGAATGGGCGCAAGCGCCAGGAGGATAAAAATAGATGGCTGAGAAAAACATATTACAATGCTGATTTTTCATAGCTGAGTGTGGCACAGTATGTTTTTCTTTCGCTATGGGCATTCAGGCTGCAAACAAGAATTTTGAGATTCTCGAGCTGTAACAAAAATAGTTAGAGGTGTTTTTAATGCTTACATTTTGGGTCATTGATACAAAAGCCAAAATCGAGCCAGCAAGTACATATGAGCAAGATGGAAGTCAATGGTATTATGGCCGATCAATTGTTCCGGCTAAGTCTATCGAGGAAGCAGTAAGTCTACTTAGAACTGAGTTAAAGGATAAGTACGTTGAAATAGAGGCGGTTCTAGCGATTGTTGACTATGGGTATAAGGTTTGGGATTCGGAAGTTGATGAGCTATACGAAACGATTGAGTCCTACGAAAAGTCCAAAGCAAAGAACGAAGTCATAACAGGTGTATTTGCTTCTGGTATGTATCTGGAGACTGAGTAGAAATGTCTAAGGGAGCAATGAGAAATGTTAAACGATTTTTCCAGAGAGTATAGTTAGTCTTACGTTCAGAAGGTATAAAGTATGTATATTATAAGAAGTGTATATTTTCTGTTGGTCATAACGCTAATGTTGTCTGGCTGCCAAACTAGCGTCTCCACACGTTCAGATACCACTCATAATGTAAGCGACGGTCAAGAACTGATAGTTAAAGGAAAGGTGTCATTACCAGCTCCTGCTGGTTACGAAAAGGTCTGGTTCAATGAGTCGTCAATTATTTTTTCTAAGGCAGGGGGCAGTATTATCTATCGTTGGATAGATCAAGAGGAAATTGAATTCATTGGTTCAAAAAAATCACCTTATGACTTCTTTAAAGGTGCTTTTAATAATCCTGAAACAGTAGAGGAAAAAGGCTTTCTGGAAGGGCTCAGCTCTAGTGTTAAACATCTGGCTTCCTCCGAAAAAAATCTTGAAATGTATTCTTTTGATTATGATGATGGACGACAAATGTATATTTTGTCAGATTCTCTGGATTTTGTTGTGGAAGTTACGTTCAAAGGTGACTTAAATCAATATTTTGAAAAATTGAGCCAATATTCGCATATTAGATAAAGGACGTTTTGCATGGACCCTCTCACAGAGCAAGAAAAGGATGAATTCAGAGAATTCCCTGTCTGTTATATACGGTAACCAAGCCAAGAACTGGAACATAAATTTTAAAGTATTGGAACTATTTGGGAAGCTGATTCAGTCCAGTGAGTCATGCAGTCGTTACATGGATTTGGTTCCAAGACCATTTGTCGTCGGAAATATTATCGGTTGAGCGTAAAACCCCGTACTTTGAGTGCGGGGGTGTAAGCTCGTCGGCGATAGCCGACTAATGCGGTGTTCTCTGCTGCTGAACGTACTGTTTGATGACTTCTATAGGAGCGCCACCGC
>NZ_JBPCXO010000276.1:0-8511 GCF_051008435.1 Endozoicomonas sp. | reverse complement strand
AGGCATTTGTCGCTCTAAGGGATTTTGCGAAGGAGTGCCGTACCGGGGAGTACGGTCGACTGAGTAAAACTCCCTTAGAGCGGCAAAGGGCAAGTGAGAGCGGGAGCATGTTTATGAAATATCCGGGCTAAGCTCCGTGAAAAATGGAGTGCCAGTTTCTTATACACAGACCTGGACTGTTTTGATGCCGGTGTTGATTTATTGACTAATAGCCTTTCCCGTCTCAATCCAGAGCAGATTCATATCATCGTTAGCGATATAGAAAAAGAAGTAAAATCTTTTATCAGAACCTTCGAAGCGACTGCCGAAGAGCCCTCTTTCAAACGTCTTGATCTCTGCAGTAATGAAGTACTAAAGGCTCTGAAAAAGCTGGGCCTTCCTGAAAGTAGTACTGTTACATCCAGAGATGTTTACTCACAGTTTCGAAAGTTAGCATTGGTATGCCATCCAGATAAAACAGAAGAAGATAATGAGGAAAAATTTAAAGAACTCAACAAAGCCAAAGAAACATTAATCCGCAGATTAGAGTGAAATGAAAGGTACCGAGGCTGAAACAAAACTATAGATCCACTTATTTAATGGATTCTGATTTATTTTCAGCCGTCATATTTTGAAACCATTCACCCGGGCCCCCTTTGTGTTAAACTCTTGCCGCTTTTTTATATGAACTTCCCATGAAAGACAGGCAGTGTCAGACCCCTGCTATTTTCATGCTGGGCTCCGGGCAACCCTATCATTGCCCCATGAGCTGTACAAAACTGACTGAGTGACTACTCACCACTGGGCGAGCCATGACCGAACAACTGAGCGAACATTACAAAGCCATCCTTGAATCCCTGGGAGAAGATATTCACCGGGATGGCCTGAGAGACACCCCCAAGCGTGCCGCTAAGGCCATGCAGTTCCTGACTCGCGGTTATGAGCAAAGCCTTGAGGACATCGTTAATAATGCGGTGTTCGAATCCGACATCAGCGAAATGGTGGTGATCAAGGACATCGAGCTGTACTCCATGTGCGAACACCATATGCTGCCATTCATTGGCAAGTGCCACATTGGTTATATTCCCGATGGCAAGGTTCTGGGCCTGTCCAAGTTTGCCCGTATTGTGGATATGTTTGCCCGCCGCCTGCAGATCCAGGAAAACATGACCAAGCAAATTGCTGATGCGATTGTTGAAACCACAGGTGCTAAAGGTGTTGGTGTGGTGATTGAAGCACAACATATGTGCATGATGATGCGTGGTGTAGAGAAACAGAACTCTTCCATGACTTCTTCTGTCATGTTGGGTCTGATGCGTGAAAACCAGCCTACCCGTGAAGAATTCCTCCAGTTTATCCGTCACAGATAAACCGGTAAGAGGGAGCCTTACTGGCTCCCTTTCTTCAAGCGGCTGGCAACAAGCAGTTAAACTCAGTCCCTTCCCCCTTGCTGCTTTCTACATTGATGCTGCCATTGTGAGCTTCAACAATCGCCTTGACCAAAGACAACCCAAGACCAAAACCCGGTGTTTTTCGACTGGCATCTCCTCGATACAAACGATCGAAAATATGAGGCAGATCAGACTCGGCAATCCCCCTGCCCGTATCTTTTACGGACACCCGCCACGAGTCACCTTCTTTACAAGCCGAGACCACAATATTCCCCTGCTCAGGGGTAAATTTCATGGCGTTGTCCAAAAGGTTGGCAAAGACTTGCCGCAATCGGTTTGGGCTGGCCATTACAGTCATGCTATCCGGCAGCTCGAATTGCAATTGGACATGCTTCTCTTCTGCCAGATATTCATACAACTGTGCCGCTTCAGTAATCAGATCCGTTAAATTAGCCTGGGTTCGATCTCTGGCGTCAAGGTGCTGCTCCACAGCAGCGACATCCAGCAGGCTATTAACCATCGACAGCATTCTCTCGCTTTCTTCCAGACAATCCATCAGGCTCTCTTTCAGCGCTTGGGGATCATTATTGATCATGGCTTTTTCTGCACTGAGCCGCATCCGGGTCAAAGGGGTTCTGAGGTCATGAGCGGCTGCATTCAGAGTATCTTCAAGGCTGCGAATCAACTGATCAATTCGGCTCATCTGCTGATTGAACAGCAGGGTTAACTGACCTAACTCACTGCTTTTGGAAGACGACAGAGGCAGTTGATCCTGCAACCCCTTTCTTTGAAGGCCCTCTTTTCGCTGAAGGCTCTTAACATGCTCCACCAGCTTGCGGATGGGCTTAAGCATCCGATCATTGAGCCAGGCTACAAGAAGAATACTGATGGCCCAGAGAGCCAGTAGCGTCAACAACATAACATTGCGAAAGCTCGCCAGCTCTTCATAGCGCAGCCCACTGGAAAGACTCAGTACCAGTGTCTGAGTCCCAATAATCTGTTGACTGACCAGACTGCCATCATCCAGCTTTTCAGTGGTTGAAAAAGGCAGATCGACGCCTTCATGAAAAAGTAATTCACCATCGCTGGCCCAGAGGCTGGCACTGTATCCACTCAATCTCAGAAAATAACGATCACGCTCCAGCACGGTCAGTATCTTTTTCTGACCACTACTGTTGTATATACGCTGCATATTATTGTTAATGACTTTCAGCAACTGGGCATCCCGACTGACCAGCTCTTCTTCAAACAGGTGATAACTGACAGCGCCCAGGCCGGAAGCAATCACCATCATAATGAGACCATACCAGAGAGTAAGTACTCGCTTAGTAGGCATCATGACCTGCCCTTCACTGATGACTAACTTATTCGCCGGCTCTGAGTACATAACCCATCCCCCTGATCGTGTGGAGCAACTTGATGGGCTCATCCTTGTCTATTTTACTTCTCAGTCGGCAGACCAGAACATCAACAACATTGGTCTGCGGATCAAACTGATAATCCCAGACATGCTCCATAATCTGTGTTCTGGAAATGACTCTCTCCCGGTTTCGAAGGAAAAACTCCAGCAGAACCATTTCTCTGGGCTGCAGAGATAATTTGCGCTCTCCCCGCCAGGCCAGTTTGCGGGACAGATCAAAACTGAGGCTATGAAAGCTCAGTTTTTCCGATACCACTGTTTGTGCCGACTGATTTCGGCGCAGTAAAACCTCTACCCGTGCCAACAGCTCATTAAAAGAGAAGGGTTTCGTGAGATAGTCATCTCCACCGATTCGCAAACCAGAAACCTTGTCGTCTACTGTCTTTCGAGCACTCAGGAAAAGAATAGGAAAGGTAACGCCCTGCCCTCTGAGACTTTTCACCAGATCCAGACCGTTCATTCCCGGCAGCATGATATCCACTATGGCCAGATCAAAAGGCTCAACCACGACTTCATCCAGAGCTTCTTCAGCACTCTGACACTGAGTCACACCAAACCCGTGCTCTTTCAGGCCATCACTGACAAAGGTGGATATTACAGAATCGTCTTCTACTACCAGGATATTCAACAGCCTACTCCAAAATCCGGCGACATTATTAGTATCTTTCTTCGAGGGTAGAGTAACAGCAAAAGGTCGGAAAAGAAGAAACCTTTCCAGCCTGTAATGTTCAGGCAAGGTCAGGGCAATGGTGGCTCACTAATCTACAACCAAGCGCTGAGACAACAGCAACCAAACACAGAGACAACAAGATAAATATTAAGGATACGACCATGAAAAAGAGCATCATCGCACTGGCTTTTATCGCTACTGGACTGGCTACTGGAGCACAGGCTAACACCACCTCCCTGCCCACCCTGACTGACAAAGCGGCTCTGGAACTGGTCAACCAGGGCCTGCAATCTTGCAGAAGTGATGGCTACAACGTGAGCGTTGCTGTTGTTGATCGTACCGGCTCCCTGAAAGCCTTCGGTCGTTCTGAGTTGGCCGGCCCACATACTGTCGACAGTGCACAGAAGAAAGCCTTCACCGCAGCCTCCATGGGTCAACCAACTGCTAACCTGGCCAAACTGGTGACCGACAAGCCTTTCCTGCAGGGTTTGAAAGACATGGATTCACGGATGTTGCTGCTGGGTGGCGGAATGCCGATCAAGGTTGATGGACAGATTGTCGGTGGTATCGGTATTGGCGGAGCGCCTGGTGGTCATCTGGACCAGGCTTGTGCGGAGCAGGCTATTAAGGTTGCTCTGAAGTAAGACCAATAAGCAAGGTGATTCCTCACCAACCAAGCACTATCGAACAAGCACTATCGAAACTCTGCCTGGACGCTTCCGAGTCCAGGCAGAACTCATCAGCACTCCCTGACCGATTTTCCCTTCATCGCCCAGCCATTTCGAATTTGCACACCTTAACCCGGAAAATTCATAAAGCTGCTTTGATAAGGCTGAAGGCCTTGGAAATACAGAGCTGTTCGATTCTTGATGTGTACGAAAATAAACGAACATCGCTCGTCGGCTTCTCGCTAGCTCTTTTTCCGCCATGACAGCATTTTCTCGTCAGATCCAGGCAATAAGCATGAATATGACGAGAAAATGTGTCAGCCGAAAAAATAGCAGAGCGAGAAGCTCGACACTTTATGAAATTTCCGGGTTAAAACCACTCCCCCAAAAACCCTGGCAAATCCGACACTGATTCAGCTCATCAAAAATCCTGATAAGTAGCACGTAGGTTTATACAAAAAACAGGTTGACTCTGGCACAATCCGGCATAACATATAAATAGATGTTTATATGTTTTCAGGGAGGACGCAGTTATGTCCACATGCACAACAACCAAAAGCTGCTGCTCAGCAAATAAAGTGGTCCAGCCCGTCACTTCCATTGAAGCTACCACCCGCTATAAATGGTCCGTGGGTGGAATGGACTGCGCCAGCTGTGCTGCAAAAATCGAGAAAGCACTGGCTGCAACCTCTGGTGTCAAACAAGTCAGAGTAGCCTTCGCAACAGAGCGCCTTCTGGTTGACCTGGATCAGAAAGTCTCACCCGACATCATTCAGAAAACCGTGAAACAGCTGGGCTTCACCCTAAGAAGTACCGATCAGGACGAAAAAGAAGAGCCTCTCTGGAAAGCTCATTCAACGTTCACCATGCTGGCTGTTCTGATGACCCTTGCCGGAATCTTTATGCTTTTCGATCCGGCATGGGGTTCATTTGGTTTTCTGTTGGCTACCAGTCTGGGTGTTTTGCCCTTTGCTAAAAAATCATTCAACCAAATTCGCAATGGTACCTGGTTTGGTATTGAAACCCTGATGACCGTTGCCGCACTGGGGGCTCTGCTCCTGGGAGAAACCGTTGAAGCGGGCCTGGTGCTGCTACTGTTCTCCCTCGGTGAAATGCTGGAAGGTTTTGCCGGAAGAAAAGCCAAAGCAGGCATTAAAAGCCTGATGCAACTGACGCCCGACACTGCTTGGAAAATACAAGACGGTGAGCGGATAGAAGTGCCTGCAGACTTCTTGGTACCCGGAGAACTGATCGAAGTATTACCCGGTGATCGTTTGCCGGTGGATGCCAGGTTGCACTCCAACCTGGGTTCTTTTGATGAAAGCGCACTGACCGGAGAGTCCATTCCCGTCAACAGGGAAGCGGGTGAAAAGATTATGGCAGGCTCCATGGTGGTGGATAAGCCTGTTCGTTTAACCGTTGAATCAGAGCCCGGTGAGAATGCCATTGATCGCATCGTTACTCTGATAGAAGAAGCTGAAGAGCGTCGTGCACCGATTGCCAGAATGGTGGATAAATTCAGTGCTTGGTATACACCCATGGTCATGGGGTTTGCCGCACTGGTCATGATCATTCCTCCCTTGTTCGCGGGTGCAGCCTGGACGCCCTGGGCTTATAAAGCACTGACTCTGCTGCTGATTGCCTGTCCCTGTGCCCTGGTCGTTTCCATTCCTGCTGCAGTCACTTCAGCGCTGGCTTCAGCTGCCCGCTTCGGTGCTCTGATTAAAGGGGGGGCAGCCCTGGAACAACTGAGAAACATCAAGAAGCTGGCTTTTGACAAAACGGGCACCCTGACAGAGGGCAAACCTCGTGTTACCCGGGTCATTGGCATCAGCGAACAGGCAGATAAGGTACTCTCCCTGGCAGGCTCTATTGAAATGGGTTCCAGCCACCCTCTGGCCACCGCCATTATTGATGAAACCAAGAGTCGAAATCTTGCTTTCTCAGAAGCAACTGATATCCACGTACTAACGGGTCGGGGTGTACAAGGCACCGTCTCCGGCAGAGCTATAAAAGTGCTAGCTCCCCGTTATATTGATGACAAAGACCTGGGTGACAACCAGTCCACCATCGAGTCTCTGGAATCAGAGGGCAATACAGTTGTCGTCGTTCAGGATGGAGAAGTGGTTCTGGGTCTGATTGGACTGGCAGATACTCTGAGAGAAGATGCTATTGAAGCGATCAAAAAACTCAAGAGCATTGGTGTTGGCAGTGTCATGTTAACCGGCGACAATCGACGTGCAGCAGCAGCGATTGCCGGCAAACTGGGCATAGACTACAAAGCCGAGCTATTACCGGAAGATAAAGTTAAAGCCATTCAAGAAATCCAGGCTCAAAATGATGGTGCTGTAGCTATGGTGGGTGATGGCATCAATGATGCACCCGCCCTGAAAACAGCAGAGCTCGGTATAGCTATGGGGCGAGGCAGCGACGTGGCTCTGGAAACAGCCGATGCAGCACTGACACACGAGCGCCTGGTCGAACTGCCACATATGATTCAATTGTCACAAAATACTGCAAAAATCACTCGTCAGAATATTGCTCTGGCTCTAGGGATTAATACCCTGTTCCTGCTGACAACCCTGTTGGGTGTAACCGGTTTGATGGCTGCAGTACTCTCTGATGCAGGCGGAACGGTATTAGTAACACTAAACGCACTGAGATTAATGAGAAAACAAAGATGAACTCAAATCATTGAAGTAACTGTCCTTCGACCTTTTATATCTATTACCGATCAAAGCTGTGATCACCTCTCACTGCAAGAACATCATCAGGGCTTGTAACAAGACATGGCCAATAAGCCCTGATAATCAACAGAGCTCATTGGTCAGGATTAGGAAAATCATGAAATAGAACGAAGGGCAAGCACCGGAAAAAACCGGAATCATCTTCATAACCCAACCGCTTGAAACTGGCATTACCTGAATGCATATAAAACTCAGAATTAAAAGGCACATAATGCCGTATAAGCTGTGTCATTCTCTGAGCATATTTTACACACCCCTGTGCAAGCATAGCTTTATCCAGATACTTCTTCACACCTTCTTCCGATATTTGAGAATACCCATGTGATATCAGAAACTGATTCACTCGGGTAATAATCCATTCAGGATACCCAATATCAGCAGATTTTCCATACCACCAATTAGAGATAGACCCCCAGCTTCCAACTTTCTTATATTGCTCATACCCATATAGCAAGTGTGCACTTATCACGGACGGCGTGAAAGTTCCAGAAGAAGCCTGCACCATTGCAGGTTTGATAAATAAATCAGAAAATGGATAGAGAACGGACAATGCCAAGTTAGAAAAGTCAAAAACAAACTCGCCTTTATATTGTAGAAGTACTGGTATAAAATCATTGAGCCTGATTTCAAAAACATCTTCATTACGATCAACTATTTCTAAATTATCCAAATGCAAGTCAACACTGATTTTATAATCCTTATTTTTTTCATTGAATGTAATGATCTTTTCGAACCACAGTAGTTGTTTGTCCAATAGTTGGCTAAGAAACTGATCTCCTCTCTTTTCAATATGAGCTTTGACACGCTGCTCAAGCCGAAGAAAGGGTTGTACAATATAGACCGAACTATACGCCTTCTCAGAGACATTTATGGCTATAAGGCATGTACCGCTGGAATGTATACCCATTTCCTTAAGCTTGACCCGATAATGATTGATTGCCTGCATCTGCTTCACAGCACTAGCGTGATCAACAAACCCCGAGTATCGCCTTATATGAAAACCATCAAGACCTTCGATCTCAAACCCTGTTGATATCGCCCCTACTCCTGTCACTACAGGCTTATAGACACTCTTTTCTATATAATAAGGGTCCAGACCATGTTCAAACTCCGCCAAATAGTTTGCTAACTCAGTTTGCCTTTGAATATTCACTTTCTCTGACACAAGGCAATCAGGTAAATATTTGTTGATAAGCATGTTGATTTTATAGGGAGAATGAGCATCTGAACTGGAACAATCAGTACAATCGACTGATATGACGTTCTCATCGGCAGAGTCCAATATGTGTGAAAAGCTTTTAGTCGATAACACCAAAATAAAAATGGTTAGAACGATTTGAGCCTTCGATTTAACTTCAGAAAAATTCGTTTCTGTCATGAAATCCCAACATATCTGCAACATTACTGAAATATTACCCCCTTTATTCTCGCAGCCATCCCATTTACTGACAAAAGAAAAGTGTTTTGCACAAACTGATCACGATACAGCAAAAATATTTTTCTCAATGACCTGAATCCGTGAGTTCATGATCGTTAAATTTGCCAAAAACTCAGTAATATCAGCATCTGTAGACTAATATTTGCTCATCTGGGTTTTCACCATATAAGTGCATTTTTGTGGAACTGAAATTTGAGC
>NZ_JBPCXO010000275.1:0-15405 GCF_051008435.1 Endozoicomonas sp. | reverse complement strand
AAGGAGCGGTAATGCCAAGAGCGGTCTGAAACAGGTCTTCCATGTGAGCCTTCAGGTGAGTTCAATGGGGTGAGTGAAGTGGGTAAATATACATGGTTACCCACTCATTTTTCAAAAGAGCCTCAATTTTATCGAATTCTGGCATTAAGCCATTCCAACGTACAAAGGGTACATTGGCAGGTGTAATCGCCGGGTCCAGCATGTGTTCTGCCGGATGAGCATTCAGCGGGCTGGTATTCAGTACGGTGAAGTGGTCCGGCAGGTCTTCTGCTTTGGTCCATTTCAGGGTGGAGATATCCATTGGCTCCAGCCCTGACGGCCGGTTTTCAGCAAATACCCATCTCACAGGCAGGATAGAAGCAGCGGATGCGGTCAGTGCATGCTGCAGAAACTTTCTTCTGTTCATTCTGAGGAGCCCTGTTTACCTTATGGCATGCAGTCGTATTTATAGGTTACAGTGGCAGCATGCCAGCTTAAGGCTGTTTGCCTGCGTAGAAATAGTCAGCCAGACGCAGCATATCTTCTTCACTTAACAGCTGGGCGACTTTGGTCATGGTAATGTCCTGTCGCTTCCCGCTTTTGAAAGCATGTAATTGAGATATGAGGTAATCGCGATTTTGCCACTTAAGATCAGGGATCGTATTGAAATCGTTACTTCCCTCCTGACCATGACAGGCACGACACATATTGGCTAACTTTTCATATTTGTCGGATGCCTGAGCCGTTGTTACAACGGCTGAAGACAAAAGCAACAGTGCTATGGCTGCCCATGGGGTCAGATAGCGTCTGATGGAATCCGGTAAGTTCAAAGCGCAAGCCTTTACAATTTTTCAGATATTAACCCGGGCTTTTTAATTAAAAGACTTAAGTCTTGTGATTGCTATTAAAGGCGGGTGTTTTTTAAACGATTAATATCTTCTGTGTGTTTTGGTCTGATAAAGCTGGGTGACAGCTTTCCCCCTTTTGGTTTAAAAAGTTTGCATGGAGTTTACAAATGAAAATATACGTAGTGACCGAATTAATCGATTTTTATGAGTTTCTGTTAAATAAAACTTAATGCGGTGTTTTGTTATTCAAATAGCCTGTAGCTGATTTCTTATAATCATTAAAAAATAAATTTTTCGTACTTAAAACATAGATTAAATAATGTTGAATCGATTTTTTAATGTTGTTTTAGAGTTGAAAGAATTGAGTTTGATTTTGATGTTCTGTTTTTAGTAAAAAATGAGAATAGTTCTCCGTACAGTTTTTGCTCTTGATTCATTTTTTGAGCCTGGCTGGCTCTTTTGAGCAACAAAGAGGCTGAAATTTGCATCAGCCTCGTGGGTGGTGAGATTCATGAAGTTTGCTCAACCGCTGCTGGGCGATGTGCGTATAAATTTGTGTGGTCGACAGGTCACTGTGACCCAATAGGAGTTGAACAACTCTCAGGTCGGCGCCATGGTTCAGCAGATGAGTGGCAAAGGCGTGTCGAAGGACATGAGGTGAGACCGGGCTTTGAATGTTCGCCGTTATTGCATGCTGCTTGATCCGGTGCCAGAAAGTCTGGCGTGTCATCGGATTGTCGTTTCTTCCGGGAAAAAGCACCAGGCTCTCAGGATTGCTGATGAGAAAGGGCCTGCTTTCTTTCAGGTATTGCTGAAGCCAGTTCAGGGCTTCTTCACCCATAGGCACCAGTCTTTCCTTATCCCCTTTACCCTGAATGCGAACAATACCCTGCCTGAGGTTGATTTGATCCAGACTAAGATTAACCAGCTCCGATACTCTGAGTCCGCAGGCATAAAGAAGCTCGAGCATACAGCGATCTCTCACACCCAGTTCAGTGCCAAGATCCGGAGCGGCAAGAAGATGTTCAACATCGGCTTCAGTCAGGGATTTGGGTAATGATCGTCCTTGTTTGGGCATCTCAACATTGTGGGTAATGTCCTGACTGACTTCTCCTTCCCTTAACAGGTAGCGGAAATAGCCGCGCAGGCTGGATAGTGCTCGTGCTGTTGAAGTGGGTCGGAAATTTTGCGTATGGCGCCAGGCAAGGTAGTCAGTCAGATCTGAAGTGGATGATTTTTCAGGGGTGAGATGGCTTTGCTTGAGCCATGAAGAGAATTGATTAATATCTGTTTTGTAAGCTGAACGAGTATTCTCGCTGAGTCCCTTTTCAAGCCAGAGATGATTGAGAAACAGTTCGATGGACGTGTTGGGCATTATTGTCTGTATCTAAGATTTGAGCTCCTATTATTGCGGCAAAATGATTGATCGTAAAGAAAGCTGGAGTCTGCCGTCCATGGCAGTCAGCGTTCAGGGGGAAGCGACAGGTTCTTCTGGGATCTTGTTATAGATACCCAGCTCTTCAAGTCGGGTTTCGTTGAATTCAGCACCAAACTTATAGGCTCGTTCTCTGTCCTGAAGGCTGTAGAAATTACCTCGATCATAGCGTACAGGTGTAGTCCAGCCATCAGCAGAGTCATCAACATAAGCATTTTGTGAGTTCACATAAGCTTGAGCCAACTCTGAAGAATTAAGTTCGACGAAATGTTCAACAGACAGTTTGGGTAAAGAGGGGCCTTGGCTGACCCCTTTGGGGAGTGTCTGGTTGGTTATCTTTTTGACGTTCTGATCCGTCAGATCCAGCCAGGAAGCGACGATACCGCAGACCATAAACATGCCTTGCCTTGAGTAAAATTCACTCGGGTTTTTAAAGAGCAGGGATGGGTCATTTTCTGCAGCTGATTTGGCTTCTAGTGCACCTCTGGAGTTTAAGTAGGTGGTATAGTCCATCACCACGAACTGTCCATAGAACAGGTCATCTGTATCATCCCTTGGTATTTGTGGGTAAATACTCTTGTGTGTTTCGTCATCAAGGAGTCTTACAGAAATTTCAGGGGATACGTTATCAGGACTCTCTCCAGGGGCGCTCAAGCGTGCCATTGTTTTCATTTGAGAGTAAATGCAAACTTGCTGTCCTGTGGTAATGCCATTACGGATCTGACTGACGGAATGGACTTTTGTGTAATCCTTGAAGGATTTTGCTACATGTTTGGGGGCATCAACAGCTGAATAAGTGGGGATTTTATTAAATCCCTCTGCCGGGGTTTCAGCCTTCACTGAGCTGGCTATAGCTGTTACACACAATAAAGGGACTACTGCATAAAGCGGTTTTCTCTTCCAAGACATAATCATGTTACTCATTTTTAGAAATTAATGATCAATGACTACCCGTTCAGGTATTCAGCTCTTACTTAATATAAATTATGCAGACAAGTTGGCCGTAATGAGTGTTTTATAGAAATCAGATTCAGGTTTTAAATACCCGCAATAAGCCCCCTGGCATCTAGTGACAGTGCTGTGATATCCATAGGCATTTTCTGAGCTGATCATATAAAATAAATATTCATTCAGCATTTGTCTTTTTAATAATTAAAAAAGTGTCACGAAACACTCGGGAGTAAATTAGTTCAGCGTTTGTTTGTATGGAAATATTGTCTGGTAATATCTGGGGGCTTTTTTATGCGTTCAAGAACGGTTTTGTTTAATGAATATGGATGATGCTTTTAATTAAAAAGCATTTTATTCGACCATAGCATTATATGTGAGAGTGAAATTAACCGATTAAAAATTTACGTTAATCATTATAAAGGTCGGGAACTTATTCTTGTGGTTTTCTTATCCAAATAATGGTCTAGAATTCTTTCGTTGATTATTTCTATTCTATATGGGTTATTCCATTCTATTGTTGAATCGAGTTTTATGAAAATGCAAAAAATTCATCTGGTGTCAGGCCGAAGATTATTGCTGCCTGCGGTCTTGGTAGGGATTGCTCCCTTCTCTTTACTGGCGGAGGCTCAAGGTGGTACGGGTGGCCAGAATGGAGCATCTTTCACTACGCGAAATCAATATGGAGAAAGCTTTGACTTCAATGTGCCGCAAGCTTCTTCGTACGTGAATGATCTGGCTGAGCAGGAAAGGCTGAAAAGAGAACAGGAAAGGCTGAAAAGAGAAGAAGAGGCGAGAAGCAGGGATAACGGAAAAACACCGAAAGAACAGAGGCAGGAAGTGGAAGCCAAAGAAAGAAATCGAGTTGCTTTAGAGAATAGTGATAACTCGAATCCTGTTAAAGAAGACGTTGAAGATTCTGGTAAAGAAGAGACGGAAAAACCTGCAGCAGCTCCCGCTTCAGTCCCTGAAGAGAAGAGTCCTGGCGCATTACCTAAAGCGGCGGTATCTCCTGCGATAGCAACGGTTCCTTCATTCCCTCTGGTTTCATCGGGACTGGAGTCCAATCAAATAGTTCATCAAAATACGGTGCTTGTGAATTCCAGTATTATTGATCGACTGGGTTCAGGAGGGAGTTCCGGTTTTAACTCAGGAGGCCGTTTTTCAGACAATAATTTCTGGGGCGTTGTGAACTATTACACCGGCAAAGACGAGAATGATTCTGCTGGCAAATATGATCTGGAGTCTGGCGGTATTACTGTGGGCTATGATCTCAGTGGCGGCAGGATGGACGAGTTTACCTTTGGTTTTGCTTTTTCCTTTTATAATGGTGAAACCAGTAAGTCTCGTAACGATCTAAAACTTAAACAGGATTATGTTCTGGGCTCTCTTTACGGAAAGTGGGCTGTTGATATGTTCGATCTGATGGCTGCATTGCATTTTGGTAAAACAGAAAACAAGCAGGATCGTAAGGTCGCCGGTAACAAAATAAAAGGTAAATACGATTCAAAACTCTGGGGAGTCACTTTGCATGCCGATATTAATCTCTATGCCGGTGAAGTGGACTTTGTACCCTTCGTTGAATACAACTACCTGAAAAATGAGCTGGATGACTTTACTGAAGATAAAGTTGCAAATCTGAATACTTATTCTGTTAAAACGTCCAATTATAATATCTCCGAGCTGGGTGGTGGTATTAAGCTGAGCACACAAATTGATACCGGGTCTGCCAGTAATATTCTGTTAACAGGTTTACTGGCGGGCTATCACGATTTTAATGATGATGAGAACAAAACCACCATTTCTGGTGTCTATGGTCCAACATTAGCTTTGAGTCCTATCAATATGACCAAGGCGGATAAGAAAGATAAGGAACGTTACCGTGCGGGTGTCGGTGCTGAATGGGCAATGGATAGTGGCTTTGGTCTGGGTTTGACCTATGACTACCACTGGAATAAGAATGCCAAGATTAATGCTGTTGGTTTGCATATGAGCTATGCGTTCTAGCCCTGAGCACAGCAGAAGTTCAGTCCTTTAGCAAAGCGGTGGACTGATTTCTGTTTTTGAAACATAAAAAAAGCGACTTTCGTCGCTTTTTTTTATGGACTGACAAGGTTGCCGGATTGTCAGAACTTTTATTGCCCTGGGCATCATGCCCAAGGCTTTGGAACCCTAAAAGGTGTTTTCGCCGGAGGCGAAAGCGACCCTTAGTTGAGCTTTTCCTTGATACGAGCTGCTTTACCGCTCAGAGCGCGCAGGTAGTACAGCTTAGCTTGACGTACGTCACCGCGACGCTTCACATTGATAGAAGCAATCAGGGGGCTGTATGTCTGGAAAGCACGCTCAACGCCAACACCGCTAGAGATCTTGCGAACGGTGAAAGCGGAGTTCAGGCCACGATTACGCTTGGCAATGCAGACACCTTCGAACGCCTGCAGACGCTCACGGTTGCCTTCTTTAACCTTAACTTGTACAACCAGGGTATCACCAGGGCCGAAGCTTGGAATTTCCTTGGTCATTTGCTCTTGTTCGAGCGCTTCAATGATTCTGTTCTTGCTCATCTTAAATTTTGCTCCCGTTAGTCAAGTGTTCCGCCTGTTGAGTCTGCCTTGCCATAGCTTTTCTGAAGAGGCTTTTCTGAAGAATTCTGTTCCTGAATAAATTCAGACAACAACTTTTCTTCTTCACTGGTCAGTGTTCTGTCTTGCAACAGTTCTGGTCTTCTCAGCCAGGTTCTGCCCAGTGCCTGTTTGAGGCGCCATGCACGAATTTTTGCATGATCCCCAGACAGTAGGACTTCCGGCACTTTCTGCCCCTCGAAAACCTCAGGACGAGTATAGTGCGGACAATCCAGAAGGCCATCAGCAAAGGAATCCTCTAATGCGGAATCCTTGTGACCCAGGGTGCCCGGTACAAAGCGTGATACTGCATCAATCAGAGTCATGGAGGCGAGTTCGCCACCACTCAACACGTAATCACCGATCGACCATTCCTCATCGATTTCTTCGTTGATTACCCGCTCATCAATACCTTCATACCGCCCCGATACCAGAATAAGTCGCTTTTTAGCGGCCAGCTCCTGAACCCCTTCCTGATCAAGCAGGCGTCCCTGGGGAGACAGGTATACTACCGTGGCATCGGTTCCAGCAGCTTTTTTGGCTGCATGGATGGCGTCACGCAGAGGTTGAATTTTCATCAACATGCCGGGACCACCGCCATAAGGTCGGTCATCCACAGTTCGGTGTTTGTCGTGGGTGAAATCCCTGGGGTTCCAGGTTTTCACTGAGACAATCCCTTCTTTTACAGCACGACCAGAAATGCCGTGATCAGTAATGGCCCGGAACATTTCCGGAAAAAGGGTGACGACACCAAACCACATATCTGCAGTTACGGGTGATTGTTCATGGTTGTAAATCGGCTCGGGGCTGTTTGTCAGCTCGGAGCTGTCCATGTCAGTTTCACTCATAACGCTTAAAATTCCGGATCCCAGTCAATCCGAATGAATCCTGCTTCCGGATTCACTTCCAGTATCACCTGATCCAGTAACCAGGGAACCAGCCGTTCGCGTCGGTCAAGGCTGCCTTTGCAGGCTTTGATGACCAATACGTCGTTGGCACCTGTCTCCATCAGATGACTGGCTTTGCCCAGCAGAAGATCCTTGCCCGCTTCGTCAGCGGTAATTACTTCCAGACCTTCAAGCTGATGCCAGTAAATCTCGTCATCAGCCAAAGAGGGCAGTTCGCTTTCTGCGATCAGAATTTCGGCACCAGAGTACTGGCGGGCGATATCCCGGTCATCGCATCCGGCGATATGTGCAACCAGACCTTTGCCTTGACGGCGGCCCTGATTGACTTCAATGGTCTGCTGGCGACCATCTTGGCGCAAAATCCAGTGTTTATAGTTCAGAATGTTAGTCATGGGGTGGGTGTGTGAAAACACTTTGACCCAACCTTTCACTCCGTACACACCAGTAATACTTCCGAGCACAACCTGTTTAGGTTGAGTGGTTGCTGATGCTGTTTTCACTGGTTCTGTTCCTTTTGAGGTGGCTTTTTTAAACCGCTCAAGGCTTTTTTAAACCGCTCAAGGCTGTTTTATAAACAAGCTCAAGTCTGTTCAATCGCAACCTCAGGCTGCTTTAGAGTCTTTCAGCAGCTTGCTAACACGGTCGGATACGGTTGCACCCTGGCTTACCCAGAATTCAACGCGTTCCTGGTTCACACGCAGACGCTCTTCCTGACCACGGGCGCTTGGGTTAAAGAAACCTACGCGCTCGATGAAACGGCCGCCTTGAGCCTTACGGCTGTCAGCAACTGTCAGATGGTAGAACGGACGCTTTTTGGAACCGCCGCGAGCTAAACGAATTGTTACCATGGAATAATTTCCTGTAATCGTGATGTCCGGCAACGCTTGTCTCCAGAAGCGGCATAAGCCACTTCCAGACTCATGGAGCACATTCAGTGAGCCATGAAGGGCGCATATTCTAAGGAATAACCGTCCCGCTGACAATAAGCTTGACACTTATCTTGTTGCGGAAAGTCTCAACAAAGGCCGAGGAGGGCCGTGATTGTTAGTTCTGCTGACAACCTTGTTATGAATTATATGTAGTACAAAAGTTCTAACAGTCAGAATTTGTTCGTTTCGGAGGTTGCCCATGGCTAGGGTTTATGGCCATCAGGACTTTTCGCAAATACCTGTCTATACGTCAGGTCCATCATCTGCTTCTACAGACCCACAAGGTGGGGTTTATGCTTCTCAAGGGCTGAACTATACCTCCGGGCTAAGAAAAAGTTACCCGGAGCTGGCTCTGGCTGAGCGGGAGATAAAAGGGGTAGACTTCGCCTATCTGATCGAAACCCTGCTCAATGTCATCTGGCAATGGGGTGGGTTGTTTTGTGAAATTCTTTTCGCTGAAGGAAAGCAGGAGGTCGCTACGCAAGAGCTGGTGACGCCTGGAGGGAGTGAATATCCGGTGAATGCCAGAGAATATCTCTCCGCTGTGGTGCTCAATCCTTATGCACCTGAGCGGGATAAACGTCATGCCAAAGCCAATCTGGCCCGAGTCTTAATCGATGAGGACCGTTCTTTGCAAAACAGATTGAGGCAACGATCGGACTGGAAGGCGCTGACAGAAGTCTTTGCCAGTGAGGAAAAATCATTATCCCTGGGGTTGCTAAGTATCCATTCTTTGAGAAACAACCTTTATAGGGGGCGACCAGGCCGTCATGAGTGTTTGAATATCCCCAGGTTGGATATTCGGGATCTGGAAGGTTGAGGCGGTTTAAATCGTATTAAACTGTCGGAGAATCAGAGAGACTTCCTGGATTCTCTGTTCAAAACTGGCCTTGCTGGCTCTTTCGTGGCGGGTATGGTCGCCATCACCAAACGGACCAAAGCCGTCCAGGGTAGGAGTGCCTGTTGCAGAGGCGGTATTGGCATCGCTGACACCTCCCCGCTTTTCAGTGGGCAGAGCGTATCCGAGCAATCCTTCAATCTCGTTCAGCAAAGCCTTCTGTGACTCAGTGCTTTCCATAACATCCCTTTGTATACCGCCACTCAGTGAAGCAGTAACCCCTTCGACCCAACACTCCTGAGCTATCGCCTTAATGGCTTGCATGATTCGATCCCGTTCGGATGCACAGGTAAAGCGGAATTCGATGGTCAGGCTGGCCTTGGGGGAAATGGTATTGGCACCAATACCGCCTGACATTTTGCCAGCGTTGACGGTGGTTCCCGCTTCAAGATCGGTCAGTTCAGTCAGCGCAATCACCATCTTCGCAGCAGCAAGATTGGCGTTGCAGCCTTCCGTGTATTTATTGCCGGCATGGGCTGCCTTACCTTCCAGTTCAATGAACAGGGTGGCGACGCCTTTGCGGGCTATGACGACTTCATTGTTTTCACCGGCAGCTTCAAAAACCAGACAGGCGTCGTAGTCTTGTGCCAGCTCCGCTGTAAGGTACTTGCTGTCATCGCTGCCTGTTTCTTCGTCACTGACCAATAACATATCAATGTTGCTGATTTGTCCCTGCTGTCGATGGATCTGGCGAAGGGCTGTCAGAGCTACATGGTTGCCTCCTTTCATATCGCAGGCCCCAGGGCCGTATATCCAGTCCTGATCTTCATGAAAGTCGGTGAACGTATTGATGGGGAAAACAGTATCCAGATGACCAAGAAGCAGTAGCTTACGACCTTCCGTCTGTTTTGATCTGAAGTGAAGGTGGTCACCAATTTCTTTCCGCTCATGGCGTTGGGTTTGAAAACCCAATGCTTCCATCCATTCTGAGAAAATCTGACCTACTTGATCCACACCGGGTTTATTCCTGGTGTGAGAATTGATCACAATAACAGAAGCAAGTTCTTTAAAGTCCACAGCAGTTTCTTCGTCGTGTTAATAAGGCATTCAATAAATCGATTTGGGTATGTTAATTAACGATTATGGATTCGTCTTAATTAACAAAGTGTTAATTTTTTTATAACAAGTACCCGCTAAGAGGGTTGAAACTAACACAAGAAATTGTTCTGAAAAGAGGGGAAAATGTAACAGTCTGTCGAAAAATTGACCTGCATCAAAAAATAGGCGCATGTCTTAAAAAGTCAGTTAACAAAAAGGATGGTGCTAGGTATATTTGCAGCAGGATCTAAGGGGTTGCACAGAGGTTGCTGTTTCACTCTTGTGGCTTCTGTGGGAAGACCTGTAAACATCTGATAACTACTGTCAGGTGTTTCAGTGTGTTTATGCCATCTCCTTGATTCTGAAACTATAACACTTCCTTGTTGCTTCTAATTAAGATGTGACAAACAAACGTTATTGCTCAAATTCCAATTTTTTATTTATCACCGACAAGTTCTACAGGAATTGATCATGTCTAAGTACACCGTTGGACTCTGGCTGTACCAGAATGGTGGCGGAGATGTTATCCAGCGAAAGTTGATTGAGCGTCTGAGAGAAAGAGACATAGGTGTCATCTCCGGACTCAACCTGGCCAAAGCACTGGCCCATAAAGGCTCAATTGTGTGCAATGGCGTTAATATGGAAGATCTGGACCTGTTCTTCACTTACAACGCAGGTCAGCAAACCCAGTATCAAATGTATCTTTACGAGATGCTGGACCGGTGCATTCCTATTATTAATAACTACCGTTCTTTTGCCTTAACAGAAGATAAGTTTAAAACCACCCACTTGCTGCGCAGACATGGGATAAACACGCCTGACTACTGTCTGTGTCGTCACAACAATCTGGATGCATTACGTGCCAGTATGGTCGACTGGGGCGGCAGAGCTGTTTATAAGCCTACTGATGGCTGGGGCGGAACCGGTATTGTTCGTCTGGACAATGAAAGTGCTCTGGACATGCTGCAACCCTTTATCAACAAAATTGATATTCAGCACTTCTTTGTAGAGCGTTTTGTTCAGAACGATCACACTGATTTTAGGATTGATGTCGTAGATGGTGATTATGTGGGTTGCTATGGTCGCAAGGCACCTCAGGATGACTGGAAAACCAACATCACCAGTGGTGGCAGCGTCATTGCGCGTGAACCTAATGATGAAGTGGTTCAGCTGGCTATCAAGGCGGCAAAAGTGACCGGCCTGGAAATCGCCGGGGTTGACCTGATTTATGATCAGGAACGTGAAGAATACGTTGTGTTGGAAGTGAACGGTATTCCAGCATTTGCTACACCGGATCAAGAAGAGTTTGGTCTGGATTTCAATGATCGCAAGATTGATAAAATTGTTGAAATGATAGAAAGAAAAGTCACCGTGAACAAACTGGTTGATGTTGAAATGAATCCTCTTTCTGAAAAGATAGTTGAAGAGGGCGTTGATAAAAGGGTTGAGGAAGCTGTTCATGCCGCATAAGAACAACAGACTGCCGAAGATTGGGCTGCTCTATCTGGATCATGTACTGCGCTTTTTTGATAAGTCCAATTTTCGTGGCTGGCCTGACAAGATAGAAACGGTCGTTTACCACTGGGGCAATGACAAAGAGCGCTTCATTCAAGAAGTGAAGCGCAAGAATATTGAAGTGCTGATCGGCAATATTCCGGCCACCGCTTATGAAACCTTTCGGGAGATTGCCCGGGAGCTGCCAGAGGTGCAGTTTGTACCTTCCATGGATGCCCAGTTTGCCAACAAATCCAAGGAAAATGTGACGCACTTCTGTGAGAAATACCATCTTCCGATTCCCAAGACCCGAATCTTTTATGATCAGGACGAGGGCAGGGCGTTTCTAAGAAATTCAGACTATCCCAAGATCATCAAGCGTTCCTATGGTCCTTCCAATTATGGGGGCTTTTACGTCCACAAAGTGGACAGTAAGATCGAAGCGCTGGAACTGATGGCAGAGAAGAAATATTACCCTCTGTATATTCAAGATTTCGTCCCCATGAAGGCGGATATCCGGGTGATGCTGATTGGTCACAAGCCAGTGTGTGCATTCTGGCGTCGTCCTCCTGAAGGCGAATGGCTGACCAATACGTCACAGGGAGGCAGCATGGACTATATGGATGTGCCTAAAGAAGCCCTGGAAGTAGCAGTCAGAGCATCCAAAGCGGCCAATGCTGAATACTGGGCCTGTGATATTGCTGTGAGCCATGATGATCAATACAGTATTCTGGAGTGTGCAACGGCGTTTGCTGCTTTCCCTTATATCCGGGACTGGATTGGTCAGTACCTGATGTGGAAATTGTCAGCCGGTAGAATGCGCTGCCCACATCTGCCTCTCTATAACTGGGAAGAGCTGGGCAAGATGTCTTCCTCAGTACTCAGAACTATGCGATACATCCATTTTGGTCGCTCAGCAGAAGCGCAGCCTATGACTGATACGGCGGAAACTTTCACTCGTATGGACAAAGAGGGTTATCCCATTATTGATACCCATGATCGATACGAAGAAGAGTGGCCCAGTGAAGTCTGGAATCGTCAGGACAATTACCGTCAAGACGGCAGGGCAGTGTCCTCTGAAGAGGTTGGCTCAATCGACAGGTTGCAGGCACTGGACACCGGTATTGAAGATACTTTGTCTTTGCACTGAGAAGCCATGATTTTAAGGTAGCGTGTATGGGGTGAGGGCAGTGGCTTTCACCCCCTCTGTTTAGATTCCCTCCTCTTGAGTTTCAACGCCAGTGTCCTGGGCAACAGGGCCACTTTTCTGTCGTGCTTCTTTCATTCTGTGGTTGGGAAAGTCATCCTAACAGGGTAAAGTTATACGACAATGAACAAAAGTGTTCTGGCAACCGATTCATAAGCTTAACAAGCTATTGTCAGTGTTTGCCAAGTCAACACAAGGATTTTAGGCCGAGCTTTATACTCGCTCAGGCTCCCAGGCATGCTTCATCATAATTACAAGTCTCTAGCCTATGAAACAACAATATATTTCGTACCAGGAAACCATCGATTTTCTTAAACAGGCCATGGGCGAGCACCCTGACCTGATCCGTCTCCAGAGTATCGGAGAGACCTGGGAAGGCAGACCTATCATGTTGGTGACTGTCTCTCAGGATGTGGCTTATGCGGATGAAAAACCGGCTCTTCTATACACCGGCACAATTCATGCGCGTGAGTGGATTGGTATAGAGCTGGCGAATAAATTCATTCGCTACATTATTGAAAACTATAAGACCAACCCAAAACTGCTCAGGGCGCTCACTCGCAATACACTGTATATGGTGCCTTGTCT
Source organism: Endozoicomonas sp. (assembly GCF_051008435.1). Classification (GTDB taxonomy): domain Bacteria; phylum Pseudomonadota; class Gammaproteobacteria; order Pseudomonadales; family Endozoicomonadaceae; genus Endozoicomonas_A. The sequence continues at coordinate 2,515 of NZ_JBPCXO010000275.1, read as the reverse complement.
GAATCCGGATGGTTTTGAATACTCCCGTCGCCATTTTTCCTTCTGGCGAAAGAATCGTCGCAATAACGGCGACGGTACTTTTGGTGTGGACCTGAACCGGAACTTTGGGGTTCGATTCCGCAAAAATACCGATACCAGCTCTGTGGTTTACGGTGGTCCAGAAGCATTTTCTGAGCCAGAGACCCGGGCTATCAAGGATTTTGTTGATAATCGCCCCAACATTACCGTAGCTCTTGATTATCACTCACAGGGTAATGTCTTTTTCCCGGCCCACAAGTTTAATCATGAAGAAGAGATTGAGGGAACGGATCTGAATATGCTCTGTGCCAATATGGCTGGAGAAATTCGCAAGGTGACCGGGCGGCAGTATGGTATCCATCGTGGTAAGCCGCCCTTTAATCTGATTCACGGCAGTGGTCGTGAATATTATTACAGTAAGGGAATACTGTCTGCCGTTGTTGAAGTGGGCACACGGAATATTCCTGACTACCTCATGAATATGTCTCAGAGTGTGGATGAGAACATTCCGGCTCTGTTGTATGCCCTTGAATCGGCCATCAATTACTCGCACCACGCCCCTGAACGAGTCACTTCACTGAAGGCAGAGCAGATTTCTGCCCAGGATGTGGTGTTGAGTTGGGAGCATGACAGTCAGTCCGATATTTACTTCGAAATTTATCGCAATGAATCTCCCAAGCAACCCTGCATCGAGCAAAACTGTATTGCAGTCACTGGCACAAGAACCTATACCGATGTGCAGCTGAAGAGTGGTCAGCGCTATTACTACACCATTCGGGCTGTCGACCGGGTTTCTGGCATCAAATCGCCTTTTACTCCCATGCTGAAAGTCAGAACCCGTATGGCGAATGACGAATTTTTATATACCCTGTTTCCTGCCAGAAAAGAGGTGGGGTATGTGGGAGAAAAGACGCTCACGCGCAATACCGATCACTTTGGTCATAACTCTCTTTTTGTGGGTGTTAATAAACATAAAGGGTGCTGCTACGGTGTGATCGCTTTTAATCTGGAGAATATGCCGGCGGACGCTCTGATCAAGAAAGCGACATTCTCTCTCTATCCCATGAACCGGGTGAATGCCAAGATTGAAAAGTACGGTGAGTGGTCTGTCTCCATTCTGGACAGTTCTGAAATCAGTGATCTCACCAGTTACGATCAGATCGCCAAAGCATCGGTCATACAAACCTTGGGTGATGCCATTGAGTCCGACAGTCTGACCCAGGGAATATGGATGGATTGGGACTTCTCTGCGGTCGAAAAGCGTCTGCTTCAACAACAGATAGAACAGGGTCGCTTAATACTTCGTATTGAAGGGCCTGATGAGTTGCCTTTGGGCAATGACTCTCAAATGATGCAGTTTGATATTGGCTATGGGCGCTTTGGTGGGGGTATTCATTATCGTCCCAGTATGGAGCTGACCTATACCCGCTCCAGTCAGCAATTGCACCTGGAGCCTTCCAGTCTTCATACCATTGATAAGCAGGCGGTTGTTGCGGGTACGTTGAAATCCGGTTTTGATGAGGAGGGTGACAAGGTATACGGACATTTGGCCTTTAACCTTGAAGGGCTGCCTGATCCTGAAAAAACAGTCATCACATCTGCCTATATTAAACTGCGAGCCAAAAACCAGCTGAAAACCCGCAAGGATATCCGCTTCACCATTGAATTGGCCGAGCTGGAAGAGCTGGATTATGAAAACGTCCAGAATAGACAGCAGATTGAGTACCTGGGCTATGAAGTCAGTAATGCTCAGTTGAGAGACAATCCCAGTCATCATTTCATGTTTGACAGTTATTGCCGGACGATTCTGGAAGAATTACACGGCAAGGAGCAACCGGTCTATCTGATAGTTCGTCCAACCACGCCCTCTCAGGAAAAGAATGCCATTATCGACTGGCATGGTGATGGGGATGCCTGGCAGACAGAGCTGGTTATTGAATACATAGAACGTCGGAAAATTCCGGTTACGCCACCTTCTGAACTCACTGCTGTGATGGAAAAAGGTCGGGTGAAATTGAGTTGGAAAAATCCGGATGATGAAGATTTTGTCGGTTGCTATGTGGTCCGGAATCGTTTCCAGCCGCCCCGTTCTCCTCTGGACGGAGTTAAACTCTATGGAGGACAGGACGAATACACTTACGACGATTTTGGTAACCCCAATATTCCGAAGTACTACACCGTCTTTAGCTATGACAATGTGCCTAACTTCTCAGCCCCGACAACGGTCATGTTCAGTGTTGATGAAGTGATTCCAGTGGTGGAAGAGGACCATTATGAAACTCAGGAAGAGGAAGAGTTTCGTCTGGGTGGTCTGGAAAGATCAGAATTGAATGTAGAGCCTATCGATTAGTCTAAAACCCTCCTCGTCTTGGAGGTTGTCGCAAAAGGTAGCGAGCGCAGGCGAGACAAGGCAAAAAATGACGAAAAAGCGGAGTTTACATTCAGTAAATGAGCATTTTGAGTCATTTTTTAACGACGTATCGGCAAGCGCAGCCCT
>NZ_JBPCXO010000274.1:0-7301 GCF_051008435.1 Endozoicomonas sp. | reverse complement strand
TGTTCATAGCACTTGGCGTTATCGAGGAGATCATAAAGTTTCATGACACTGTTTTACAAGAAAACGTCTTCTATTCATAGCCACATAAGTCATCCTGTTTCCAGCTCCCCGGAATCCGCTAAGAGCCAAACAAAAAAGCCCCGCAGAAGCGGGGCAAAAAGTTCAGGTCTTGTTACAGACGCTGGTGGTTAATCGTTAGTCTATGACTAATCAGAAATCATAACGGACAGTGGCATTAAAGCTGTCTGCTTTATAGTCACCCATCCAGTTATGATCATAGTGCAGTCCCAGACTCAGGTTGTTCTCCATTTTATAGCTAACACCCAAACCGGCCAGGAATCGATTCTGCTCTCGATCGCCTCCTGTCAGAGTGATAGGTGTTCCTTGCCCAGTCAGGAAAGACACAGTTACTTCTGGTTTATCATCCTTAAAGTCATGATAACCCATCAAGACGAACTCAGGTTGAAGTGTGCCACGTCCAACTTCGAAATCACCCAACAGCTTGAGACCTGCGCCCAGCTCCATGACTTCGAACTCTTTCATTTTACGCTTCTCAGCAAAGTTACCACCGCCACTGACTTTCTTTTCAACTAAATCGTCAAAATCAACACTGGCGTAGTTGAACGCAATCTGTGGCTGAAGAATCCACTGATTAAGCTGATAGTTATAACCCGCTACGAAACTGGCACCCCAGATTGTACTATCAGATTCGCCTTTGTAGCTGATGCTCTTATCAGCCACTGAATAGCGCTTATACTCATTAGTGCCACGACCATAACTGAACATGGCATCCAGGAAGTAGTTATCCTGCATCCAACCAGTATAGAGTGTACCCATATAAGTATCAGTGGTGGTGTCACGCTTCACATCATTGGTTTCAACTTTTGTATCGCCGAATGTGAAAGCAAAACCAACAGTCATCTGATCATTCAGCATACTGTCAACACCAAGAGTGACGCCATTAACCTTGGCTTCATAACCCTTGACGCCATCCTTGTTATCCATTTTTCCATCGCTGAAGATATATTCTGCCCAGAATCCCTGAGATTCAAACATATCACCTGCACTAATGCCTGTGCGTCCATTGCTGAGACGACGACCGATAGACTCATTCACCTTGTTCTGCAAAGTCACTGCAGCCCTGCCAACTCCGTTATGGAGGTCTGGCATGACATCTTCAACAACTGAAGCAATGGCTTTACCATCATCAGCCGACTGCACAGTGTTATACATAGCTTCAGAAGTAGGCATATGAGCCGCAGTCATAGCTGCCTCGTTCATGGCAACATAAGTCTTCGCCTGATTCTCATTCAAGCCATGCTCTGTACGCAGCTTATTCATTGGATTTGGATCGTACTTCAGATCAAGAGAGTACATAGACTTCTTAGTCTGTTCATTCTTCGCAAACCCGCTAGTAGAAGCATCCAGGAAGACACTTCCTGTTTCTGGAGCTACAAAACTACCTTCCACCTTATCAGCTTCCACTGCAGCAATCGAAGTCGCGACAGCCTTACCTGACTTAGCATCCTGGTAGAGTTTTCTGGCATGCTCAAAACGCTTCTTGCCATCCATGCTAGAAAGGTCAAGATTAACCTTGTTCTGACCTTTCAGTTTCAAAGCACCATCAACACTGGCATAGGGTACTGCTGCCAGAGATGGATCATGCATATCGACAGCCAACACCAGGCTTGCACCTTTCTCAAGTGTTTTGCCATTAGTTGCCAACAAAGAAGGTGCGTAAGCCGTAGTAGCCTTACCCTTGCCATCTAGTTTGCCTTGCTTAAAGGTCTTATAGATTTTCAGGGAACCCTTAGAATCTACAACCAGAGGAGCAACAACTTTTGCCTGATTCAGGTCAGTCGATTGATAGACTGCCTTCTGGGCCTTTTTCGTTTCATCAACATCCAGTGCAGCCAGCTCAGTAGTACCGGGCTTAACTTCAACCAGACCAGTTACACGCACTTCCTTGACGTGCTCATTATCAGCACCGTCAACAACGCCACCGATCTCACCACCTTTCAAAGTACCTTTTCTTAAAGTAACAGTGGAGCCAGTGAAACGTTTAGGATCTTTTTCATTGCCTTTATCAGCAGCGAAACCTTTCAGATCACCTTCCAGAGAACCACCGTCCAGAACAAAGTTTCTGAAACCGTGGATATGTTTGGTGACCTCCTGACCAGAAGCCAGAGTTACATCTGCATCTCTGCTAACAAAGACAGGCTTAGCTTCTTTAGAGATTGAACGAACAGTCGCCTTACCTTTCAGATCAAAAGAGGCCAATGGCTTTTCAGCTGTACTGACGACATCAGCATGCAGCTGACCATCTTCAACCAAAACCCTTTCAAAATCTGTCAAACTGACATGTGAGACAGAACCTTTTCTAACCTCAAATACATCAGGCACATCTTCAGCATCAACAGCAACGATATGCTTATCAAAGCCGTCGGTAGAACCTTCCATTGCCCTTTGAGCATTTAGGCCCTTGACAGGCACAGCCTTAATTTCCGTCACCGTAATTGATCTGGGCTGTTTTTTATCTTTTGCTTTGTCATCACCTTCAGACTCGCCTGAAGCTGCATCCTCAAGAAGAATTTTATTCTCTTCCTGAATACGCAGACGAGTATTACTCAGAACAATGTTCTGACCAGCTACGACACCTTTACCACCTTGAGCTGCATCATCAGAGCCAGCATCAACAGTAATATCACTGTCTGTCAGATGAACATTTGTGGAAGCTGGAGTAACACCATCTTCAGCAACACCGACCTGCCTGACTTTCAACTTGGACCCTGTGATGCGTACATCTTCATGGCCTTTTACGTTGACATTACCTTCTTTCGCTCCTTCGATAACCGCAATCGTCGATTTTCGAGCTACAGGCTTCTGAACTGTGTCACCCTTTTCATTTTTGGTTTCTTCCATAACATTAACTTGCTCTGGAAGAGCAGCAATCAAGTCGACAAAAGTACGAGCCTCTTTTGCCTGATTTCCTTCACCCTCGATACCTACACCAGAAACGTCATCAACGTCTTTCAGATAAATGATGGTGGATCGGATAACACCATCTTTCGCAACACGCACAGATGTTCCTTCTTTAGCAACAAATGCATCCAGTGCCCGTTCTTTTGTACCAAACCCGTCGTGCACAGCACTGGATTTCTCAGAAAGAACGACCGTACCATGCGCCTTATTATCAACACCTTCGCCAGTTGCAGTCGAAGCTACCACTGGAAGTCTTTCTCCGTCTTTAAAGCCACTATTGACGCCAGCTAAGTCCAAAACCTTGGTTTTAAAGCCTAACTGGGTAATTTTGCCATCACCAGCGGTCTTTAATTCAAAAACCTCATCGATTTTGGCTAACTTTTCAAGAACAGCCTTTCTAACACCTTCATCCGTTAAATCCATACCTCTAAGGACAACAGCCTCAGGTGCTACCTTAACCTTTTTGGTTTTCTTAGTAGCCTCATCCATGACTTCTTTTTCAACAAGAATGGCTTCCTTGAGTTTATAATCACTAAGCGCTAACAAGCCTTTCAAGTGCTTCTCTTGAGCCTGCTGAAGGCTCTGCCCTGCCCTTTTAACAAGACGCTGCTGAATACCATGGTCTTCTCCATTAAATTGAGACCTTGCTTCAGTTGTACCCAGGGTTTCAGGACTTCTTTCGAACTTTGTCAGAACTGCTTTTGCACGCTTTTCTAAAGGTTTTTCTTCTTTAGGCTGGCTATCACCTGACTGCTCTTCAGAAGTTGTGCTCCCTCCATCATCAGAAGCAGCTTTATTTGCCCCCATCAAAAAGAATCCAGGCGCCTCGGCTTGCAGCTGCTTCCAGAAATTAGCATTCACAAACAGACGCTCTGCATCTGTATGCTTTTCATCGTACTTAGTTTTATAAGTCTCATAACGACTAACAGCCTTATCAGCTTGCGCCTTCAGCGGATCATCTGCCTCCAATTCATCCCGAGCCTTAACCATCTCGGAAAGATCGACTTTATCGACTGTTTTAAAGAAATCATTATCCACATGGTATTGAGCCTGTGAATAATTACCATAACCACCAAGAGCCGTTACAACGGCTACGGAAAGCAGTGTCTTTTTAAACACCTGAACTTGTCTCATTACTCCAACTCCAACCTCTAGTCTGGATGTTTTGCTCGTTGAATTTTCTCATTTATGAGCTTTTTCAAATCAATGGACATCTCAGGCATAGGAGCCTGAAGGCTGGGTATCGTACAGAGGGGTAGAAGCAATATTAAATACTGTTTCAGAATTAAAAGTGGGATTAATTTTTCTCTAGATTCTATTAAATTAAAAATTTGATCAAATATAATTCATCAACTAACTTTCACCGGTTGTTAATTTCAATATATATTCAATTTAAAGGTATTTATTTAACATTCATATCCAGAGTATTAAAATACTGTTACAGGAAGGCTCTATTAAAAAACATTAAACATTCGATAATTCAAAGGGTACAATAGTACTAAAAAAGCACTGCTTACCTATGAAACACATTCTTCTGATTCTTTTTTCTAGCCTTTTTCTACATGGCTGCCACTCACCGGCTCCCTTTAATACGACTACCACTCAATCTCTGGCCATTTCAAAGCAGCTGAAACCTATTGAGATTATAACCTCAACGTACACCCTTAAAGCCTGGGTACCAAAACGACCTGACACTCTTAAATTAAGGATATATATAGAAGGCGACGGTAAAGCCTGGCTTAAAAGAGGCATCCCCTCTAGCAACCCAACTCCGGTCAATAGATTGGTACATAGCCTTATGCTGGAAGATCCATACGCTGATATCGCATACTTGGGCAGACCATGCCAGTACATCATGACTGATTCGTGCAATAAATCCGTTTGGACCTTTGGTCGCTATGACTCAACGTCTCTTGAAAGCATGAACGAGGCTATCGATTATTTGAAAAAAATGGGTGGCTACAAAGAACTGGAGCTAGTTGGGTATTCAGGAGGCGCAACACTTGCTTTACTCTCTGCTGCACATAGGAAAGATGTGACATCCATCTGGACTCTGGCTGGCAATCTCGATCCGCACTTTACCAATGCATTCCATAAAGTCACTCCTATGCCTTCCGCAATGAACCCACTGGATTTTCAGGAGAGACTAAGCCAAATTCCTCAGCTGCATTTTTACGGCAGCAAAGACCCTATCATTCCTTATCAGATATCAAAACATTATCGAAATTCGTTAAGTCGCCAGAATTGCATTTCTATAAACAGAGTTGAAGGTGCAACACACAGCCAGGTATGGAATCAAGAATGGAGAAGACTAATATCAGTTAAGCCAGAATGCAGGCTTATAAATGATGAGAAAGAGTGATCTGGCGGTGAGGGAGGGATTCGAATCCTTCCTTTCGACCGCTATTGCTAAGTAATTCAGTCACTTAGCGATGACTACTCTACCTTATAACGTCCTTTTTGATCAATATCTTTCGTTACTGGTCAGTTTTATGGACACTTTTTGGACACCTTTCAGAGAATCTACTCTACTGAGTTTCTCGGCGTCTGGTAGCTGCTCTCAAACAGTGGAGCACATACTATACGAGGTACTAGGAAAAGTGAAGTTGTTCGTCGTACTTATGCAGAAAATACCTATGCACATCGCACCATTGCAGCATCTATCAGGTCATGGCTGCCAAGCCGGTGGCGGACTCGCCTTTACATGCTCTGTTGTATCCGTTTCAGGTTGGTATACAAACTCTTCATAGACCCAGTTTTCCGGCTCTCTGGATTCACAGTACTTGGCATCAGGCCATTTTTTCTCAGCGGCTTCTTTCTGTGCTTGAGCTTCGGGAGATAGTGTTAATGTGACTGTAGACATTATGGTTTCAATCATGTCTTCAAGGACACGACGGGAGTCATCCACTGGCGTCCATTGGCTGGTTGGAAATATGACTTTTAAATAGTGACAGTCTGAAACGGGTGTAATCCATGCACTGTTGAAGTGTGCGTCTTCTTCAAGAGTAAGACCGGGCTGAGGTCTCATGCTTTGATAAGTAGCCCACTGAACACCATTGAGGTTCACAACCTTCCATTTTTGCGGTTGTATTCTTCTTGGCCGAGGACCCAAAGTGTTTTTAAGATCTTCAATAGACATAGGCCTACCTGGACCAGAAAAATAGTGAGACCGGGTGTCAGCCTGCTCCAGTTGTGGAGGGCAAAAGCAACTCATGCCTTCAGGTAGATCAGGCACAAAGACAACCATCGCAGCACCCGTATTGTGACCTAAGTAAGAATCTTGACCAAACCCAGCCCAATAACCCCAATGACGCCTCATAAAGGTATAGTAGCCCTGAGATTCTCTCAATCTATGATCTATAGAATATTGAGAAAGATCGTTAATATTGACATCACAATCAGTCTTTGATTCTCCAAACATATCCGTGTTCGAATATGGTAGTGCAATTTCAAAGACCGCTCCGGAAAGATCAAATTTCCAGTGCGTCAGCTTTTTCATGTCAGGGCCAAGCGGCTTGGCTCTAGATGCAAACAGTCTCTTTAACATTATTTATGCTACCGCTCTGGCTCGTCTTACATCTTTGACAAACTGCTCATTGCTGTCATACCACGTACCTCTTCCTTTACCATTAGCAAGAGCGTGCAAAGTCTTTATGGCATCCAACAACCCTGGCCCCTTTTTGAGCGTGGCAAAAGCAACAGCAGCGACACCTATTCCGAGCGCTTCGCTACCAAGCTGCCCATACATTTTTGCCATTCCATAACCACCAAGAGCCGTTACTGCAACAGGTGTATTCAATACCTTCTTACTGATGTTTCTACTATGAGCACCAATGACACTTTCATTGTTATCTCTGGCCTCTTGTGCTGCCTTTTTACCAGCCATCACAATTTCTGCAACAAGATTATTTTTCCGGATTCCCCCAGCAAAAACATCCAGTGGTGCAGAGTTAAACCATTTACTGTCTTTAGAAAGGCCCAGTTCGTCAATCAGCTTTTCCAGCTCTCGAATACTGGCTGTATGATTTGAAAAGAACAGTTTTTGTTTACCAAACTGATTTTTGACTACTTCACTTTGCGGAGTCCGTTTCAAATCCTTCAACGCACCCAGCATCACTTCTGAACCTTCTCCCTGAGCAAGCCAGTTGACCGAAACCCCTCTTTTAGCCGCAACTTCTATCATTGATGCCACTTCGTAACTATTCAGCCCCCTCAAAATAGGCTGGATTTTTCAGAGTTTTGTGCCATTTTCTACTAAACCTTTCTCTTCACTCTCAGTCATGACTCATATTGCACCCGATATACAGACCCGCGTCGTA
>NZ_JBPCXO010000273.1:0-5611 GCF_051008435.1 Endozoicomonas sp. | reverse complement strand
CGCTGCTTCCGCTTGCTCTTGTTCAATCTGGACTTCCGGCTCTGGCCGCTGTTCAGCCAGTCGCTCGAGATCCAATCCACGGTGTTGCTGCAAGATACGCACTGCAGTTAACGCATAGACTCGACAGTCCAAAGCCTCATTGCGTTTCTTGCGAGCATCCCACTCAAAATAAGCGACCCCGTGTTTGTATTTGCGGACTTTCTCTTCTGCCGTGGCCTGCTTGAAATAGTCTTCATCAAAACAGTCCTTCACCGGCCAGTGGCAGTAACCCGCCCCCGGTTCCAAAATTCGGTAACGCTGATAAATGAGCTCTTTGGCCGTGTCTGTGCCCACCAGAGTCAGGTAAACGCCTTTCTTGTTGCGTGTCTTCGGGAAGGTGGCGATGGGCTTACCAGACTGGGAAGCACCTTTGATGGGAATCAGCCAATCCGGTCCCTGTTTACGGGAGAAGGCATAAACCTCATCGGTAAAGTGGCCGCCAGAATCCATACAGATCTGGGCCAAATTCATCAGGACGCCATCCTGTCGCCGGTATGAGGTACGGAGCTTTTCAGCCAGAATCTTCCAGATTTCTGGTCGACTCAGATCGCCATAGAGCCGAACATAATCAATAGACCAGCTTTCTTCAGCCGCTCCCCAACCCACCACTTCGTACTCTATCCGATCATCCTGGACATCGATGCCGCAGGTCAGCACTTCTACATACCAGGGCACTTCGGCGGTATAGTGTTCACGACGCTGATACAGTAACTCGTGATCAACCGTTTCTCCCGCTTCCTGCCAGGTCTGACCCAGAACCGTATTAGTCCAGTCTTTGAGCAACACAGGATCGTCTTTAGCCGCTAGAAAATCCGCCACGGCCTCTTTCCAGCTGTACCAACCATTCGGGCTATAAAGTGAACTCAAGTGATAGCCCCGGAATTTACCGTCAGCCTCTTCGTTCAACGGAACCCACTGTCCATGCTCCAATAACTGAGGCTTATCGTGTTCCTGCATGTGATGCCGGCACTGAATGCACTCAAAGCAGGCTGTTTCAGGGTCCTTTTTTTCAAAGCGAATTTGCTGCCACTCTATGGGCTGAAAGTGCCCACACTGTGTGCAAGGCACCTGATACTGTCGTTGATCACTGGCCTGATACGCCGACTCTATCTTACTGGCCTCAGCAATATTGGGCGTAGAGACCATCAGGACTTTTCGATTACGGGAAAACGTCGCTGTTCGTTTAATGGCCAGATTGATGGGACTGCCCTCTCCGTCCACATCGTCTTCATAGGCATCCACTTCATCCAGAAACAGAAACCGGGCAGGCATGGAACGCAGCCCTGTGGCCGAGTTGGCCCCAGTAATGATCAGCACCCCATTAGGAAACTCCTTCACCATCTGGGTATTGCCGGAATCCCGGGAGCGTGGGTCTTTCACCCGCTCCCGCAAGATCGGCATTTCTTCGATCATCGGGGCAATACGCTGCTTGGAGGTTCGCTTGGCCATATCCAAAGTGGGCAGCACATACATCATGGGGCCTGGCGTATGATGAATCACATAGCCCAGCCAATTATTGCCGCACTCGGTTCCTCCCACCTGAGCACCTTTCATAAAAGCCACACGCTCCACTTCAGAAGAAGGTGACAAGCAGTCCATAATCTCTTTCAGGTAGGGTGTTCGGGCGGTACGCCAGCGCCCCGCTTCTTTGGCCGCTTTCATGGGCAAGATACGATATTCATCGGCCCACTCAGATACCGTCAGTCGGGTATCAGGCTTAAGACCTGCAAGAAAACCATCCAGATACGGAGAAGTCATGGGCCGCTTAGCTCCGAGAGAATCGCTTCCAGTTCATCCATCAACAGCTGTCGTACTTTGCGAGGGTCTGTTTCTGCTGCCAGCACATCCGCCTGCCGATCGGGAATGCCCAACAAAGCATCTCTTACCATTCGACCCGCCCGATAAGCATCCTCACGAACCTTGCTGGCATCGGTTAATTTTCCGGTTTCTTTTTCATACTCCATCTTCGCCATCTTGGCTCTAAAGGCTTCCCGCATGGTGCGTGCGGTAACGAAATCGACAGCCTGCCGTGAATCGTTGGGAGCAACCGGTACAGATCCAGCTTGTGACGGAGACTTTCTCAGGACCGTAGAAGGTTCTGCCTGGGCTTGAATCGCTTTAAGGGCCTCATCAGGTTCAACTTTGCCATTGTGCAGACGAATCTTGCCGGATTTGACTAATTTAGCCACATACTGGCGGCTCCAGCCTTGACGTTTAGCGAATTCCGATTGCGAGATGAGTGCCATAGTCCCTGATTGCCCTTCACTGTCCCCGCTCTAGCCCGACAGACCCCGACAAAGCCGACAACCTATTGATTTTTAAAGTTATCTTCCGGCTGGTTGTTCTTATCGAGGCCACCCATCAGACAGATGCCCACACTCTCGTGGTTGTGGCTTTTGGCATGAGCACCCCAGTCATCCATGGGCCGACCCTGCTTTACCGAACCGTCCCGTTCAATCACCCAGTGGTAACCAATATCCAAAAAGGCTCGCTCCATGGTGTGCCAGCGTTTGATGTCGTCAAAGGTCACATGTTGGTTGGCCCGGGTATCCGAGCAATGCACGACGATGTAATTGGTTTCCTTACGCTTGCCCATGACTCATCCCCTGAGTTTATGTTTTAAGAAAGTAAGACAGCAGCCCAATAGCGGCGGTCAACACAATCCAGCCGAACCGTTCGATATAGCCCAGCATCACGCCCCGACGACTGGCTTGGAACTCCAGCCTCCTGACGCGTTTCTCCTGTTCGTCCAGACGTTCATCCTGCCGGGAAAGGTTGCTGGTCTGGTGGGTAATCCGTTCCTCGATCATGGCCAGGCGAGACACCGCATCGCTCAGCTTGTCGAGCTTGGAGTCAATCTGATCCAGTCGCCTTGAGAGATCATCCATGCCGTTATTTCCAGTTTTGTTCGAAGGTGACACTGATTGATTCGAGATCGTTCCGACCAAGCCGCGATTCAGTGTAATTGATCAGACGGCTCTTTCAGCGATGAATATAAAAAGATATATTTCCTTCACTCATCGTCATTGTGGGATCAGGCTCGTTTACCAAAAAACAAGAACAAGCCAATAAGTAAAAGCAGGGAGTACAACAACAATGACTCACACGTGTGAAGACAAGTGCGTCGGCCATGTCATGGCGGCTTCCATGGCCCTGAACGGTCTGCCCGCTTCTATGCCTGAGCAGGCCAGGATCATGCAGCGGGTTCAGGAAGAAATCACAAAAGCCCAAGCCCTTAAGGAAAAAGAGGAAGAGGAAGCCAGAAAACTGCCTTCTACTCACCCGTCATCCGTTGAGAAAACCATTGCTCCGGGCACCGATAACACGGTACCCACTGACCCGGAAGAGAAAAAACGTGCTCTGGATCGAAGCGTAATGTGCACCATTATGTGCTGCTGTAACGATCATCCAGCCAAGGGCCAAAGTGAACAGGACCTGAAGCAGAGTTGCGCTCATCAGGTCTTGCAGGCAGCGGACAAAGCCCTGGAGTGGAAGGGCCGTTACAAGTCTGAACTCTCCTGGAACATGAACCTCCAGACCGGCGAGCCACCACAGCCCATGATGCACCGGGATGCCTGGGGCAATGATACGACCGAACCATCCCATTATTGGCAGGGCCGAATTGCAGAAGTAGACGGCTATCGACCAGGACGGGGCGATATCCGGCGACCGGATCTGGTGATTGTTTCAGATTCCAGCAAACCGCCCTCTAACGATAATATTGATCAGGTGGTGGAGTTTAAGTTTGGGGAGGACCGCCGGGACAAAGATCAAGATGAAGCTTACGAAGTCATTGCTGGTAAACGAAACAAGTACTCAATTTACAGAGTTGGTGGCCCACAGAAAGATAGGGAACAAGGTTGCAATTGCCAAAACCCAATTCAATCTGTCGCTTAAATGAATTACAGGAATATGTATGTCACAACTTGATCTCAATACTCTCAGCAACAAGCCAGTCGCCTATTTCTCAAACAAAAATCCGGCTGCTTGCATCGGTTTGACCATGACCTTTTATTTCGGTGCACCAGGTGAGCCTGGAAAACGTCAAGCCTTGGTGAAATGCATTAATCACTATCTTCAACAAGCGAAAGGGCAACTTCAGTTCTATGCGGTCGCAGGAGATAAAAGACATCGTACTTTAAAGCCCGGAGAAAATCCGAATCCGGATCTGTTGGCGAAAATGCAGGATACGGACATCACCCTCGACTTTGAAGCCGGAGGGGCTGACGAGGGCGTTGCTAATCCATGGTCCATTGGGTCTTTGGCCAGAGGTGTTACTAACCCCCATTATATGGGATATCTACTTTTATCCTATCCTGCATCAATGCTTAACCAGATGGGAGTACAAGGTTTTTCCAAGCAGTTCGTCGCTATATGTAATGCTCTACATGTTGAACATGCTTATGCTGGGCTGGGTCTTATTATTCCATTCGATGTCGCAGGCAGTCGAGCGGCCCATGGAGTACTTGGCGAAGCAGCTATGCAGTGGCCAGGACTGGATGCGTATAATTTAACAACTACCAGTATTCATTGCAGACATGGAATTAAATCCATTAATTTCCTTACAGCAATTTCTCACCGCATTCAAAGCAAAGCAGGTGGAACCGAGGCAATATTAGCCAATGCGGGTTCACAAGTTCTGTCCTGTCCCTACAGTAACGGTACCGTTTTTCAGGCCGGACATGAGCCTCAGATTGGAGCACCCAACCAACCACCTGAAGATTACGTTGCTCTTGGAAGGGCTCTGAAAGCGGCAAGAGCACCTTTTGAAGACTCCATGTTTGATGACCCGGCTGGGCAAGACGACGAAGCCTTCACTCAACGCTGGCTGGCACGATTTGATGGTTAGTGAAAAATTGCTGTCCTGTTGAGTAATCCGCTCCTCGCTCTGCTTGTTGAGCCTGGAGTTAATCTGAGCCAGTTTCCTTGAGAGATCGTCCATCACGGTCTTCCTTGACCTGGGCAAAGGTCAGATTACTGGATTCAAGATAAGCTTCCTTGCCGGTGTACTCCTCCCATCGGCGCACGATCACATCCACATACTTGGGGTCCAGCTCTGTCAACCGCGCACTGCGGTGGGCCTTCTCACAGGCGATCAGGGTGGAGCCAGAGCCGCCAAACAGATCCAGTACAATGTCGCGGGTTTTGGAAGAATTGCGAATCGCTCGCTCCACCAGCTCTACCGGTTTCATAGTGGGGTGAAGATCGTTTTTAGCAGGCTTGCTGTAGAACCAAACATCACCCTGATCTCGAGCCCCACACCAGAAGTGCTGTGAGCCGTCTTTCCAACCGTAGAGGATAGGTTCGTATTGACGTTGGTAGTCTGCTCTGCCCAGCGTGAAGGTATTTTTGGCCCAAATGATAAACGTGGACCATTTTCCTCCGGCTTCCCGAAAGGCTTTCTGAAGCGTGTCTAACTCAGACGACGACATGCAGACGTAGATCGCGCCTTTGCAAACACCGAGCATATTGGTCATGGCTGCGAGCAGAAAGGTGTAAAACTCAGAACCGAGATTGTCATTCTTGATCCGACGGTCTTTCTTCGCCTTGGTGTTTTTCTCCGGGTTGGCGT
>NZ_JBPCXO010000272.1:0-15795 GCF_051008435.1 Endozoicomonas sp. | reverse complement strand
GCCAGCCTGCTGCTGTGATGTTGATTGTACCTCGCCAGGCTTGGTACAGGAGTCACAGTAGTAGACTGGTTCCGCAGTCCACAAGAATCTTCCTTCGTCAAACGCTAAAAACTGCAGAATCGAGTTTAAGAATCGACTCTTCCACTGAAAAATGTTGATTCTGATGATAGTCATAAGCCCGAGTCAGAATATCTGCCCGACTTTCTGGCTGACAGCCAGAAGCATCCAGACGCTGCCCTGTATAGTGCAACCAATTATGTAGTAAATAAGAACCGGGTACTGAACAAGCATCTTCTAACCCTTTTATTTTGTCTTCAATAAAAGCAATCAACGCTTCAGGACGTTCAGAGTTATACAGATAGATAATGGCGGGACAAAGAAAGTTTCTGTCAGAAATTTTTGCCGATGCAATAACATCTTTAAACGGCTCCATTTCACAGCACTCTATCAAGAGACAAACGACAGAACTCCAATACTCAGGCTTGAAGCCAATGTAGAGAGTGCCCTGATCACCGATTTGAAGGTTCCAGTCTACTTTCTCACTACCTCTAAAAAAGATGAAATCATGTGAAATTGGACACAGGTCAGTACAAGACTGAATGGGATGCAGTTTTTTCTAAACTCTGTGATCAATGGAAACTCTACCAACATGACGCTGCTCAAGGGCCTTTAAATCAGCCCAGGTTTGTCTCTGTTCAGATAAATTCCTGGGACGGGGAAAAATGAATTCTTCGTACAACAAATCGGAAGCTACCACCCAAACCGCTTCAAGATCCTTCCTGCCTGACCCTGAAGCCATTTTTTCCACAAGTCGACCCAACCAGTGTACAAGGGATTTATGGCCACTTGAATAATGTGACGAATCGGTTGATTGGGTGAGAATGGGTTGTACCGAAGTTGCTATCATAACGTTCCCTGTTTTTTCAGGGCGAATGAGCCCAACTCGAAAAATTCATAAAACTTCTCTGATTAAGCTGTAGACCGCTTAAAAATTGAAATGTTCGCTTTTTGATGGGCACGAAAAACAGCTGGGCAGGAAAATACTGGAAAGTCAGATAACTAAAAGGTCAGTACTGCTAACCATTTAGCCAAGCTTGCTTGATTGATTGAAGACTCTGAAGGCCACTTTCAACAGCCTCCAGAGATTGACCACTTTTGATCGCTTATTTCTTGATACGATATTCTGCTGAGCGGGCATGAGCCGTCAGGGACTCTCCTCGGGCCAGCACAGAAGCCACTTTACCCATCTCTGAGGCGCCCTCTGGCGAGAAGTGAATCAGTGAAGAGCGCTTTTGAAAATCATATACACCCAGGGGTGAAGAAAACCTTGCGGTACCGGAAGTAGGCAATACGTGGTTCGGACCCGCACAATAGTCACCTAATGCTTCCGCTGTATAGCGTCCCATGAAAATAGCGCCGGCATGACGGATATCGGCCAACAGAGCCTTAGGGTCTTCAACAGAAAGCTCCAGGTGCTCAGGAGCAATTCTATTGGTGACTTCACAGGCGGCTTTCATATCCGGAACATGGATCATAATGCCTCTGTTGTTCACAGATTCAGCAATGATCTTTTTCCGTTCCATTTCAGGTAAGAGTCTGCGCATACTCTCCAGAACCTGATCAAGAAACGCCTGATCAGGAGACACCAGAATGGCCTGAGCATCTTCGTCGTGTTCTGCCTGGGAGAATAGATCCATGGCAATCCAGTCCGGATCGGTACGACCATCACAGACCACCATGATTTCAGATGGGCCAGCTATCATATCAATCCCGACCTGCCCGAATACTTCACGCTTGGCTGTGGCCACATAGATATTGCCAGGGCCGACAATTTTATCCACACCCGGAACCGTTTCTGTACCATAAGCCAGAGCCGCCACCGCCTGAGCACCGCCCACGGTAAATACTTTCTTAACGCCTGCAACAGCAGCGGCAGCCAGAACCATGTCATTCACTATACCGTCTGGCGTAGGAACAACCATGATGATCTCTTTCACACCGGCAACATGGGCAGGAATAGCATTCATCATAACGGATGAAGGATAAGAGGCTTTACCACCCGGTACATACAGCCCGACACGATCCATAGGCAACACCTGTTGTCCAAGCAACGTGCCGTCTTCTTCCTCGTAAGTCCAGGAAGATTGAAGCTGACGTTCATGATAACTTTTGATCCGGCTGGCAGCCCTTTCCAAAGCTTGCCTTTGCTCCTGAGGAATTGTCTCCAGCGCTTTCTGTAACTGCTCTTCACCCAGTGTCAGTTCTTCCATACTGGAAACTGAGAGACGATCAAAGCGATTGCTAAACTCTATCAGTGCCTCATCTCCCCGAGAGCGCACTTCAGCAATAATATGCTTCACACGATGCTGAACCTCTTCATCAGAGACACTTTCCCAGGCCAGCAGATGATCCAGCTGCTCATTGAAATCCTGGTTCTCGTAACTCAGTTGTACAGGGTTCACAGTCATCGAATTACTCCGTTACACGTATTACTATAAAATTTTTTCATCCCCTATTTATTCCCATAGGCGATTATTCCCATAGGTGACGAAAAAATTTTCTTCAGTCATGGCTGTTAATGGGTTTGGGTATCTACGGCAGCACTCAGCTGCTGAATCAGTGCATTAATGGCTTCAAACTTCACTTTCATGGAAGCCTTATTCACTACCAGCCTGGAAGAAACATGGCTGATCAATTCTCTTGGCTCAAGACCATTGGCTCTGAGCGTATTACCGGTATCTACCACATCAATAATAATGTCTGCCAGACCGACCAGTGGAGCCAGCTCCATAGAACCATAAAGCTTGATAATATCAGCTTGACGCCCCTGAGATGCATAGTAGCGTTTGGCAACATTCACGAATTTGGTCGCTACTTTTACTCGACCGGTTGCAGGCTCTTCATGCCCCGTTTTACCGGCGGTCATCAGCTTGCATTGAGCAATCTGCAGATCCAGAGGTTCATAAAGTTCTGTTGAGCCATGCTCCAGCAGCACATCTTTTCCTGCTACACCTACATCCGCTGCACCGTATTCAACATAAGTAGGGACATCACTGGCTCTGACAATCAGCAGATTAACGTCTGGATGAGTAGTAGGGATAATCAGCTTCCGACTCTTGGCAGGATCTTCAGCTAATTCAATACCCGCTGCCTTGAGCAGAGGCAATGTGTCTTTGAGTATGCGCCCTTTGGAAAGCGCTATTGTGATTTGGCTGGACATCTGGGACAGGCTTCCTTCGCGTTAAGTTGCGTAGTTTACACCAAACAGAAGATAACGTGAGGGGGACAAGACCGTGCTGACGGGTAATTTTTGTGCTTTTAGCGGGGAAAACATCAGAATATGAATTGAAGAGAGAACAGTCAAATGCCATGGGAGGCTGAATCAGCCCCCCAGAGGAAAATCAATCAGGCAGGGACACGACGAATTTTCGCACCCAACTGCTGAAGTTTTTCTTCAATGCATTCGTAACCACGGTCAATGTGGTAAATTCGCTCAACAACCGTGTCGCCTTCTGCGATCAGACCGGCAATAACCAGACTGGCAGAGGCTCTGAGGTCAGTCGCCATGACCGGCGCAGCCTTCAGAGAATCAACACCCTTGATCACAACCGTATTGCCTTCCACTTTAACGTCAGCGCCCATGCGTTTCATTTCCTGAACATGCATGAAGCGGTTTTCGAAGACGGTTTCAGTGATACTGCCCACACCTTCAGAAATCAGATTCAACGCTGTGAACTGAGCCTGGATGTCGGTTGGCATAGCAGGATAAGGTGCGGTTCTAAGATCAATCGAGCCTGGACGCTTACCTTTCATATCCAGTTCAATCCAGTCTTCACCCCACTCTACAGAAGCACCTGCTTCACGCAGCTTGATCAGAATGGCATCCAGCAGATCGGGCTGGGTATCCTTGAGACGTACACGACCACCTGTGGCTGCAGCAGCAATCAGGTAGGTGCCGGTTTCAATACGATCAGGCAGAACAGAATAGGTACATCCCTTCAGACGCTCGACGCCCTGAACACGGATAACATCAGTACCGGCCCCTTCGATTTTGGCGCCCATGGTTATCAGGCACTCCGCCAGATCAAGCACTTCAGGTTCACGGGCAGCATTCTCGATAATGGTTTCACCGTCTGCCAGACAGGCTGCCATGAGAATGTTTTCAGTACCGGTGACGGTCACCGTATCCATGAAGATACGAGCGCCTTTCAGACGATCCTCAACACTGGCCTTGATGTAACCGTCTTCAACAACAATGTCTGCACCCATGGCCTGCAGACCGCGAATGTGCAGATCAACCGGACGGCTACCGATGGCACAACCGCCTGGCAGAGAGACTTCAGCCCGACCGAATCGGGCCAGCAATGGACCCAGAACCAGAATGGAAGCCCGCATGGTTTTCACCAGTTCATACGGAGCTCTCAGTTGCTTGATAGTGCTGGCATGAACTTCTACGTTCATACGCTCATCCACCATCAGATCAATACCCATGCAGCCAAACAGCTCAAACATGGTGGTAATATCGTGCAAGTGAGGGAGGTTGCAGACGGTAACAGGGTCATCCGCCAGCAGGGTTGCAGCCAGAATCGGCAATGCAGAGTTCTTAGCACCGGAGATACGGATTTCGCCATCCAGACGCGTACCACCAGTGATAATCAGTTTATCCATCATAATTTCACCTGTGATCTGCGGGTTAGGCCTGGCGTTGGGATTCTGAAGGTGTCAGGGTGGTCATGGTTACCGCATGAATGGCACCACTGGCGATCAGTTCATTCAGGTGTTTGTACACCATCTGCTGTCGTTTGACAGGCAGGGCCCCTTCAAACTGGTCACTGATAATGGTTAGCCGAAAGTCACAGCCTTCCCCTTCTACCAAAACCTCTGACCCGGGGATACTCTCTTCCAGCAGCGCCTTCACTTCGGTGGCTTGCATGCATTCACCTCTCAAAACAGCCATGAGCCGGAAAAGCCGCCTCACGTCTAAAGCATAAACACAAAAACACCGCCGAGCAGCGGTATTTCCATGAAAAAATAATTGATCTGGCAGCCGTTAAAAACCACCAAGTCTGAGCCAATAGCCATTCAACAAGCCTGCATTCTCTGCACGTGCTTGCGGGCAAATCGATGAATCATATCGGACATTAGCTGCACTGACCAGCCCCAGGAGCCAGTACTCCGCCCTTCCGGTCGCTTAGGAAGCTTGGGGGCAAGAGTTTTCCTGCAGGATTGGTGCTACACCACAGACCTTGGCCAGAGCGGCAAGTTCCTCAGGTATATCAGAAAGGCAGAGATGCCCATCTTTCTCCTGAGCCAGCCGGATCCAGGACAGGCAAACAGAAAGGGTTGAGCTGTCTCCCTTAAGCAGGTTTCTCAGGCTGACTTTCAATACACCACCGGCGCTGATGTCCTTTTCCAGCAGTTTTCTTCCTTCACTTTCCACCTCAACAGCATTGTCAAAGTTGACGATACCATTGAGAGAAAACTGCCCTGGCGCCAATCGTTCAAGCTGCATAATAATGAATTCCTGAATGCCTATAGCGATAGAAAAATAGTTCGCTCGCCCGTAAATAGACAGAATGACAAAGCAAATATATTTCAGGTAAACCAGTAAGATTACTTCTTCTTACTGTCCTTTTCTGTCGAAGCTGACATGATTTCAGCCCAGTTCTCTACCACATAAGGCACTTTCTTGTGCTTGCTCACAGCATCAGCAAACTGACTCTGGAACTGCTTGGCAATATTGATGCCTTCGATCGTCACATTACGCAGTTTCCAGCGGCCGTCTACATGCACCATGGAGTAGAAAATATCGACGGTGCTGTTGCTGGTGCGAATCTTCATTTTAACGGGTATACGACTGGTTTTGCCTTCCTGATATTTTTTCAACAGCTCAGGAGACGTTTTATCCACACTGTCAATAATCAGACTCGTGTCATCCAAAGACAACAGAGCCTTACCGTAGAATCGAATCAAACTGTCTTTGAATGCCGATTCAAACTTAACAACCTGATCTGGACTGCGATGAGCGTATTTACCCATGACATATCGACCCACCTGATCAAACGCCACTACCGGTGATAAAAGCCGATCGACCTCTTTGAAAAAGCCATCAGGATTGTTCTTATACTGGTCCTTATTCTTATTGAACGTATCCAGCAACTCAGTGGTGATTTTTTTAACTTCTTCTTCAGGAGGCTGCAAGACAGGTGCAGCATACGACACGACTGCCATCATCAGACATGCCAGAGCCATCAGGAGCTGTTGAACAGACTTTACCATTTTCATTCTTGATTCCATCTTCCTATGCAGGCTTTCTATCCAGATTTGTACCGCTTTGCACTGCACTCTATCGAGGCGGTTTACAGACCTTCTTTATTCGTCCTTATTGAGAACCCAGAAGGAATTTGCCAATCAACTCTTCCAGTATAACGGCTGACTGAGTATCTTCGAAGCGACCACCATCCTTGATGTAATCGATATCACCACCAATGCTGATACCAATATATTTCTCACCCAACAAACCCGCTGTCACGATAGATGCGGTGCTGTCTATGGGAATGTTATCAATATGGGAATCAATTTCCATCTCAACCTTCGCCATATAAGTCTGCTTGTCGAGCTCCACCTTGGTCACCCGGCCAACAATAACACCTGCCAGAGCTACTTTCGCTCTGGGCTTTAGCGTTCCGGTATTATCAAACATGGCAGTGACGGTATAAACCTGATTGCCACTTTCCAAAGAAAGCCCACTGACTTTTAATGCCAATACTACCAATGCCAGCATTCCGGCTAACATAAAACCGCCGACACTTATCTCTACAGTTCTCATCCGCATCTTAGAATTCTCCAAACATGACAGCGGTCAAAATGAAATCCAGCCCCAAAATGGCCAGTGAAGAATAAACAACAGTCCTTGTCGTGGCCCGACTGACCCCTTCTGATGTAGGGATGGCATCATACCCCTGGAACACAGCGATCCAGGTCACCACAAAACCAAATACGAAACTTTTGATGAGGCCATTCCCAATATCCGCTACCAGATTAACTGAAGCCTGCATACTGGCCCAGAAAGAACCTTCGTAGATGCCCAGCCAGTCAACTCCGACCATAACGGCCCCCAAAATACCGACCAGACTGAAAATAGCGGCCAGCAGAGGCATGGAAATAACACCCGCCCAGAATCGTGGAGCAATCACTCTTTTGAGCGGATCGACACCAATCATCTCCATACTGGAGAGCTGTTCTGTGGTTTTCATCAAACCAATTTCAGCGGTGAGGGCAGAACCTGCACGCCCGGCAAACAGCAGTGCCGTAACAACGGGACCCAGCTCTCTCAAGAGACTGAGAGCCACCATCTCACCAACAGCACCTTCAGAACCGTATTGAGTCAGGATGTAATAACCCTGCAGTGCCAGCACCATACCGATAAACAACCCTGACACCGTAACAATAATCAGCGACATGACGCCAACACTGTAGAGTTGTTGAATCAGCAGGGAAAAGCCGTTACTGAAACCGGCCCGGGAAAAAATGGCCAGAATCAGGAAGATGCCTGCCCGACCTATGGACTGAATTTGATCCAGCCCAAAGCGACCGAGCTGTGCCACTCTGTCAAGAATACCTGTACTCATCCGATCTCCCCACCCAGTAACGCTTCTTTATAATCGGGTGCCGGGTAATGGAATGGCACCGGACCATCGGACAGTCCATTCATAAACTGCTTAACCCGGGAGTCATTGGAATTCATCAGGTTGTCTGGTTCACCCTGACCAATCACATCACCATCAGCAATCAGATAGAGATAGTCGGAAATGGATGCCGTTTCATGAAGATCATGGGAAACCACCACACTGGTGATATTAAGAGCATCATTTAACATTCTGATCAGTTTTACCAAGACCCCCATGGCAATGGGATCCTGTCCGACAAAAGGCTCGTCGTACATGACCATGGCAGGATCCAGTGCAATCGCTCTGGCCAGCGCTACCCGGCGGTTCATCCCTCCTGACAGCTCAGCAGGCATTAACGACCATGCCCCTCTGAGCCCGACCGCTTCGAGCTTCATAAAAACAATGTCCCGAATCATCGGTTCAGCCAGTTTGGTATGAATACGCAAAGGGAAAGCAACATTTTCAAACACCGACAGGTCGGTAAACAGAGCACCACTTTGAAAAAGCATGCCCATTTTACGACGCGTACGAAACAGTTCTTCACGGGAAAGCAAATCAAGATTTTGCCCATCAACAAAGATCTGTCCGGAATCAGGGCGAAGCTGACGTCCAATCAAACGTAACAATGTTGTTTTACCAGTACCGGATGGTCCCATGATACCAACCACCTTACCTCTGGGAATGGTGATATCAACATTATTAAAAATAGTTCGATTGCCGCGATGAAACGTCAAACCACGGATCTCTATAAAGTTATCACTTGCCTCAGTCATTGGAAGGCGATTCCTTGCATCTGTATGGACTGCACTCAGTAGTAACCTTTGTTCCCTGACAGTTTACTACTGACCTGTTTCTAATTATGGCGGCTTTCGGCTTTCTTTTGAACCATCTGAACATATCCTTAACAGAGTCTCGATATCCAAACGGGTGATCTATGGGTTATTTACTGGCTATTTACTCTTTTTTCACTACGAGCAAACTTCATCTGTGTATTTGCAGGTTAAGTCTGGATTGGTTGAACAATGCCTAATAAACTACTCCGCCCGGGAAATTACTGTTTCTTTTCTAATAACGGTTTTTTCACAGCGTTTACTGTGAAGAGTATTTTCTGCGTCACCCAGACTGTTTGAGGGTAATGCAAAATATATTTCTTCGCTCATGGCTGTTTATTGAAGATAAAATATCTTGCCGCTGCTTATGTGAAAAAAAAGTATCTCACCCAACCATCTGAATAAGAAAAGAGAATTAGTCCTATGCTCATTGCCCTTGCAGCCATCCTGGCTGGCTTCATTATCCTGACCTGGAGCGCTGACCGTTTTGTAGCGGGCGCAGCGGCCACAGCCAGCAACATGAATGTTTCGAGAATGCTGATCGGACTGACTGTGGTCTCTATCGGTACATCTGCACCCGAGATTCTGGTCTCTCTGATGGCCGCCCTGCAAGGATTCCCCGGGCTCGCGGTGGGCAACGCCATGGGTTCCAATATCGCCAACATGGGCCTGGTCCTCGGTATTACAGCCCTGATAGCCCCGTTGCCAGTGAAAGCGGCATTAGCCAAGAGAGAAGTTCCACTGCTCTTAGTCATTACCGTTGTTGCCGGCATCTGTTTGGCCAATGGCTACCTGGGAAGAATAGATAGCATAGTCCTTCTGGCGGGCCTGTTCATCACTCTGTATCTGATGATCCGCTGGCAGAAACAGCATCCTGACGAGCCCATGGTTGAAGATGAAGAGATTCCAGAGCTCTCTCCTGGCAAAGCCTGGTTCATGCTGGCTTCAGGCTTGGTGCTGTTATTGGGCAGTTCTCAGCTGCTGGTCTGGGGCGCGACTGACATTGCCCAGATGATGGGCATCAGTGATCTGGTGATCGGCTTGACGATTGTCGCCATTGGCACCAGTCTGCCGGAACTGGCCGCCTCCGTCACCAGCGCCCTGAAAGGTCATCATGATATAGCCATAGGCAATGTTATTGGCTCTAATATTTTTAACCTGCTGGCCGTCCTTTCCATGCCTGGACTTGTCGCCCCCGGTGTTCTGGATCAAGCCGTTATATTGCGGGACTATCCGGTCATGCTGGGCATGACGATCCTGCTGGCTCTCATCTGCCTGATTGGCAAGAAACCAAAGCATCTGGGCAAAGCGACTGGCATTGTTCTGCTATCTATTTATTGCCTCTATGGAGCCTGGCTCTTTATTCAGCACTGAATCTCTTTTGCAGGGCTGATACTAATCAGCCCTGCCATTCACTTAATGAGCCCGCACCCTTTTTTCATAACCGATCGTTTTTTCCGCCAGTCTGTTTATATCTGTCTATGCTTATCTGACTTCAAAGAATCCAGACCTGAAAACTCAGAGTTCTGTATGGACAAATGAAATTAATAAATAACTTTTTTTGGCTGGTGCTTTCAGGATTGGTCCTGACCAATAATGCCTGGTCACAGGACGACCTCGATCAGCTTATCAACCTGATGACTTTGTCGCCCGACGCGATCTCTGATAAAAGCCTTGGATTTTATTCTGCAGGCTCCGACCTGCTCGTCAGCCAGGAAGATCTGGCAACAGAGCAACTACTTGTGCTGTTGATTCTTAATGGGCCGGAGCTTCAACCTGTTAATGGTCATATAGAGTGGTCTGCTGATGGAGTCCAATGGCACAACGCAGAGTTTAATAAAGCGGACGTACAGTCGGGAAAAACCGGGCATATTAAAGTGAGTTTACCTCAGTTGCCCCACAGCTCAGAGATACAAAGAATCGTTTTCCGAACTCGCCTCACAGGACATGTCACAACCCATGAAAGTCGACAGCTGGTCACTATTTTACCCTCCGGCGAAGCCCGACAGGCCGTCTTTTACGATATAGGCGGTACAGTTCAGGCTAAATACAAACTGAAAGCCAAAAAAGCCAAGAACCTCAGAGACCCATTCGACCCTGTCTTCAGGGCTATCCGAGAAGACATGAGTGCAGGCTTACTCGTGGTATTCCTCACCAGCAAAGAGCAGGAAGACGGCCACATGATCAGAGCCTGGTTCAGGGAACATGGCTTGCCTCCGGGTCCCATTTTGATGCCCCGGGCCCGTTGCTGTCAGGACAATGGCGAAGATTTTAAATTCAAGGTTCTGAACTATCTGAAAGGCAAGGTAAAGGTCATCAGAGCCTGGGGCAATGGTGTTGAGAAAGACATCCTGCCTTATATGAAAGCGGGCGTCTGCACAATTCATCACATCAGCTGGCCACTATCTGAAGCCTCCAGCATCAAGTTGCTGGTAGCCAGCATCCTCCAAAACTATTTACTGCAAAGTCGAATCAAGTTGGCTCATTGTGCAGGAGACATCTGCATACCAGCCGTCTTAAGTACTTATATTATCGATAACCCTGCCTGTAAAAGGTTTATAGCCCAACCTCAGCTTTGTTCATCAGACTCACCTCCTGGGGACGACCCGGACTCTCCTCCCTGCTTCTATTATCCAGAGAGTCCAGACCCGGTTAATGCAGTCATGCTACAGCAGTTCGACCACTGGGTTTCGGGACAGGGACAAACTGTCTCACAGCTTTGGCCTGGGCTTCTCGCCACCCTGCTCTATTTCGCAGCTTTACCTGCAGAGGCTGCCCCATCGCGACTCCCATGAACCTGTTAGCTTCTGCAACATTGCAACTATTAAGGAACTGATTGCAATGCGCAGGTTCTAATACAGCTATTCTTGGGTACGTTCTCAATAAACCAGGGAGCACAGCTCTTTCATTGAGAACACGCCCTAAGCTGTTACTGTGGCAAAAGGCACTATAGAATAGCCTTGTCAAAATCAACCTGTATGCAATATGACTACTGACGAGCTGTTTATCTCAATTGGTCGCCGCACCATTACCATGGAACTGGAAGCTGTTCAGAGCCTGAACGACAGGATCGACAGCAGTTTTGCCAAGGTCTGCCGCATCATGCTGGAATGCCGTGGCCGAGTCATTGTCGTCGGCATGGGCAAGTCCGGACATATTGCCCGCAAGCTCGCCGCAACCCTGGCCAGTACCGGAACCCCGGCTTACTTTGTTCATCCGGGGGAAGCCAGTCATGGTGACATGGGAATGGTCACCCAGGAAGACGTTGTTCTGGCTCTTTCCAATTCAGGCGAAACCAGTGAGGTCATTACCCTGCTGCCACTGCTGAAAAGACTGGGCACCCCTCTGATCAGCATGACCGGAAACCCGGATTCAACTCTGGCCAATGATGCTGAAGCCCATCTCAACACCGGCGTAGAAAAGGAAGCCTGCCCTCTGGATCTGGCTCCTACGTCCAGTACTACCACAGCTTTAGTGATGGGTGACGCGTTAGCCATTGCCTTGTTGGAAGCCCGTGGATTTACTGCCGAAGACTTTGCATTTTCACATCCTGGCGGTTCCCTGGGTAAGCGACTTCTTCTGAAAGTGAAAGACATCATGCACAGCGGCAGCCGGGTACCCGAAGTGTCTCTGGGTACACCTATGGGTGATGCTCTACTGGAAGTCACCCGAAAAGGCCTGGGAATGACGGCCATTATCGATGACAAGCGTCATGTCATCGGCATCTTCACCGACGGTGACCTTCGCCGGGCTCTGGATAAGGGAGTTGACCCTAAGTCCACACGCATCGACGACGTAATGACGGGCCACTGTAAAACTATTCACCCCGAGATACTCGCGGCAGAAGCCCTGAAGATTATGGATGACCGGAAGATCAACGCCTTGATCTGCGTGGATGATCAAAACGAGCTGATTGGTGCCATTAATATGCACGACCTGCTTAAAGCGGGGGTAGTATGATCAGTTCATCATTACAATCCGCTGCTGCTAATGTCCGTCTGGCTGTCTTTGATGTCGACGGTGTCCTCACTGATGGCAAATTGTTGTTTGGTGAAAACGGCGAAGCACTGAAAATATTCAACACTTTGGATGGCCACGGCCTGAAAATGCTCAAGCAGGCCGGTGTCAAAACAGCCATTATCACTGGTCGCCGCTCTGTGTTCGTTGAAAAGCGTGCCTCAGATCTGGGCGTAGATTTTCTCTACCAGGGTCGTGAAGACAAGTTTGTAGCTCTGAAAGAGTTGTTGCAGGAAGAAGGCCAGAACTTAAGCCTGGCAGAAGTGGCCTATATTGGTGACGACCTGCCAGACCTGCCTGCAATTCGCCAGGTAGGCTTTGGTTGCTCAGTGCCAAACGGACACTATTACGTTCGTGAGCACTCGCCTGCAGTAACACTGAGTCGTGGCGGTGAGGGAGCGGCTAGAGAGTTCTGCGACTTTATTCTGGCAGCCAAAGGCAAGCTGGATGATATGCTGGCAAGCTACCTAGGGGCCTGACCGAGAATAAAGCTTCTGGTGATTAACAATGTCGCTGTACTGTCTATCTCTTTACAGCGACATTTTATACTGGAAACTGTGGCAACAATGAAAATACAGTTTGTCCAAATCAAAGCGACTTTATGAACTTCCCGGGCTGACATTCAACTCTGATTTCAAAAGGCCGACAGCCAGTGTCTAGCCTTTGAAAACATTCGTCTGGTGCCCCTGATGATCAAAAAAATCATGATAGACTGTACTCATTTGCTACGAAAATGCTGCTGCCAGCATCAACCAAGCACCATTTTCCTAAATAGCCGTATTTCGTCAGATTCTAAACACACCAGAATCCGACTTGATTGTGACCCGGAGCCTGATACCTGATGCCCAATCGGAACTCTATACTGATTGCTTTTCTGATGCTGACATTGGTCGGTCTTGGCTATTGGGCTTATGACAGCGACCTGCACGTGGGGGCTCAGAAAAAGCAGCCACTGGTTCGGGAAAATGCTGACTACTATTTTATAGACACCCAAATTACCCAATACGATAAAGCGGGCAAGCTCGACTATACGTTGATTTCCGACAGTATTACCCATTACCCGCATAACGATACAACGCTGCTGCAAACCCCTCATCTGGAGAGCTTCAGTGACCCTGAGAAACCGATGGTTACTGACGCACTCAATGGCAAATTGCTGCCTGGCAACCAGGATATAGAACTCTGGGATGACGTGGTGATGATCCAGACGGATCTCAGCAATGGCAACAAGGTGCGCATGGACACTGATTTCATCACCATATACTCTGAAAAGGGGCTGGCCGTCACCGATCGACCGGTACTGATCACCAACGATACCGGGCGTACGCGCGCTATTGGAATGGAGGCTTTCTACAAGGAGAGTCTGGTAAAACTCAAGTCTAGGGTAAGAGGATTTCATGAGCCAAAGCCATGAACAGACCAAACACCTTGATCCAAATATGCAGCCAGACAGACAAAGTCGGCGCAGAGGGATTGAACATTACCTGATGCTGGGAGCCATGGTACTGCTTCCTGCTATGGCACAAGCTCTGCCATCTGACCGGCAACAGCCTATCGAGATCGAGTCCAACACGGCAGATATCGATAACAAGAAAGGCATCTCCATTTATAAGGGCGATGTCGTTATGATTCAGGGCACCACCCGGATAACTGGCGATAAGGTGACCGTTTACTCGATCCAGCAGGAAGTTAAGAAAATCGTGGCAGAAGGCTACAAGAAAAGAGCCTACTACGAAGAACAACAGCCCGAAGATCAGGGCACCCTGCAGGCCTGGGGTCATACCATTGACTATCAGGTAGCAAGCGACAAGATTAAACTGCTCAAACAGGCTCAGTTGACCCAAAAGGGTGATACTTTTACCGGTGAACGCATTGATTACGATCTAACTAAACAGACCGTCAATGCCAAAGGCAGTGAAAACAAGAGCAGCCCTGATGGTCGGGTCAAGATGATTTATCAGCCCAAGCCTGAAAAGAAACAGTAGATCGTATCTCAACCTCATCGTATTAATGGATGAACGATCCAGTCAGGCAAGCAGCCATGAGCCGGAAATAGAGCTTACTCCTTAAAAGGAAGAAAGCGACAGAGTCCCGGTGAGCTGCATTTTCATAGTAAAAAGTTTGAAATGGCTGTCAGACAAACAACAGCCAACCTTTAAACAGGATGACAGATTCCGGATGGCAACGCTTAAGGCAGAACATCTCAGCAAAAGTTACAAAGGCAGACAGGTAGTCAAAGATGTGTCCCTGGCTGTCGACAGTGGTCAGATCGTCGGGCTGTTAGGTCCCAACGGAGCAGGCAAAACAACCTGCTTCTACATGATTGTAGGCCTTGTAAAATCAGACGGTGGCCAGGTAAATCTCAGTGGTCAGGATTTGACGCATGAGCCTATGCACGGCCGGGCCAGAGCCGGTGTTGGTTACCTGCCACAAGAAGTCTCTATTTTCAGAAAGCTGACGGTTACCGATAACCTGCTTTCAATACTGGAAACCCGATCCGACCTTTCAAAGAAAGACCGGATCGAAAAAATGGAGTCGCTGCTGGAAGAGTTCAATATTACTCATATCAGAGACAATCTGGGTATGAGCCTCTCTGGCGGTGAAAAACGCAGGGTTGAAATTGCTCGGGCTCTTTGCACTGAGCCTCAGTTTATTCTGCTGGACGAACCTTTCGCTGGTGTTGACCCGATTTCTGTTGGTGATATCAAAGCTATTATCACTCACCTGAAAACCAGAGGCATCGGTGTTCTGATAACGGACCACAATGTCCGGGAAACACTGGATATCTGTGAGAAGGCTTACATTGTCAGCGAAGGCACCATAATTGCTGAAGGTGACAGCCAGACAGTGCTGGCCAATCAAAAGGTTCGCGACGTCTATCTTGGGCATCAATTCAGCCTCTGACTCTTCTTTTTAACGACCTTTCTATTACTTCTACTGGACGGTTAATTTCCGCCAGTAGAAGTCATCAATTGAATGTCTGGCTCAAATAACTCTTCCAGCTTCTTCTATTGACGAAAATCTGTAATGAACCAGATAAGGGTAGAACTTGTTCTCTTTCAGATAGACTTCAGGCTTTTCCAAAACCTGCGGCTCTTTATCATTATCCAGTAAAACCCAGCGACCATGATCATGTATCAATGTTACGAAGTTAGGACTTACGCATTGACAGCGTGTTCCGAAATTTGATAATTGACCCAAATGATTGTTTATCAGGGATGAAAGTGAGAAGTACTACTCGCCCGACTACCGCACGATGCACCCTTTCACAATACATG
>NZ_JBPCXO010000271.1:0-2525 GCF_051008435.1 Endozoicomonas sp. | reverse complement strand
GCCAGAACATAGTCTGCTTCCTGCTCTATGCATTGTTGAGCCACCTTTTTCTGACAGCCCATAGCATCCAATGTGACAAGGCAGCCTTTCAGCTCTAAAGCTTTGAGCAGTTTAGGTACCGCTGTAAGGTGAGTAGACCGAGGGAACTTCCCCCTCAGCCTCTCGCAAAACAGAACGTGAACCTCTCGATTCATTCCGCTTCCATCAAGCAAACGTTCTTGCTGATCCAAATCGCCAATGGGCGAAGAGTCCGGGGCATCGTAACGACAACTGATCAAACAGTCCTATCGCACGACTTTTGTGCCTCTTTAGCGTTTTGAACTTCCTTCTTGCCCAACGCACCAGAGTTTTATTGAAGTGTCTGAACACCGGATCAAGTGCTGAACGACAATACTGCCCGTAATAACTTATCCAGCCATGCAGAATTGGATTCAACCACCTTGCAAGCTCTTCCAAGCTATAACCCGTCTTATGTCTGACCTTCAGCTTTCTGATTGTCCGTCTCATGTCTTTCATTGCGGCCTGGCTTACTGCAGGAGTAAAGCTGACAAAGAATGTATTATCCGACGCTCTTTTACAGCGTCGTCGTCTGAAGGTATAACCCAGAAAATCAAAACTCGTATGCGCGGCATACTGCCCTTTCCTCTTGTCATCCTTGCAATACACGATCTTTGTTTTCTCCGGATGTATCTCCAGTCCACATTCTTCAAAACGCCGTTTTATCTCTCTATGCAGATATTCTGCCTTACCCTGATTTCTGGCATGAATCAGACCATCATCGGCATATCGACACCATGGGTTTTCAGGAAATCGTTTTTGCATCCACTTATCGAACACGTAATGCAAAAACAGGTTCGCCAGCAGCGGACTGATAACACCACCTTGCGGTGTTCCCCGGTTCCGTTCCAGTACGTTTCCGTTACCCTTCTGTAATGGCGCAACCAACCACCTTTTGATATAGAGTATGATCCAACTGAGATTCTGCCCAAGCACTTTTTCACCAATGGCAACATGCTTTTCGACCGCCTTCATCAGCAAATCATGTCGTATATTGTCAAACAGCCCTTTAATGTCAAACTCCAGAACCCAATCGTATTTCCAGCATCGTTGTCTTGTTACCCCTATGGCTTGAATCGCTGACTTTGCAGGTCTATAGCCATAAGAGTCCTCAAGAAAACAAGGCTCTAACATTTGTTCCAGATGTTCTTTAACGACCATCTGCGCTATCCGATCACTTATCGTTGGAATACCCAGTATTCTCTCGCCTCCGGATTTCTTCGGTATACTCACCGCTTTCACCGGAGGTGGAAAATAAGTGCCTGACGATAAGCGATTCCATATCTTATACAGGTTGTTCTTCAGATCTTTCTCGAAGATCTCAATCGTCACACCATCAATACCAGCACCGCCACGATTGGCTTTCACCTTCTCGTAAGCAGCATGCACATCCCACTTTGATATCGCAAACTGTTTTGCCTGAGCGCATAACTTCCTCCTGTCACAAGGTGGCAGTTGTGAAATGCCCTCAGGCTGCTTGATGCAACCCCTTCGCTCCACACTCATTACAAGTGCTTCCTCACTACTACGGGTTGCTCCGCCCCAGTATCATGCATCGGTACTCGCAAGCTCATAATTTCAGTTATTCGCCCTTCTCCCTTAACATCATGATGACTGGTTCCCGTGGTTCCCATAAAGAGCCTAATGCAAGGTCATGCCTGCTTTACGCCGAACACCACACACCCAACATTCGGAATACGCCGGTGTACTTGTCCCGAGATAACGAAACGACCTCGGTTTTGATGTTACTGGAAGATTACGACGCGTCCACACAGGTTCGGGGTTACTCATCTCCTTACACCATACCTCGCCAGAATTTCATTCTGATTTTCCTTCAACGCTTCCGACCATTACTCTTAATAACAGCCGTTTGAAGGTGGTTTAAAGCCAACTTCCGACAGTAGACTTTGGAGGGCCTTCCTCCATCTCTTCATGAGCTTATGCTCATTCACTGGTTGTTTTCCTAACAGGGCCAGTTTCAGTGCCCACGGCACACTAACGTTCGATTTACTCTTATGAGTGACTGGGACAAAGCCTACAATACCGCAATGGAAGAGGCTTCAGCCGGTGTCTATTCGACCTTTCGTACGCCTGAGCGGGAAGATAAGTTCAAATGGGGGGGTCCACTCTATGAAGAAGACTGGGTTCTGCTGGCAGCAACTGACAATGAGATCGAGATCGATACTCTGAAGGAATTGAATAACTACAAAGTAGGTTCATTTGTTTTTGACGGAATCACTGATTATCTCGTTGAGCAAGGTGTCAACATTGAGCCTGCTCAAAACGATGCCGTCAATGTTGTCCGATTGAAACTGGGCCAAATACAGCTTTGGGCTTCAAGTTCCGCTACTAAAAACCTGCGACAATCAGTGATTCTCTGGGTTTATCTACACCGTCAACACGGCTGCATACCGGAGTATGTCTTACGCCACTCTTGTGTAGGGTTTAAGGTCGAGCTGTAACGTGTC
>NZ_JBPCXO010000270.1:0-19639 GCF_051008435.1 Endozoicomonas sp. | reverse complement strand
GGTTTGAGACAGTTTTTATGATTATTTGAGGCGAATAGCGAGCTATTCAACGAAAAGAATCATAGAAAATGGCCAAATCCGGCTTTTTCGCAGTAGGTCAGTGGTAAGTCCGACAGGCTCCTAGGCAGGCATAAAATCCAGAGCTTTGGCAAAGCTACTCCAGACCTCATCTGGCCTGTCACTCGCCAGCAGTCACTCAAACAACTGCGCTATTTCTGCCAGTACGGGTTGCCCAGGTTTGGACAGTTTCAAGATGCAATGACCTGCCAGACTGATAAAAAATGGAGCCTCTATCACTCCCGACTGTCCTTTGCCCTGAACAGTAAAATACTGACGCCTCTGCAGGTTATTCAGGCAGCGGTTAAAGCCTGGCAGGCAGACCCGGACTCCATATCCATTGCCCAGACTGAAGGTTTTATCAGGCAAATTCTGGGCTGGCGTGAATATGTCAGGGGAATTTACTGGGTCAACATGCCCGAGTATTCCTCACTAAACCACTTAAAGGCCAAACGATCACTGCCCGATTTTTTCTGGACTGGCGAAACCCGCATGAACTGTTTACAGGAGGCCATAGCCCAGTCTTTAGATTACTCCTATGCCCACCATATCCAGAGACTCATGATCACAGGCACTTTCTGTTTACTGGCCGGAATCGATCCCGACCAGGTCGACGAGTGGTATCTGGGTGTTTATGTCGACGCTATCGAATGGGTTGAGTTACCAAACACTCGTGGCATGAGTCAGTTTGCTGATGGCGGGTTACTGGCTTCAAAACCCTATGCAGCCAGTGGTAACTACATCAACAAGATGAGCGACTACTGCAAAAGCTGCCATTACAATGTGAAGAAAAAAACCGGAGAGCAAGCCTGTCCATTCAACAGCCTTTACTGGCACTTTATGGTTCAGCACAGAGAGCAACTGAGCAAGAACCCCAGAATCGGCATGATTTACAAGAACTGGGACAAACAATCCGCTGGTGATCAAGCCGCCATTACTCATCAGGCAGAGGCCTACCTGAAAAAATTAAACATGCTCTAGATTAAGTACTTCTACCTAAAACAGCTGTATAAAAATCTCATCCTATTGATATTTACCGCAAACACTTTAAGCTGCCTGACTTATAAATATCTGACTCATGCACCAAGGTCATGAGCGGCATATCTTCTGGCAAGCGGCTCGTAGACCGACAGTCCTGATGACATAGCCATAACCTACAACAAAAACAACTTTTCACCCAAGGCAGCTGTAGTATGAAAAAGCCTTTCCACCTGATGGCCAAACCGACCAGTTATCAATGTAATCTGGATTGCGATTACTGTTTTTACCTGGAGAAAGAGCGCTTCTTCAACAAAAAGGCGGATGACCGGGGTAAGGAAAAGATCACTCATATGAGTGACGAAGTTCTGAAAAGTTACGTTAAGCATTACATTGCCGGTCAGGACTCACCCATTGTTGAGTTTGCCTGGCAGGGCGGTGAGCCAACACTGGCGGGTCTGGACTTTTTTGAGCGGGCCGTTGAGTACCAGAAAGAGTTCGCCGGCTCTAAAGAGATCGTTAATTGCCTGCAAACCAACGGTGTCCTTCTGGACGACTCTTGGTGCGAATTCCTGAAAAAGCACAACTTTCTGGTCGGACTGTCTATTGATGGCCCCGAAGAACTGCACGACCATTACCGTCCTCTGAAAGGAGACAAGCCTTCTTTCAAGAAAGTCATGCGCGGCATTGAGACCATGAAAAAGCATGGCGTAAAGTTCAACACCCTGACCGTGATCAACAACATTAATGTTGAGCATCCGGTTGAGGTTTACAACTTCCTGAAAAGCATTGGCTCCGAGTTTATGCAGTTCATCCCAGTGGTTGAACAAATGGAAGTTGAGAGAGCCCAGCCGCAATTAATCTTCCCAAAGTCAAAAACCGAGAAGCAACTGACGCCTTTCTCCGTAGATGGTAGCAAGTACGGTGATTTCATGGTCGCTGTCTTTGACCAGTGGGTTCGTAAGGATGTGGGCAAAGTGTTTGTTCAGCTGTTTGATAACGCACTGGCAGCCTGGCACGGTGAAGAACCCAACGTCTGTGTTTATCGCAAAGAATGTGGCGACGCCATGATCATTGAGCGTAATGGCGATATCTACAGCTGTGACCATTATGTTTACCCTGAGTATCGCCTGGGTAATGTTATGGATGGAAAAATCCATAAAACCGTGACCCAGAAATTCCAGAAAAGGTTTGGTCAGGACAAAGCCAACGTCGGCGCAAAATGTGAAAGCTGTGAATTCCGCCATGCCTGCAACGGTGGTTGCCCGAAACAACGCATCCATCAAAACGACGATGGCACATTACAGAACCACCTGTGCCCCGGTTACAAGAAAATCTTCGGACACATGGATCCTTACATGAAATACATGGCTAACGAGCTGACTAAAAATCGTGCTCCTGCCAACATCATGCATGTAGCCAGTACGATTGCCAAACAACAGAGCCAGATTGTTGCCCACTACTAATAAAAAAGCCGGAGGCTAAGCCTCCGGCTCAAAACTTGTTCATCAAATCGCAGGCTATTGCCACACGGTTATTCCAGAGAATGGAATAATGCCCTTCTCCCTTGAGCATTCTCATTTCTGCCGCTGTTATTACCTTTGCCAGCCCCCGACTGTGAGAAGGCGGCATCACTTTATCTTCAGCTCCACACCAGACTGTCACTGAACAACCAATGGTTTCCGGCGAAAATGCCCAGTTTCTGACCAGGGCAAGATTATCATCCACCCAGCCCTTCTCCGTAATCATTGCCCGTTGAAAAGACTCAAACAGTATATTGGCCAGGCCATCATTCATGGCTGTTCGATCAGAATCAGCCAGCAGCATATCCAGAGAAGTGATCAATGCCTGACTGGATTCACACAACAGCATTTCCCTGTTTTCAACGATCCATTGTTCAAGCACAGACCCTCCCTGCTCCGCCAGTGTCAAAACCATCATGGTGAATTCACTCATGCCTTTCCTGAAGTGCTCATCGGGCATCCCAACACTGGCAATGGTTGCCACGCCATGACAACGACCGGGTAAAGCCGCCGCCATAGCCAGAGCATGAGGGCCGCCTGCTGACCAGCCCACAGCGAGAAAACAATCAAGATTAAGGTCTTCAAGAATAGCGGTGACATCGTCTAAAGAAGACTGAATGGAGCGCCCTGGCTGACGGGTACTGCCTGCGTACCCTGGACGACTGTAGGCGATCATCCGGCCACCCAGCTTGTGAATAGCAGGTTCCAGCAACCTGACGGTGCTCAAATCACTGGCTACACCATGATGAAAAAATACAGCGGGACCCGTTGACCTGCTGCAGTAATATTCAAGATTCCGCCCATCCTGCAATTGAAGTGTTCGGATCTTTGCAAGGGAAAAGCTGTCGCCCATCGTCGGTCTCCGAAGTAGCGTTCCGATGAGACCATTCTGGCACAGACTCTGAAGCCCTTCACTGATTCAAGCGACGGATTACACTGAAATACACTCGGTAGGGTAATACCCTCAGCAATCCCATGATCATGCCAAAAACCGTAGGAAACCTGATTTCAAAATGACGGCGGTTTAAGCCCGATAGAATAGCCTCAACTGCTGATTCAACCTCCATCAGAAAAGGCATTTCAAACTTGTTTTTATCTGTCAGGGGCGTTTTGACAAACCCCGGGTTAATCACTTTGATGTCCACACCTTCCGGTTTCAGATCGGTATAGAGCGACTCAGCCATATTAATCAGGGCTGCCTTGCTGGCACCGTATGCGGCAGCAGCAGGTAACCCCCTGTAACCTGCCAGGGATGCATTGATGGCAATGATCCCCGACTGCTGCTTCACCATCACCGGAATCAATGCATCAAGACAATGACAGACGCCCATAACATTCAATTCGAAGTGTTTGCGCATGTGTGTGGATCTGAAATCCACCCCGGCTGTCTTGATGAACGTGCCGGCATTCAACACCGCTATATCCACTCTGCCAAAACGATTCATAATGACATCAGCGGCACGAATCACAGCATCCTGATCGGTCACGTCCGCCGGTAGCGGAATGATTATACCTTCCAGGTCCAAAGCTTCATTCTGAAGCCGGTCCAGATTGCCAAAGCTTCTGGCTGTGGCAATCACAGTTCCCCCCTGACGAGCCATCGTTAAAGCTAGCTGGCGGCCAATACCCTGGCTGGCTCCGGTAATCCAGATCACTTTGCTTTTCAGAGATGGAGTCGTTTTCATCGTTTTATTTCTCTGAAGTATGGGCAGGTTCT
Organism: Endozoicomonas sp.; assembly: GCF_051008435.1. Classification (GTDB taxonomy): domain Bacteria; phylum Pseudomonadota; class Gammaproteobacteria; order Pseudomonadales; family Endozoicomonadaceae; genus Endozoicomonas_A. The sequence goes on along the minus strand of NZ_JBPCXO010000270.1, from coordinate 15,364 downwards.
GCATCCATGAGTTGCAGTTTCTTTAAAGAAGACTCACTGATCAATGAATGCTCCTTGCTGAAATAGAACGTCAGGGTGCCCAGGGTAAATCCCCATTTGCTGACATCGGCTATATTCAGAATCTGGCCGTTCTTCTGCAAAAACAACCAGTCATCAAACTTCACCCGCCAGTTGATCCCCTTGATGGGCAAATCCATTTGATAAGTCCAGTTAAAGGTATTCCCCTGACTTCTACCGGTGGCCATACCAATCACATCTCCCGCTTCACCTTCGTAGCGTCCATCGGGCAGTATCTTGATTCTCCAGAGCCGATTAGAAGTAGAACCGTCCTCATAGATAAAATCTTCATCCAGTATCAGTACATCGCCCTCTACTCGCCCACGCATCACTACTTCAAAGCGATTGCGTAATTTTCCAAAACGATCAACAAACTCACCTCTTGCGTAGGTGATCCCCTGAAAGTATTGCTCAATGGTTAAAACCGGCAGATCCTGGGTGTATTTATCCTGCAGTTTCATAGTTGCACATCCCTGCAAAGAAAAAGTAAACAGCCATGAGCTCAGAAAAATATTTTTCGCCTTCCTTGAACAGGAAAAAGGGCAAAGAAAAATATTTTTCACTTTAAAGAAAAAGACCCATAGCCAATGTTGTTGCTGTATTGCTTTGCGCATAAATAGGACCTCCTTGCCCATGTCATAAACCCGGTTTCCTGATCTGATAGAGTCGCACGTCAATGCTGTCCTGCTTAAAACCGGCTTCACAGTAAGCCAGGTAGAATAGCCACATGCGCTTGAAATGTTCGTCAAACCCCAGAGTCTCTATCTCAGACCAGCCCTGCTTGAATGCATCCGCCCAGATTGACAGGGTTTTGCCGTAGTCACGTCCGAAAGAATATGAGTTCTCAATATCCAGACCCGCATTGCGACATTGGTCATTGATAATCTGATCCGTCGGAAGCATGCCACCCGGGAAAATGTAACGCTGGATAAAGTCGGTTTCTGCGCGATAACGTTTAAATCGCTCTTCATCAATAGTGATGACCTGAATGACCGCGATACCACCTGGCTTTAGTGAATCAAACACTTTCTTAAAATAGATGGGCCAGTGGCTTTCCCCCACTGCTTCCAACATTTCTATCGAGACAATACGGTCGTGCTGTCCCTGGATATCCCGGTAATCCTTCAAATGAAAATTAAAACCGGTTTCCTCCTGAAGAGAATCACTGGCAAATTGCAACTGCTCTCTGGACAGGGTGACACCTGAGTAACTCTGGCCACCCTGTTGATGTAATGACCGGGCAAAACCACCCCAGCCACAGCCTATTTCCAGCACGGAATGTTCGGGCCTGGCGTCCAGCCAATTCATCACCAGCTGATATTTATTGGCCTGAGCCTGCTCCAGAGTTTCATCATGATTGCTGAATACGGCACTGGAATAAGTCATGGAAGGATCCAGCCACAACTGATAGAAATCGTTCCCAAGATCGTAGTGGGCCGCAATATTGCGACGACTTCCTGAACGACTATTGTTGTTCAATAAATGATTCAGCCGGTTCAGTTTTCGAGTTAACCAGTGGGTAGAAAACTGTTTTTCAATGCGCATCTCATTGGATATTCCCCAGTCCACAACCGCCTGAAGATCTGGAGTGTCCCAATCACCTTTCATATAAGATTCAGCCAGTCCGATAACCCCCCGGTTTGCTGACCTGAGCAAACCCCAAGGACGATTAATCCTGACTCTGGGAATCGGAACGTCCCGTTCTGACTCTCCAACCTTTATGAGGCAACCTTCCTGTTGCAACTCAATCAGGCTCAGTGAAGCTTTTTCCAGCCGCCCCACCAGCCATTTCAAAGCTCTGGACACTTTAGTGGCGCTCTGATCTGCAGCAAACCCATTCTGCGACAGGGTTTTCCCTGAAATTTCCAACATTTATGCCCCCTGCTTCTCGTATTTTTTTTGTTTGTTCATAGCTGTTTTGGGGTCATTACTACCCACCTGGCCTGACCAGCCATGAGTCAAACCACGACTCCAACTGAAAAAACGATCTTTCGGAATGTGACGAATCACTTGAACACCTTTAATGAACAGTCGAAGCGCTTCCCAATGAATTGCCAGAATGACCTTGAATGCCTGCATTGGCAGAACAAATAGCTGCCTGAGAATATTCAGATCACTCAGTATCTGTCGTTTTCCTTTAAGGACTGCAGCAAACAACTTGCCATCATCGTTGTGCAGATTAATGCCCAGTTTCAGATGGTTACCCGGCATCTGAACCCTGAAACCGTAATGACAGTCGGTCTCAAAGAAAGGTGAAACATGAAGCTGCTTTTTTACGGACTGGTGAACTGAATTTTGCGCCCCTACACCTTTTTCGATGGGGATAACGTAACTGTGTCGCTCTCCAAGTGTGTTGGTTACTTCATAAATCAGGGCAGACAGTTTTTCCTCCGCATCAAGGCAGTAGTAAACCGTCAGAGGATTAAAAGCATAACCAAGCACTCTCGGATAACAGAGCATGCAAATACGCTCTGGCGGAGCTACATCATGCGCTGACAAAAGTTCAATCGCCTGAGTTTTGAGACACTGTCCGGAACCGTCAGCAAAATCCTTCTGGTGAAAGGAAAGCAGATTGAATCGATCAACAGAAAACAGTTTGAGATGGCTATTCAGTTGATTCAGCTCATCCAGATCAATAAACCATGAAGCTACCCTGTAAGAGAAACGATGCTTGCGGGGTTGAATGCGGTTATGCATTAACTGCCCCCAATAAACCGCTGACTTCATAACCGCCTCCTGGTGCTGATGACATTGCTCAAAGCCATGGATGGATTAAATTTCGTGGACACTTTGCATTTCGCTGTCCATGCCAGAAGTCACCGGTCTTTTGCCGATACCATGTTCAGGCCAGACCAGCCGGTCATTCTGGTTTTCTACAGACCAGGGTCTGCGTTTTCCACCCAGTGCTTCAGCAACGGCCAGACCCGACTGAAGGCCGTCTTCATGAAAGCCATAACCAAACCAGGCTCCGCAGAACCATGTACGATTGCGACCCTGCAATTCCCAGAGTCTTGACTGAGCTTCAAGGGCGTTTCGATCAAAGACGGGGTGATCGTACAGATAGCACCCATGAATCTGTTCAGGTTCTATGGAAGGATTCAGAGTGACAAACAGAGGCAGCCCTTCAAGGTGCTGAAGACGATTCATCCAGTAAGTGATGGAAGGGCCTTCATTGGATTGTGTACCAAAATAGTTCCAGCTGGCCCAGGCTCTTTTTCTTGAAGGCATGAGTCGTTCATCACTGTGCAGAATGGCCCGGTTTCGCTGAAAACTGAAGGAACCCAGCAGTAACTGTTCCAACTCACTGGGCTCACTCAGCATAGCCAGAGAAGTATCTGCATGACAGGCCATCACCACATGATCAAACTCATGAACGTCTCCCTGCAGGTCAGTAATAACAACCCGATCCGCATAGCGCTTCACTTTACGTACACAACGGTTCTTGACGGCCAGGCCATCCATGTCAGCCAGAATACGGCGAACGTATTCTCTGCTGCCCCCGTTCACTGTTTGCCACTGAGGTCGATCTGTCAGCTGGAGTAACCCATGATTCTGACAAAATCGCATAAAAGCCAGGGCCGGATAATCCAGCATTCGATCAGAAGGTGTAGACCAGATAGCCGCCCCCATCGGAACCAGATGGTCATCAATAAAGCGTTGACTGTATCCTCTCCCTGCGAGCAGTTCCCTGAGAGTGACAGAAGGGTTCAGCTGTTTCATCAAGTCCGAACTGGCTTGATAAAACCGGAAGACATCCAACAGCATTCTCAGGAATCCGGGCTTCACGGCATTTAAGCGCTGAGCAAAAAGTCCATTAAGGTCGGTTCCGGAATATTCAGTACACCCCTGATTCAGTGAAACAGCAAAAGACATATCAGTATTGATGACCGGAACATCCAGATGATCAAAGAAGGCGGTCAGATTAGGGTAAGTTTTATTGTTGAAAACAATAAAACCGGTGTCGACTGGAATAGAGTGATCGCCATCCTTTACTGTCACCGTATTACTGTGACCACCAAAACGGTCATCTTTCTCAAACACGGTAACATTATGCTGTTTCGACAGTAGCCAGGCGCTTGACAGCCCGCTGATGCCTGATCCAATTACAGCAATGTTGAGTCCTTTAACTGTCATAGAGCGACCTGCAAACGTAAGCTTCACTAATCTCTACGCTTTAACGGTTAATTTGGATCACCAGAAACCTGTCGGACTTTTGCTTTCGAGCATGCTTTCTATTGAAGAGTCAGTAAAGCGAGCCAGCTTTTTCTGGAATTCAGGCCGAAATGGTCTTAAGTCCGACAGGCTCCCAGGTTTCTCGGTGATCCAATAACCTCTTATCTACGTAAACAGAGACAAATAGGCTAGACACGCGATATTCTGATGATAAGTCCAGCTATGAATAAAAGCACAATGGATTCTGAAAACAGCAATACGGAAACGCCAGACAAACTAAAGCAATCGTTAGTGAATCTGGGTCGCTACCGGGACAAACAGACGTTTGCGCTCCTGTATGACTTTTTTGCTCCCAGATTGAAAAGACACTTGATGACTAAAGGCGCTCACGGGGAGATGGCAGAAGAGCTGGTTCAGGAAACCATGCTGTCGGTCTGGAGACACTGCAAAAGTTACGACCCTGAGAAATCCACAGCATCGACCTGGATTTTCCGAATAGCCCGTAACCTGTGGATAGATCGATTGAGAAAAGAAAAAGCGGACCTGTTGTCACCACTGGACAACTATCCGGAAAGCAGTTTTGTACCGCCTATGACTGAATTTGATTCTGAGAAGATCAAGTCCGCTATAAATGACCTGCCTCAACAACAGGCCCAGTTAGTTTATAAGGTGTATTACGAAGGAAAAAGTCATCGTGAAATCTCTGAAGACATGGATATGCCACTGGGCAGTGTGAAATCGGGCCTAAGACTGGCTTTCACGAAACTTCGTAATCAGATGGGAGAGGTAAAATGACAACACATCACCCTGACCTCAGCACCCTGATGAGTTACTCCGCAGGTAGCCTGCCAGATGCTATTGCTACTGTGGTTGCGGCTCACCTGAGCGTCTGCAATCACTGCAACCGACACGTTCACGAAGCCGAACAAATCGGCATCAGTCTGCTGGAAGAACTGGAACCCGCTGCTATGTCCTCCAGTGCAAAAGGCGACATTCTGGCATTACTTGATAATACTGAGCAGGCGCCAGCGGAAAGTTGTGAAGAAAAGACCCTACCGGATGATGCTGATGTTCCAGCACCACTCAGACCCCTGCTGGGTTATTACCTGGACGACCTGCACTGGAAAAGCATGGCCCCGGGCCTGAAGCAGTTCATCTTGCCAGCCTCCGGAAGCAAACTGAGGCTGTTGAAAATTGCACCGGGAACCTGCATGCCCTCTCACGGACATACCGGCTCTGAACTCACCATGGTTTTGAAAGGCTCCTACTCCGATGAGCTGGGTCGATTCTGTGCTGGAGATGTGGCTGACCTGGACCCGGACGTTCAACACCAACCTGTGGCAGATACTCATGAAGGCTGTATTTGCCTGATTGCCACTGATGCACCTTTAAGGTTTAACGGGCTGGTCCCCAGACTGCTGCAACCCTTTTTCCAACTTTGAATGAGCAACTCATTCTTCCGGGCACCTTTAGGGTGCCCTGTTTATTTTGTAGGATTAGACACTTTGGCCCTGGCTTGAGTAGTACCTCCATTCTATGAACATTCTTTCCATTCAATCTCATGTTGCATACGGACACGCAGGAAACTCGTCGGCCGTTTTTCCCCTTCAGCGAATGGGATGCAACGTCTGGCCTGTTAACACCGTCATGTTCTCTAATCATACGGGCTATGACACCTGGAAAGGTCCGGTGTTTCAGCCAGAAACCCTGACGGACGTGATTGAAGGTATTGAGCAACTCAACGTTTTGTCCCGGTGTAATGCCGTACTGTCTGGCTACATGGGAGACCCTGCGGTTGCGGACGTTATTCTGCAGACGGTGGATAAAGTAAAAAATGAAAATTCAGAGGCACTGTACTGCTGTGACCCGGTTATGGGAGACAGAGACACGGGTCTTTATGTTAACCATCAGATTCCAGAATATTTCCGGGATCGTCTGCTCGCCAAAGCAGACATTCTGACGCCCAATCATTTTGAATTGGAGATACTGAGCGGGCAGCCTGTCCAGAGTTCTGAGCAGGCTCTTGCTTCTGCTCGCTCATTGCTGGCTAAAGGCCCTAAAGTGATATTGGTCACCAGTCTGATTTATCCGGATTCAGATCACGATACGATTGAAATGATGGCTGTCACAGAAACCGAAGCCTGGTTGATTAAAACGCCATTGCTGCAATTTAAAAACACGATGAGTGGTTGTGGTGATGCCACTTCAGCCCTGTTCCTGGCCAAGTACCTGATGACCAATCCATTGAAAGCCTGCCTAGAACATGTTGCTGCCGCCATGTATGCCGTCTTCAAGTTAACTCATCAACATCAAAGTTCTGAGTTAATGCTGATAGAATCTCAGGACCAGCTGGTTAACCCAACAGAAGTCTTTTCGGCTGAATCAGTTCAATAGCAGCGCTTTATACCCTGTTCATTACAGACCTCATTTAATGAACTATCTTGAATTAGCATTACGAAATAATTCTTGATGGTCGGGGGTCAAACAGATTGTTTTGGTCATGAGCAGGGTTTGTTTCAAAGTCAGTGGCAAATACCCTTCTGGGTTTCATCAGGTACTTCTGACCTGTCTTCTATTTCTCTGCCCCCCATTACTGGCCAGCGTTGACTCCATAACTGTACCCATAGCGCTTATTTCATCTTTTCTGGCGAATAGTTCGCCTGAATGGAAATCCACGACAGAAATAGATCACGAAGTGTTTGTCCATATTGTCCCGGGAATTCAGTCCGACCCCTCTGAACCATCAGACAATAAGATGAAGCAATGGCAGGAAGTCTGGTGGGTTGCAGACTATTTTCATCAGTAAGATGGATAAAAGCTGCTATCAAGCGCTGGTATGACCACTGCTCTGGCGACGCCAAAGAGAATCAGCCAAATATAGATTTTTTCAGTGATGAATGTGACGGTGATTCCTGCGAACTCACTTCAACCACTTACATTGACCTTCTGACTCAAAATAACAGCCTTCATTCCAGTCACCACTGGGGGCAAGATTTCTCCGATACAAAGGATTTCGGCCTGACCCTGGTCATAGATTTCTTGCTGATGAGTATCCTTTCCACCCAATCTCCTGAGCCCCCCTCTGATCCTTTAAGCATGAACAATGCAGAGAAACGTCAGTCTAATCAAGACGACGAAGTACCTCAGGAAACTATGGCAGTCTGCGAAACATCACCGTCTTTTATGGCCACCATGTTAAACAATGTCGAGCTGACAGAAAGGGAAGCAATTGGCAGAGGTGCCTACGGCACCGTATACAGGGCCATATTAGTGGTTAAAAATGCAGAAGGTAAACCGGAGAAACAATATCGGGTAGCCGCAAAAAGCGCGCAAATCGAAAAAAGTTCATGCGAAACACAAGAAGACTATAAAAAACGAAAAGGCAGGGCCAAAGAGTGTCTCAGAATAGAGCTGACTTTTCTGATTATTTGCCAATCAGAATTGATAGTACAGGTTATTGGAGCCACTATTGACCATCACCAGTTTATTGTTATGGAGATACTCCCCCATCAATACCCACCTTTTGTTTCTAAAATTCCTGGTAAAGAATGCCTTAACTTTTCACAACGACTCCAGGCATTAACGGATGCAGCCAGGGCTCTGCTATTTATCTTTCAGCGGGGCTATCTAATCAGAGACTTGAAAGCCACCAATGTCATGCTGACCAGCCATCTGACAATCAAACTCATTGATGGTGGATTAGCCGTTGAACAGGGTCGCTGCCACCCCTGGAATAAAAGACCGACCTACTTTGCCCCCGAAGTCGAGACTGCGCCTTTTGATGAATTAACAGAAGTCTATTCCTGGGGGCTGCTGGCTCTACAATCGCTTACCGGAGAAACCGGTGCCAATTTTGATAAATGGATAGAAGAGTGCAAACAGGATGATCCGGATTTTGAACTGTGCGAATACCTTTATCCACAGCTTGAATCAGAGACTGATGTTCACTGCCAAATTGCCAGAACGGAGCTGTTACCCATTGTAGTTTCATGCCATTCCACAAACAGGAAAGATCGTCTGCCACTCTCTCCACTGATAGAACAACTCTCAATCATTCAAAGTCACATGCCTTAATTTTTCTTGACCTCAGAAGCCCCAAGCCCGATATTGATAACGCTTGTCCGATAGAGACTACTTCGGACCATTAAAAAGAATAAGAAAGAGAGCAGTGCTATGGACATTACCCTGACTCCTGAGCAGCAGGCTCTGCAGCTTGAGATCAGAGAGTATATGAAGTCGATCATGACCCCTGCCATGATCGATGAAATGAAAGACCCTGAATACTATGAAGGAGGTGGCCCCGAGTATCGCAAAGGCCTCAGAAAAATGGGTCAGGATGGCTGGATCGCCCTGTCATGGCCCAAAGAATACGGAGGCCGTGAAGCAACCGCCATTGAACAGTACATCTTCACCGAAGAAGTCATGCGTTCAGGCTTCCCTTATCCTTTTCTTACCACAGAAGCTATTGGCCCTATCCTCGCCGAATACGGCAGTGATGAAATCAGGGAAACCGTTGTAAAAGGTATTCTGCAAGGCGAAGTCGTTATTGCCATCGGCTACTCTGAACCAGGTGCCGGAACCGATCTGGCTTCACTGAAAACCCGGGCCGATAAAAACGACAACGGATGGCTGATCAACGGTCAGAAAATCTGGACCAGTCTGGCCAACTTTTCTGATTATGTCTGGCTGGCAGCTCGCACCGATGCCAACGCCACTAAAAAGCACAAGGGACTGTCTATGTTTCTGGTGCCCAAAGACAACCCCGGCTTTTCTCACACACCTATCTGGACTCTTGGTGTACGCACCAACGCCACCTACTTTGAAGACCTGCAACTGGAAGATAAATTTCAGATAGGTGAAGTCAATAAAGGCTGGCGACTGATTACCGGCCAACTGAACCGTGAGCGCCTCAGTCTGGTCAACCATGGTCCTATCCAGATTCTTTTTGAAGATGTCGCCACCTGGGCAACAGAAACCCAAGGCAGGGATGGTCAGCCCATCATCAACAAACCCTGGGTACAAACCAATCTGGCCAAGGTCAAAATGGGCCTGGAAGTGTTGAGAGTGATGAACTGGAAACAGGCCTGGGCCATTGAAGAAAATCGACTGGGTATGGAACAGGCTTCGGTCGCCAAAGTTTACGGCACCGAATACTTCGTTGAAGTCTATCGCCTATTGATGGAGGTTCTGGGGCAGGATGCCACGATTGGCGGAGACAGTCCCGGCTCTTTGTTACAGGGACGACTGGAGCACCGCTACCGGGTCGGCAGTATTCTGACCTTTGGCGGCGGCTGTAATGAAGTTCAGCGGGATATTATCTCAGCTGCCGGTTTGTGGATGCCCAGGGCTCGATAGGAGAAATAGTATGGACTTTAAATTATCTACCGAGCAGCAGGATGTTCAGAAACTGGCCATCCAGATCTTTACTGATCAGACCGATAACGAGCACCTTCGACAGTTTGATGATACGAGTCGTTATGACACCAAACTCTGGTCAGATCTGGGTGAAACCGGCATTTTGGGCGTCTCTATCGAACCCACCCAGGGAGGGCTGGGCTTTGGTTTTGAAACGCTTTGTCTGGTGTTGGAAGAAGCCGGTCGAACCATGGCTCCCATTCCCCTGATTCCCGTACTCGTCAGCGCAGCTTTGCCTTTGCAGAGATTCGGCACTGAACAACAACAAGCCATCCTTGCACGTGTAGCTTCAGGCGATTGTCTAATTTCTACGGCTTTTGCAGAACCACTGAATGATGATCCTTTGACGCCTTCCACCACCGCCGAAAGAGTCACTGGAGGCTGGCAGCTTAACGGGGTCAAGCACTGTGTGCCTTATGGTGCCCAAGCTGAAAAGATACTCATCAGCGCGCAATCCAGTGAAGGTCTAGTCGCCCTTTGGCTATCGTCTGACAGTGAAGGAGTTGAATTAGCAGACCAGCAAAGTACCAGTGGAGAGGCTCAAAGCCAGATGACGCTGACCAATGTTTTGGTCAACGATACAGATATTATGGCCATTGGCCCTGATGCAGAAACGGCCATGACTTATGCGCTGCAAAGAACTCAAGCTGCGCTTTGCGCTTTCAGTGTCGGAATGACAGACAAAATGGTCAGGCTGACGGCTGGATACACGGCTGAGAGAGAACAGTTTGATGTCAAGATTGCCACTTTCCAGGCCGTGGCTCACAGGGCAGCAGACGCCTATATCGACGTTGAGTGCTTAAGGCTGGCAACCGCTGAAGCAATTTCATTGCTGGATCAGGAAAAACCTGCAGACGATTCAGTAAAAATTGCCAAGATCTGGTGCGGCGATGTGACTCACAGAATCAGCCAGGCCAGTCAGCACCTCCATGGAGGAATTGGCGTCGACCGGGATTATCCTCTGTTTCGTTATGCACTCTGGAGTAAACAGGTTGAACTGACACTGGGCGGATCAGCCCGTTTGCTCAGTGAGTTAGGCGAGAGTATTGCCCAGACGTATATTAACCGCTAACAACTGTCAGGCTACTTTCCAGTGGCCTGACTACTCCCTGTTCGTATTAGCTTCATGCACGATCAGAGCCTGCTTTCGCTCTGCTCCCCATCGATACTGATTCATTTCTCCCGTTCCTCTGATCACTCTGTGGCAGGGGATTAAAAAACCGATGTTATTCCGGGCCACGGCTGAAGCTACAGCTCTTACGGCTGAGGGCTTGCCGGCTTTATCTGCTATTTGTTGATAAGAACAGAGCTGCCCCTGAGGTATGGCTAACAGAGCTTCCCAGACTTTCAACTGAAAAGGCGTCCCTTTCAGGATCAGATGAAGAGGTTGTTGATGGTAGTTTCTGCTAAATATTTGCTGAACTACCGGTGCTGTATTCTGGTCATTCCTGTGGATAAGTGCATTGGGCCATTCTTTAAGCAGCTCCTGCTCAACAACTTGCTGTTCGTCTTCATGATCAAAGAACGACAGTTTGCAGATACCTCTGGTCGTCTGAGCAACCAGACAGAAGCCAAATGGAGAATCATGAATACCGTAAACTATTTCAATACCTTTTCCTTTGGCTTTGTACTCACCGGGACTCATGCTTTCCCAATTCAGCATCAGATCATGCAACCTGCCAGTGCCACTCAAGCCCGAAGCCAGTGCAGTATCTAATACACTGTTACTCCTGAGTTGTTGTTTGGCATACTCCCGGGTCAGAAACTGCAAAAACTGTTTAGGACTGATGCCCGCCCATTCAGAAAAAACACGCTGCAGATGAAACTCACTCAATCCCACATGACTGGCCACATCAGCTAACCCGGGCTGCTCAGTCCAATGGCTGGATAGATAGGCAATCGCCCTGCTGATCTGTTGATACTGCCGGTGTTCCTCTGAATATTCTTTACTCACTCACACACTCCTGACCCCAACCGGATTATCTATTTCAGAATAAAAGTATGAGCGAGACAAGCTCCCGTTGCGACCCGAAACTTGCGCTTTAGGGACGAAGATCAAGTACATCATAACCTTTACCCGCCAGGCAGCGGCGCAGGACATAAGCCTGATCTTCTGTGGACTTCATGGCTCCGCCTGCAGCACCGGCACTGGCTCCTGCTACGCCACCAACGACCGCTCCGCCCACCACGGCGCCATCAATGCCATCACCTTCAACCAGACCTACGGCTGCCCCCGTCACTGCCCCCAGAATACCGGCATTAATTGCACCGGTTTTAGCCGCTTCGCCTTTATCCACCTTGGCAGCGTATTCATGGCACTTTGCTACATCCTGCTGATATTCCGCTTCTGTTTTATCGTGCGGACCCACTACAGGAGCAGAATTATAGGCGCAGGCCACCATTAAAGAAGTAGAGGCCAATAACAGGGCTTTCTTGATCATATACAACATCCTCAGTGTGCGACGGCAGTTTTATTAATAAAGAATGGCTGCCTTAAAAAGAGACCTGAGTTTAAAAAGCCACTGCTTTTCTCAATATACGCACAGGACGAAATACGATCTCTTTTTCAGAGTCTGTTCATATCTATAAATTGAATTCGTGGATTGAATGCATGAATCAGGCGCCAACCACACTCTCATTAAAATGACTAAACAGCTCACTAAGAGTGGGGGATTGATTCCATTTCCAGTTGTCAGGCAGTGCGATATATTGGTTTGATTTCACAACCTTTTCTGCATTGTCTACGTCCGAGTCTTTACTATAACAAGCCAATTGATCCAGCAATTCAAACTCGCCTTCACCGGTTATTGGCGCAAGATATTCATTTAATATTCCCCACCCCGTATCCCAAGCCAGCATTTCAATTCTGGATAATGCGAACAGATCACGAATAAGATTACCTTTGATGAAGGGCAAGTCATTAAAACCGTGAATACCGAACTTTGTTGGTTCTTCTTTTCCAGCCCGGCACAACAACCATCCAGTTCCGGCGTATAGAAATTTTGAATCCGGCACATCGTAAGGATCAAAATCAATATTCAGAACGTCACAATGCAATTCATCTAATTGTGCATCGACCATGACCCAACGACTTTCGTCTGAATTCCAATACTCACAAATCCAGTGGTCTTCAAAGTTTTCAGGCGTCAGATAAGTGGCAAATCCACATCTTATACGAGCAGCAAACCCTTTGGCTCTGAGAACTGTGCAAACGATCAGTGAGAAGTCCCGACAAATGCTGACCACTCTCTCTTTTGGCTCGCGCCGCTCCTTTAGAGACGTTGTACTTTTCGAGGAGGCTAAAGCCAGAATGTCAGCTGCATACCTGACCTGCATCTCCTCCCATTTACTGAACTCACTCTCACTACAACCGTACTTATCGAGCCAATAGGCATGAATCAGCAGATTCTGAGTAAATTGGCAAATACTGGCAATATCATCTGGAAGGGTGCTCAGCAAAGGGCGGTAAGGCCCTGACTGCGTAAATACACTGCTTTGACTGTATAAATTATTCTGTTCACTCATAATGATTTCAAACGACCGTTTACTTTTTAATCAACTCTATTCATGATTGCTCTATGGCTGAATAATCACCCGGTCATTCAATGGCACTTTGAGCGGGTAATTAAGCAGCAAATATAACAATAAAACCTGACATCAGTGATGATGTAATAATAAGAAGAAGAAGAAGAAGAAGAAGAACAATAATTATTATGACAATAAAAAAGCACCTGAACAGACTGCTGCAGTCTGTAGTTATTGGGGGGCTTGCTGTTTCTGCACAGGCCGACACCATCAGCGACTTTGAAAAAAGCTGGACCAGCCAGGCGCTGGCTATGCAGCGACAACTGGATAATCACTCACCCATCATCAATAACAATATTCTGGGTACTCACAACACTTACAACTCAGAAGTGTACAGAAACGCCCTGCGGTATCACGATCCACAGCAGAAGTTCTCCATCTACGACCAGTTGAGAATGGGAGCCCGGTTTATCGAGCTGGATGCTCACTGGACGGCCCATACGCATGGTGCTCCCTGGAAGTGGGGAACAGATCTGTTACTTTGCCATTCCGGCATCGGCAAGGAACTGGGTGATCTGGATATTGGCTGCAGCCTTAAAGACAGACGTTTAACCGACGGCCTTCAGGAAGTACGACAATGGCTTGATAGCAATCCGAACGAAGTCATCATTCTCTACATCGAAGATCACACTAATGGAAAACATTCCGTTCTCAGGCAACAGCTAAACGGCAAGCTGGGAGGCAAGATTTTCCACAGTGGTGGTTGTAAGGCTATTGGAGACACCTTGACCAAATCCCAGGTTCTGGAGGCTGGCAAACAGGTCATACTCTGGAAAGACAAAGGCTGCGCCAATGATGGCGAGCTGGCCAATATGGCTTTCAATAGCCTCGGTAAGGTTTCTCGAATCTGGGAAGACGGCACCACCATTGCCAAAATTGTTGATCTTTTCACAAGCGGCGGCGGAGTGGACCGTATCGAAGCCCATGAAGTGGCCGAATCCTTTGCCAAGGGCGTTAACATTGTCAACCTGGATGATATGACTCCGGGCAGCAGGGTTGATGCTGCGGTATGGAGTTGGGCCAGGAATGAGCCGAACAATCATAATGGCAGCCAACACTGTGCTGTGAGCACACTGTCTGGACGCTGGGATGACCAGAGTTGTTCCGCAAACTATTATTTTGCCTGCCAGAGCAATGATACCGGTGAATGGGCCCTGAGCTTCAGAACCGGGGCCTGGAATCAAGGCAGTCAGTCCTGTGCTGAGCTGGGCAACTATCGTTTCTCTGTTCCTACCAACAGTCAGGAAAATGAAAAACTGAAAGCCGTTAAAGGCAGCATGTTCAATGTCTGGCTGAACTATCACGATCAGGGTCAGGAAGGTGTCTGGCAGACTCCCGGTCAAAAAGTCTACCCTCTGCTGACAGGCTTTCGTGAACTGAGGGATCAACGCAGCAACCTCTGCCTGGATGTTGAAGGCGGTAACCGTGACAACGGAACCAATGTAAGACTCTGGGAGTGCAATGGCTCCGATGCCCAGAAATGGTCTTATGACTCTGCCAATGGCTTTTTAAGAAGCAAGCTGGGCACATGCCTGGATAATCGTGGTCAGACATTCAGTAACGGCGAAATCGTTGTCTGGGAATGCCTCGATAACAATAATATGCGCTTTGACTGGGTGGGTAACTCCCTGAGAAATCGACACAATGGCTCTATTGCTGTAGACGCCTATGGCGACTGGAAGGGCGCACAGGTTGGCCAGTGGCAGTACCACGGCGGCAGCAATCAGCAGTGGCAATGGGGTAACTGAGACTTAGATTAAGCCTTGGTATTCTGACGATGTACCAGTAATCCTTTGATAGAGGATTACTGGCCTTAAGATGTACTACCAGCCTTTATTCTCAGGCAATTCACTGGGCCTTGTTCCAAGCGTACACTCCAGATCATTTTTGAGATGATTGATGTACTGCTCACGCCTTGCACGTTTCACCATAAAAAACTGATAAGTTATTACACCCTCTTTTTCATAGGCAATAAAGTAGTCGCCACGATTATGCTTTGAACAGATTTTGGCTCTTCCCTAATCTTAGTGGGTGATTTAATCTATATTGAACACTTCAAGGCAAGGATGCCAACATGCGTGATAAAGAACTCTACTCCAAAATACTTGGCATTGAAACTCCATGGCATGTTGCC
>NZ_JBPCXO010000269.1:0-1075 GCF_051008435.1 Endozoicomonas sp. | reverse complement strand
TTTATGAGCATCGGCGGCGGCTTTTGTTGTTTTTTTGTCCTTCAACAAAAACTATCAAAAGTCAGCTGTCGATGCCCTTTTATCCTCGAAATTGTTCATTCCTACCCACAGATACCCCTGAAGAGCCGATTTTGATAATGCACTGAACACACTGAAAAGTTGTTTTCAGTCGATGGGGGCTGACTGGTCAGAAGCAACTGACACCCAAATCATGCCAAATACTCTGTATAACCACCCATAATCCGGTCGGAGTATGTGACAGGCATAGTGATCAGCCTCTTCTATCTGAAGTTGTTGGGGCAAAGTACAGCGCCTGTAACTGGTCAACCTGACCCTGGTGCGATGCTGAGTATAAAAGTCGAAAAGAAAGTGCGGCTGCTGAAGCTGACTCACCATGAAAGCTTCTGACTGTTTACCAATCCAGAGCCAGAAAGGAAGATAGGTATTACTGAGCGTAACGGGCTCATGAACATTCTTTCTTTCTGACTTATGCACATAGCTGGCCGATACAGTCACTTCGCCACTAGGAGCCCAGTAATAGGTCGTGTACTCTTCTCTCCCCTGGTTGACCAGCAACTGAAAGCCTCGAGGCAGTTCGGAAGCTGAATCAGACTTCATAAGTTCCAATTTGTGCTGCAGAGCAATTCTGACATATTGTTCTTCATTATTGACTGTATGACCCTCCGCTCTCTCCAGCGTTGTTGTTCCCGATGCCACCAGAACAGGGCTCCCCCACAACGAAGGCAATCTCTCAATATGAAAGGTGTATATGTTTGTCAGCTGGTCTGTAATGGTCACTTCACTGTGACTGTGAGCAGCTTGATTTCTGCTCTGCTGGGGGCCCTGGGCAATGATGGGCAAACTCAACAACAGAACCGTTACAAAAACGGCTCTCGAAATAACAGCTGACACTTGATGACCCTTCGTTGCTCTGAGGGGACGTTGAATTCTAGGAGCCTGTCGGACTTACCACTGACCTACTGCGAAAAAGCCGGATTTGGCCATTTTCTATGATTCTTTTCGTTGAATAGCTCGCTATTCGCCTCAAATAATCATAAAAACTGTCTCAAACCGG
>NZ_JBPCXO010000268.1:0-1621 GCF_051008435.1 Endozoicomonas sp. | reverse complement strand
TAGGTGCATTACCTGTAAAACTGATGTTTTTTAGAATCAGGGAAAACAGCCTGACTGCTTCTCAGGAAAATCCGGCAAAACTATACGACGAAAGGTGTTCTACCTGTGCTTTGAAATTCCTATACATTGACCTGGCCTGGCTTTGCAAAGAAACTCAATTACCGGTGCTGGGAAAAGGCATCATGACCGCTGCAGATGCCCTGAGTGCAATGAATCATGGGGCAGCGGGTATCATTATTTCCAACCATGGTGGCCGTAATCTGGATTCGGGCCTGTCGACCATTCAGGTGTTGCCAGAAATACGTTCTGCTGTCCCTGAAGCAACTATTTTGCTGGATGGAGGTATTCGACGGGGAACTGATATTTTAAAAGCACTGGCATTGGGAGCCAACGCGGTATTAATTGGTCGCCCTTACCTTTATGGTCTTGCAGCAAGCGGCTCAAAAGGTGTGGAAGAGGTGATAAAGCTTCTCGGAAAAAAATTGGAAACAGCGATGATACTGACAGGTTGTCCAAACACCGCTTCCATCTCAAGAGACATTATTTATTAGGCGTACAAAAGATAATTATGGACCACCTCCTCCCTTGAACAAGAGTCAGTAGCCCATAACTTCCTGCTAATACGGGTTAAGTTTTAACAGTATCTTCTCTAACGACCCGATAGACTTTTGCAGCAATTTTCCATTGCTCACAATCTTTGACCAGAGTCAGATAATCCTCAAAGTATCTTGGCTGAACGGCGCTGGCTACTTTAACCACCGCGACTTCAGAACCAGACAAATCAATACTCAAAATCTGCCCATAGGGACCGTAGCCGGCATCTCTGGGAGCAGCACGGTTGCTGACTACTTCCAGGTATTCCGCCATGGCCATATGTTTGACCCCCTCATCGGTGGTCCACTGCAGCAAGCACTCTGGGCGGTAGATCTTCTGGATCGTTTCCACATCACCTTCATAAAGTGACCGGAAGTACTCTTCCACCAGATCTTCAATTTCCTGAACATCCGACATAATGCCTCCTGTTACTTCACTGCCTTGATGACTTCGGCGAAGGCTTCCAGCATGGCCAGCTCTTCTTCCTGAGGGTAGTAACCCACGTGGTGCCAGAAAACAAACTCATCCACCCCGTAGGTTTCCTTCAGACTACCCACATGATCAATGACCTGATTGATGGTGCCTTCCCAGAGACGACCCATTGGCACTTTGTAAGGAGTGCACGTTATAAGCCGTATTGAACAGATTCTCGAAGGTTTGCTTGTGCTTTTTCGCTTCGGCTTCATTTCGCCCCATGACCAGGTGGCCACCCAGAGCCAGTACGTCACTTCTAGCTACCTTGCGACCGACTGTTTCTGCTTCTTTCATGTACTCATCAATAGTGATGTCGATAAAGTCATTCTTGCCAACAAACGACACCATCTTTCCACTTTCTCTGGCCCAGAAACGACAGGTGTCCATAGACCAGCTGAATGGCGCGTAAATGGGAGGATGCGGATCCTGATACTCGATTCTGCAGTTTTTAGCGTTTGACGAAGGAAGATTCTTGTGGACTGCGGAACCAGTCTACTACTGTGACTCTTGTGCCAAGCCTAGCGAGGTACAATCAACATCACAGCAGCAGGCT
>NZ_JBPCXO010000267.1:0-21274 GCF_051008435.1 Endozoicomonas sp. | reverse complement strand
GTCAGAAAGGTTATGAAGCCTTTCGCATAAGGTGACGTATTCAGCCATTTAAAATACCTCTGCTATGGCAACAAGGTATGGCACAAAAATACTGATACGTCAGTCTGTCTGGAGCTTACGCCCTGCTCCCATATTCTTCTTCTATGATATCGAAACCCATTAGTTTTCTGACTCCTTGGGTTTGTCTTCTTCCGGAAAGCTGGGAATCAGTCCCCAGGCTTTTCCAGTAGCTACAGGATCAAATGATTCAGGGTGGTTCTTTACCAGTTCGTTCAGTCTTTTTTCGCCCACCTGTGAAGCTATTTGTGCCTTTTCATCTTTGGTGGGGATAATTGACATAAGGTTGTCAGTAATTCTTTGAAGCTCCTGTTTATCTCCACTTTGTGCAGTATTTTCTGCTGCTGATAAGAAGTCATGTGCGAGTTCATCTCTATAACAAATATAAGAATTTCTTTTATGAAGCCATAAGACTACTTGCTTTATTACGTCAGGAGTCTTCTGTCTTAGCCAATGAGATTCAGAAATATTTAATATACCTGTTTGGCATTCTTCAGCATTTGCTACGGCTGAAGCCAGCCATAGAAAGAAAACTGTGGTAACAGCCCTACCTTGTCGCATTGCTTACACACTCCCAAACCTTGATATTGGCATAATTATGGGATCGTATATCCCAAGTTTCACTCTGGCTCTTGAGGTCTGTTCTCTTCCGGAAAGCTGGGAATCAGTCCCCAGGCTTTTCCAGTAGCTACAGGATCAAATGATTCGGGATGGTTTTCTAAAAGGTTATTTAACCTCCTAGTTCCAACCAGTGATGCAATTTTCTTTTTTCTCTTTTCTGTAGGAACCATTGACAGGGCTATATTGATAGTTAGATCAAGCTCTTCTCTACTGTTGTTTTCAGCAGCCTTTTCTATTGCATCTAAAAGGTCATTTCCCATAACGTTTCGATCGCAGAAATAGGTGTTTCTATAGCTCAACCATAAGAGGAGTTTTTTTTGAGTGTCTACCGTTTCTTGCCTTAGCCAATGTGAACTCGGCAAATCCAGTATGCCTGTTCGACATTCCTGAGCCTGTGCTGAACTCAGAACCACAATCGCAATGATAAAGAGAGCAGTTTTTCTACCTGGTAGCATTCTGAATACACTCCCAAAATAGTCTGTTTTTTTGATTATGGGAGTCCGAATAAAGGGATTCACTTGAGGCTATCTCCCATATTCTTCTTCTATGATATTTATTGATAGACTTAAGCGCCTGCTCAAACGCAAGCCAGTCATAAGTCAACGCATCAAAGGTGGTTTTTCCTTTCGGGGCGGGCTCTACAAATATCTTATAGAGAGGAACGGTGCTGACGAGTGTTTTTAGTGTGTTGGACAGCTTTGTTTGTCTTTCGATTTTTTTGAGAGCTTTTACTGTTTGCTCATCCGGCTCAAAGCTTCGAATATCGCAGTACTTCTTTACATCCAATGTGGTAGCCCTTCCGTGCCTGGTCTTCTGTATTTATTGTTGAAAATGGACTTTTTAACAGATTGTCAGATACGCATCTTAACGTGAACGGGAGGGTGGTGAAAGGCTCGGTTTAGTGATGGTCAGGTGTTCTTGCCAGACACCATATATCCACACGCTTCACTCCGTGCTTTTTCAAGAGCCGGGTGATTTCAGAGACCGTTTCACCGGTAGTCACCACATCATCCACTATGGCGAGATATTCATAATCGGGTGTGCCTGTCAGTGAGAATGCATTTTTAATATTACTCTTTCGTTTTGACGCCTGCAGACCCTGTTGTGGATCTGTATGTTTCTGTCGTCTGATCAGATGAGTTTCCAACTTCATTTTCTGATAGGCATGAAGGTTTTTTACCAGTTGCCTCGAGAGTATTAGCGTTTGATCGAAGCCTCTGGTTCGCAAACGCTTGTTGTGAAGTGGAACAGGCAGGATTGCCTGAGGCCACTCTCGGCCATCGTATTGATGAAGCAGGGTGCGGCTCAATTGGTGAGTTAGAGGAGAAAGGTAGATCAGTTGCTGGTGATGTTTGATTTGTTTGAGAAGGTGATCGATAGGAAACTCGTAATTGAAGGCAGAGTAACAGCTATCGAATACCGGCTTTTTCTGAAGGCAGCGGGCGCAGAATTCTGAAGAACTGGGTAGAACCGGGATACCACAGGACTGGCAGTGTTTTTCTGCAACAGGCAGTGAATGTATGCACAGTCTACAAACTGGCTGATTCATGGGTGTATCAGCTCTGCACAACAAACAGCTAATAGAAATAAATTGTCTAAATTTTAGCCATTTGTAAACTCTGTTACGTTTTAACAATTGACGCATAATTTCATTTTATTATCATCGTTCATGTTTTTAATCTCGATTTTTAATAATTGAGCCGCTGACCAACAATAGAGAGAGCTCCTTCAGGGACGCATCAGTGAAAAACATGACTAACGTTTCAAGCCTCAAGGACTCAGGTTCCAGCGCACTGCGCCATGACTGGACATTCGACGAAGTCGAAGCCCTGTTCCAAATGCCGTTCAATGATCTGATCTTTCAAGCTCAGCTGGCGCATAGAGAACACTTTGATCCTAACCGGGTGCAGGTTAGTACACTGTTGTCCATCAAGACAGGTGCCTGCCCGGAGGACTGCAAATATTGCCCACAGAGCGGTCACTACAACACCGGTCTGGACAAAGAAAAATTAATGGAGGTGCGTAAGGTTCTGGAAGAGGCCCGTCGGGCAAAAGCTTCCGGGGCAACGCGCTTCTGCATGGGCGCAGCCTGGAAAAACCCTCCTGAGAAAGATATGCCTTACATCCTGGAGATGGTAAAAGGGGTTAAGGAGATGGGGCTGGAAACCTGTATGACCCTGGGCATGCTGAATGAAGAGCAGGCCGGAGTGTTGGCCCAGGCCGGTCTTGATTATTACAACCACAATCTGGACACCTCACCGGAATTCTACGGTAGCATCATCACCACTCGAACTTTCTCAGACCGTCTGAATACTCTTGCCCATGTTCGTGATTCAGGCATGAATATTTGCAGTGGTGGCATCGTAGGTCTGGGTGAAACGGAAAGAGACCGTGCTGGTATGTTGATCCAGCTGGCTAACTTGCCCAAGCATCCGGAAAGTGTGCCTGTGAACATGCTGGTTCGAGTAGAAGGTACGCCCCTGGCTGATGTTGAGGAAGTAGACGGGATCGATTTTGTTCGCACCATTGCGGTAGCCAAAATCATGATGCCTGCTTCCTGTGTTCGTCTGTCGGCAGGCCGTGAAAATATGAGTGATGAGCTTCAAGCTCTGGCTTTCCTGGCCGGTGCCAATTCAATTTTCCTGGGTGACAAGTTGCTGACCACTGCCAATCCAAAAGAGAGCAGTGACCGACAGCTGTTTAACAAGCTGGGCATCAATATGGATGACACCACTGAGCTGGATGAGCAGGAATTGGCACAGATCTGTCCACTTCGAGAGCGAGACTCTTTATTGAACAATGAGCAATACTTCGATGCTATGGGTCAGAAGGCTTCCTGATGACTTTCGACCTTGAGAAGGACCTTCAGGCTCGCCGGACCCAGGGGCTCTATCGCGCACGAAAAACCCTTGAGGTGCCTCAAGGAGCGGAAGTGGTGGTGGATGGAAAGCCCTATTTGGCTTTCTGCAGTAATGATTATCTTGGTTTGGCGAATCATCCTGAAGTCAGCGCTGCCATGGTGAGAGCGACTTCGGAATATGGTACGGGTGGAGGTGCTTCTCACCTGGTGATCGGCCATAGTCGTGCACATCACCAGCTGGAAGAAGAGCTGGCGGCATTTACGGGTCGAGAGCGGGTTTTACTTTTTTCCAATGGGTATATGGCGAATCTTGGTGTCATCAGTGCTCTGTTAGGAAAAGAGGATGCTGTTTTTCAGGATCGTCTGAACCATGCTTCTCTACTGGATGCTGGGTTGTTATCGGGTGCCCGGTTCCAGCGTTATCTTCATAATGATGTGGCGAACCTTGAAGCCCGATTGCACAGGGCGGATGCAAGGCGCAAGTTGATAGTCACTGACGGTGTTTTTAGCATGGATGGTGATTTAGCCCCTCTGAAAGAATTGTCAGAGTTGGCGCATCGTCATGATGCTTGGTTAATGGTGGATGATGCTCATGGTTTTGGCGCCCTGGGTGAAAGTGGCGGTGGTGCGGCTGAATATTTTTCCCTGGGTCAGGAAGATTTGCCGGTTCTGGTAGGCACTTTGGGCAAAGCTTTCGGTACGGCAGGTGCTTTTGTTGCGGGCAGTGAAGCTTTGATTGAAACACTGATTCAGTTTGCTCGCACCTACATCTACACAACGTCTATGCCTCCGGCCGTAGCAGAAGCCACCCGAACCAGTCTAAGAATTTTGAAAGAAGAAAGCTGGAGGAGAGAACATCTGAATCAGCTGATTCAATTCTTCAGAAAAGAGTGCAAGCGGATGGGATTGGAACTCATGGACTCGCACTCTCCTATTCAGCCTGTTATTGTCGGGTCTGCTGATACCGCTGTGGCCATGAGTGAAGCTCTGGCAGCACAGGGTATCCTGGTGACGGCCATTCGTCCCCCCACGGTTCCCAAAGGAACTTCAAGGTTACGTATTACCTTCAGTGCCGGTCATGAACAAAAACATGTAGAGCAGCTACTGGATGCACTGGAGAGAACGGTACGCCCGTTACAGGAGGAAGTAGCATGAGTTTACCCATTGTTCTGGTCAGTGGTTGGGCGATGCCTGCAACTATTATGGAGCCTCTGGCTGAGGCTTTAGATGGTGATGGTCGTGCATCTATCGTGCAGTTACCTGGACTGGTCTGGGAACGGGGCAAGAAGTATGACTGGAAGCAGTTGATGAACTATCTGGACATGCATCTGCTGGAGACACCGGTCATTCTGGTGGGCTGGTCTTTGGGAGGCACTCTGGCGTCCATTTATGCCAGCCAGAATCCGGATAAGGTAGCGGGTTTGGTAACCCTGGGGTGTAATCCCTGTTTTGTGCGTAATTCGGATTGGTCTGAAGCCATGTTGCCTCAGACTTTTGAGAGCTTTTATGCAGGTATGCAGGAAGATTCAGTCGCGACGGTTGACCAGTTCTCACTGCTTTGCAGCATGGGAAACACTAATCGTAAAGAAGTGCTGAAAACCCTGCAAAGTGCAATTAGCCGGGATGCAGACCTGGAATCAACTATTCTTTTGCAGTTGCTGCAATTATTGGGGGCCAGTGACGTTCGTTCCCAGCTCTCCGATATTCGCTGCCCTGTTATTCACTGCTTTGGTAAGGATGATGCATTGGTGCCCTCCGATACCGGCAGCAGAATTGAGAAGGACTACCCGGGACACAAGGTTCTGATGATGGACGGCGGTCATTGTTTCTTTCTTGATCAGAGCTCAGGTGCCATTAGACAGGTAGCTGACCAGGTTAACCGCTTATGCAACCGAAGCTGAAAGTAGCTGATTATTCGATAGAAACTCGAATCAACAAGCAACGTGTTGCTGCCAATTTCAGTCGCGCAGCAAGCACTTATGATTCAGCTGCAGTGCTTCAGAGTCGTGTTGCATCAAGAGCCATGATGGGACTGCCTACCGATAGCTGTCCTGAACATGTACTGGATCTTGGGTCAGGAACGGGTAGCCAGACTTCTCTGCTTTCCAGCCACTTTCCTGATTCTCATGTTACCGGGCTGGATCTGGCTATGGGCATGCTTAAATTTGCTCGTTCCCAGTGTGACTCAGCGTCCTGGTGTTCCGGAGATATTGAGTCGCTGCCGTTTAAA
Organism: Endozoicomonas sp.; assembly: GCF_051008435.1. Classification (GTDB taxonomy): domain Bacteria; phylum Pseudomonadota; class Gammaproteobacteria; order Pseudomonadales; family Endozoicomonadaceae; genus Endozoicomonas_A. The sequence continues at coordinate 15,506 of NZ_JBPCXO010000267.1, read as the reverse complement.
TCAAACAGTTTTGATCTGGTGTTCTCCAGCCTGGCTATTCAATGGTGCTCATTTGAAACGGTGCTGGATGAGCTTTATCGGGTGCTCCGGCCCGGTGGTGTCTTTGTTTTCTCCAGTCTGGCCAGTGGCACCATGACAGAGTTGGGAGATGCCTGGCAGCAGGTGGACAGTAATGTTCACATCAACGGGTTTGAAACGTTTGAAAAACAGAAACAGTGGGTTCTGGAGTCAAGCTTTAAGCAGCAATCTTTCAAGCAGCAGACCGAGACGCTCTACTATCCTGAACTGTTTCAGTTACTCAGAGAACTGAAAGCGCTGGGGGTGAATACCGTTCACAGTCGGCAACCCGGTTTGATGACCCGAGGTCGGTTGGCCAGGCTGCAGGAAGCCTATGAACCTTTCCGGGTGGATGCTGGTTTACCCCTGTCCTATCAAGTGTTGTACGGGATTTTGAGAAAACCTGCCCATGCCTAGAACATTTTTTGTCACTGGCACCGATACCGATGCCGGGAAGACCTTTGTTACCTGTGCAATGCTTCAGGCTGCCAATGAGAAAGGGTTGAAAACCCTCGCTTTGAAGCCGGTTGCTGCCGGATCAGATGACACTCCAGACGGTCCTAGAAATGATGACGCTCTTAACCTCATGAGTGCCATGAATATTGAGATGGGCTATTCACAAGTCAATCCGGTTCTTTTTGAACCTCCTATTGCACCCCATATTGCAGCTCAGGAAGAAGGCAGACGAGTCACAGTGGATCGCCTGACAGGCTTTTGTCGAGGAGCCTTGATGACCCGCCATGATCTTTCCTTCATTGAAGGCGCTGGTGGTTGGCGAGTACCTCTGAATGATCGGGAGATGCTGGCCGATCTGGCTAAGGAAATGAATCTTCCGGTGATTCTGGTGGTGGGTATGAAGCTGGGGTGTATCAGTCATGCTCTGCTGACGGTAGAGTCTATTTTGCAAAGTGGCTGTACGTTGGCTGGTTGGGTGGCTAATCAAATCGATCCCAATATGAGCCGTTTCCAGGAAAATGTCGAAACCCTGCAGCGTACAATTAATGCTCCCTGCCTCGGTGTTGTTCCCTGGTGCTCTGATGATCAGCAAAATGATGCTGTCGCCAGTCTTGATCTCTCTCCCCTGAATATCTGATTCTTATCTCAAGTGCAGGAACCCTTGTGGTTCCTGATTCATATCAGTTTCGTCGCTCTCTTCCGATAAAAACAGTAGTGGATATTGGAACTGAATCTTATGGTCAGGAAAGTCGACGAGACGCCTTCATATCAACCTGCCTCTGACACCTCTCCCCAGAAGGCTCAGCCAAGGTCAGTCAGGTGGAAAGGACGTTTTAAAGTCAGTGTTCCTGAAAGCGTGAAAAAAAAGCTGAACAACCTGAAGAGCAATCCTTTCAAGCGTACTTCAGGGCAGCGAAGAATTAAAAGAATGACTATGGAGGAGTTCAAGTTCCGATTGGGTCTTATAAAACCCTCTAACTGGGCCAGTCGGGCTGTGCCACGATTAGATACCCAGATCAAAGGTCAGGTTGATACTGCCTTGTCTTCCCTGAGAGAGGGGAAAACAGAAGCGTTCATGGAAGGTATCTTCTCTGTGCGACAGCTCATGCATCAGAGAGCTTTTTACACGGGGGAAGGTCATGCTCAGGAAGATTTTCTGAACAGTATTGAGGCTGAAATACTTAATCATCCAGAGGAGTATACAGGGCGTCTGCTGGCTGAGTTTGCTGATTCTGACAGCTATCTCAACCGTCTGCGTGAGGCTGTGGATAAAGCTTATGAAGAGTTCAGAAGCGGCGATGTACTGGCTTCCAATCATCTCCTTACATTATCCAGTGCCAGAAGTTTTCTGGTTAAGCTGGGTCAGCTAACCTTGGGAAAAGAAGCTTCTGAAGTATGGCTGCGAACAGATAGCGAAAGTGATAACGACATTCTGCACAAAGTGAGCGAGACGGTGAGCCACTTACCCCCAGGAAGACTCCACTAAAAAACTACTGATCAGGTATCTTTGCAAGCACCACGTTTTTGCAAGATAAAGCATGAACAATAGTTGACATTTGTTGTAAGCGAACGTAAGTTTCAAACAACTGTTTGAAACTGGTACTATACTCTTAATAAAACCAGTTCATTGAATAAATATAAGAGAACCCAGAGGTACCGTTATGCCAGAATATAAGGCCCCCCTGCGCGATATCCGGTTCGTACGTGACGAGCTCCTAGGATACCAAGAGCATTACGCTAGTATCCCCGGTGGTGAAGAAGCTACCCCTGATATGGTTGACGCCATCCTTGAAGAAGGTGCCAAGTTCTGCGAGCAGGTTCTGGCTCCTCTGAATCAGGTCGGCGATGAGCAAGGCTGTACCTGGTCTGAGGACGGTGTAAAAACACCTGATGGCTTTAAAGATGCCTACATGCAGTATGTCGAAGGTGGTTGGGCTTCTCTGGCCAGTGACCCTGAATACGGTGGTCAGGGTCTGCCTTACTCTCTGGGTCTGGTTCTCAGCGAACTGATGGGTGAAGCTAACTGGTCCTGGGGTATGTATCCAGGACTCAGCCACGGTGCCATGAACACTCTGGAAGCCCACGGTACTGAAGAACAAAAGCAAACCTATCTGACCAAACTGGTATCCGGTGAGTGGACCGGTACTATGTGTCTGACTGAGCCTCACTGTGGTTCTGACCTCGGTATGCTGCGCACCAAGGCTGAGCCTGCTGCTGATGGTTCTTACAAGATTTCGGGTACCAAGATCTTTATTTCTGCCGGTGAACATGACATGGCAGACAATATTGTCCACATCGTTCTGGCTCGTCTGCCAGGTGCTCCTGAAGGTACCAAAGGTATCTCCCTGTTTATTGTGCCCAAGCACTTGCCCGGAAAACACGGTGAGAGCAATGGTGTAAGCTGCGGTTCCATTGAGCACAAAATGGGTATTCACGGTAATGCGACTTGCGTCATGAACTTTGACGAAGCGACCGGCTACCTGATTGGAGCGGAAAATCGTGGTCTGAACTGCATGTTCACCTTTATGAATACCGCTCGTCTGGGTACAGGTATTCAGGGTTTATCCCACGGTGAAATCGCCTATCAGGGTGCTCTTCGTTATGCCCGTGAGCGTTTGCAAATGCGCTCTCTGAGCGGTGCCAAGAATCCTGACGGTCCGGCAGATCCAATCATTGTGCACCCTGACGTGCGCCGTATGCTGCTGACCATCAAAGCCTTTACTGAAGGCAATCGTGCTTTGATGTACTACACAGCCAAGAAAGCGGATCTGTTGCATAGTCCTGATGAAGCTGTGAGTGGGCAGGCTGACAAAGAGCTGGGTTTCCTGACACCTATCCTGAAGGCATTCCTGACCGAAACCGGCTTTGAATCTGCCAACCACGGCGTTCAGTGTTATGGCGGTCATGGTTACATCAGTGAGTGGGGTATGGAACAGAACGTTCGTGACTGCCGCATCTCAATGTTGTATGAAGGAACGACCGGTATTCAGGCTTTGGATCTGCTGGGAAGAAAAATCTTCCAGACCGGTGGTGAATCCATGAAGCCTTTCACCAAGGAAATTCACAAATTCTGTCAGACTCATGCCGAGAATGAAGACCTGAAGGCCTTTGTTGAGCCTCTGGCTGCCATGAACAAGGAGTGGGGCGATCTCACCATGCAGCTGGGTCTGAAGGCGATGGAAAACCCTGATGAAGTGGGTGCGGCTGCCGTCGACTTCCTGATGTACTCTGGTTATGTGACCTTGGCTTACATGTGGGCTGACATGGCTCGCCTGGCCCAGGAAAAACTGGCAGAAGGCAATACTGAAGAAGGGTTCTACAAGGCCAAGATTCAGACCGCACGTTTCTACTACGAACGTATTCTGCCAAGAACTTTAGCTCATAAGTCAGCCATGCTATCTGGCACAGAAAATCTGCTGGATATGGCTGAGGAAGATTTCGGCGACATTTAATCACCGACTCATCTTTAGAAAAAGGGTTGCTTAGAGCAACCCTTTTTTTGTGGTAAAAAATCATCCCTTGGGTACGAAGCAGGCTTCTAGGGTGTCTCATCCAGTATGACAAAGCTGAGCAGTGTGGCAGGTAAGGCAATTAGCATCACAATGTGTATAACCGGATTGATGAGCATTAAAAGTCCGGCTGCGATCCAGATATTTTTCACAATCTTCTTTTTAGCTCGATAAGAGCCAGTGAAGGTACGACGATAAAAGTGGTTGGCCTCAGGCGACTGGTTCTGCATCCAGTCGGGTTGCCATTTAATTTTCAACATAATGCTGAGCAGGGAAATCAGATACCGCATAGTCATTCCTTTGAAATATGCGTATTAAAGTACCTAACTGGTTGTTTTCGCATTGTTATGAGTGACGGCTCTTCCCATCCTGTTGTGTTACAGCTTTGGTTTCGTAGCTAGGAGCCTGTCGGACTTAAGGCTATTTCGGCCTGAATTCCAGAAAGAACGGCCCAATTATTCGATGAATTCGATTAAATAGGTCAACTATTCTCACGAATCCATCGAATAATTCGATTCGTTCTACTGAAATTTATGCTCGAAAGCATAAGTCCGACAGGCTCCTAGGGCTACGCTACCACTGCTGTGCCTGAAGGATGAAGCAATCCACTCGTCAAAAAGTTCGAAACATTCCTGGGTACTTACTTTAAGTTAACATGAAAAAAATCATAATCCGGTGATTTTTTCCGGATACTCTTTTGAGTCTATCGTCTATTTGTTTTTGCCTAACCTCCATCGCTGGTCTATAAAAAAATACGTCAATAATCCTTTTTCAAAGACCATGGAGATATAACAGCCGCATCAGGAGCTGTATTAGGCGAGGCGATGAGCACACAGAAAATACTAATAAACCCATTATCGGGCTTTTCCAGGCGATTCATTAATTCTTTCTTACAGGTGATTTTGATTCTTCTGATTCCCTGCAGCGTGAAAGCCGCAGAGAAAAGCGACATTAACTTTGGACTACAGAGCCACCCGAGACAATCCCAATGGCTGGAGCCTGCCGGTGTCATGCTGGCCGCTGATACCGATAAGGACGTGGTGAATTCCGATGTTGATGAATCTGCTACAAGCTCGGACGAAGTTTCTGCTCCTTTAGATCTCGACACATTCTCTCCCTACAACAGTTTTGAACAGGAGTCGGGATGGGTCGATCAAATCTGGGGGCGTCCATCCCGGGATCATATTTATCTGGGAATGTGGACGCTGCATCTGGATCCTGGCGATGATCAGGAAAATAATAACGAGCTGATTGGTTTCACCTACAAGGGTTATTTTGGGGGAACTTTTATTAATACTCACAGTGACCGGGTATGGTCAGCTGGCTGGCAGCGTACTCTGTTTCAGCAGAAGTACGGTGAATTTGATGTAGAGGCAGGCTATCGTGCAGGTATTATGTATGGTTACACAAAATATCTGACCTTGTATGACACACGTTTCTTTCCTCTGCTTCAGGCTGTTCTGGACATCGATTACAAAGGCTTTGGTGTTGAGCTCTCCTGGGCTGGAGTCGTTTTAACAGCAGGTTTCTATTACCGTTTCTGATGACGGAAATGTTTCACGAAAAGCGTTTTTAGCTGGTTTCAGGAGCCACAGGTAACTACTGTGGCTTTTTTGTAGCTAAAAATTCAAACGTTAGTTTAAAACATTTCTTTTAGACCCCTATTCTCTAAGGTAAAATAAGAGAACACTTGACTAAAAACACTATAACTCCAGGAGTGTCCACCATGGCAGATTATCAGGCACCTCTCCGTGATATGCGCTTTGTAATGTACGAAGTTTTCAATGCGGATAAACGTTGGGGTCAGTGGCCTGCTATTCAGGAAGTGGTTGATCGTGAAACAGCTGATGCATTCCTGGAGGAGGGAGCCAAACTGGCTGCAAGAACCGTTGCCCCTCTGAATAGAGAGGGTGATGAAGAAGGTTGCCACTGGAGCGAAGAAGGTGTCACCACGCCGAAAGGTTATAAACAAGCCTACCAGTTATTTTCAGAGGCCGGCCTGACAGGGATTGGTGGCAATCCTGAGTACGGTGGTATGGGGATGCCAAAAGCCCTCAGTGCTCAGTTTGATGAGATGTTCAGCAGTGCCAGCCTGGCATTTATTCTCTATCCCAGTCTGACTTCTGGTGCGGCACTAGCTATTGATGCCCATGCTTCTGAAGAATTGAAATCATTGTATCTCCCCAGGCTTTATTCTGGAGAGTGGACTGGAGCCATGTGTCTGACAGAGTCACACAGTGGTACCGATCTTGGCATTATCAGAACTCGCGCAGAAGATAATGGTGATGGTTCCTATAACATCACGGGAACCAAGATTTTCATTACAGCCGGTGAGCATGATCTGACTGAAAATATCATTCACCTGGTTCTGGCCAAGTTGCCTGATGCGCCTGCAGGACCCAAGGGCATTTCCATGTTTCTGGTGCCAAAAGTACATGTTAATGAAGATGGTTCTTTGGCGAATAGAAACGAGGTCCAATGTGGCTCTTTAGAGCACAAGATGGGGATCAAGGCTTCAGCGACCTGTGTTATGAACTTTGATGGTGCTAAAGGGTATCTGGTTGGAGAAGCAAACAAGGGTCTCAACGCGATGTTCACCATGATGAACTACGAACGACTCTTTGTGGGTATTCAGGGGTTGGGCACCAGTGAAATGTCTTATCAGTCAGCCCTGGAATATGCTCAGGATAGAATTCAGGGTCGAGCGGCTAAAGGTCCTCAACAGCCGGATAAAGCAGCAGATCCGATTCTTGTGCATGGTGATGTTCGAAGAATGCTGTTGAATATGAAAGCTCTGAATGAAGGCGGGCGAGCTTTCTCAACCTATGTGGCGACTCAGCTCGATACTGCCAAGTTCAGCCCGGATGAAACTGAAAGAAAGCAGGCTGCTGATCAGGTGGCGCTTTTAACACCAGTCGTCAAAGCCTTCCTCACCGATATGGGGTTAGAGAGTTGTGTGGCTGGCCAGCAAGTATTTGGAGGTCATGGCTACATACGTGAATGGGGTCAGGAACAGCTGGTCAGAGATGTACGCATCGCTCAGATTTATGAAGGCACCAATGGTATTCAGGCTCTGGATTTACTGGGTCGCAAGATTGTCATGAATGGTGGCGCCTACTTCAAACAATTTGCTGAGAATGTCAGAGGTTTCATTGCTGACGGAGAAGGCGATGAGTTTGCTGCGCCATTGGAAACTGCTTTGGCTAAACTCGAGTCTCTGACCAATGAACTCCAGAATCAGGCTGCAACAGATCCGAATACCGTTAACTCCAGTTGTACTGATTATCTGCATGCTTTCTCCTATGTCTCTTATGCCTGGATGTGGGCCATGATGGCAAGAGAAGCGCAGACTCAGTTGTCTGCAGGTACCGAGGGAGAGAGCTTTTATCAGGCGAAAATTATCACAGCTCGATATTTCTACAAGCGCTTACTACCTAAAATGGAAGGCTTATTAATCACGGCGGCTTCTGGAACTGAAGAGCTTTATGGTTTATTGGTTGATCAGTTCTGATAACTATTTTTTTTCTTGAGAATGAGATGATTTTAACGATATTTTAATAAAGAAAGCCTTTCTTCACTTGAGTGTTGAAAGGCTTTTTCTTATTGAAGGCAACAAGTTGTAAGTCTATTGCAAGACAAGTGTTGCTATTCTTCAACTCGGATAACTTTGCATTCCTGACCAATTGTCTATAGTTAAATTAATGGGCTTTTAATCTACATGGAATGTAGAGGCATGGAAGCAAAATAATGAGCAGGACGCTCACAGGGAGTCGCCCAGAATAATTAACCTCGCTCTGCGAGGTTTTTCTTTTTGGGGAAGGTATTTATAGTCTCTTAGAGAGATTTAAGTGCCAAGGTCGTTTTCTTCAAGGCATTTTCCAGTTTAGGGATGAATCGGATCGCTTCTGAAAGTTGATTGTCTTTACCCAGTTTTTCAACTTCCAGTGAAATGCCGGCTAACAGCGATGCTCCAAGGTTATTACTGCTGGATTTTAATGTATGGGCCGCCCGAATCATAATTTGGAGGTCAGCTTCTTTTGAAGCATTCTGGATATCTTTCAAGAGTGAGGGAGCATCTTCAAGATAACTATCTACAAGACTGTCGAACTCTTCTTCCATGATTTCTTTTAGTGTATTCAGAGTCACCATATCAAGAACCGGATCCTGCTCTTCTTGATCCAGGTAATCTTCATCTGAAGTAGCTTCGGAAACAGTATCTGACTCTGTATTGTCATCAAGATCATTGATTAACCATTGAGCCAGTTTGTCCTTGAGGGTGTTAGCCTTAATAGGTTTACTTAGATAATCGTCCATACCGGATGCCAGACATTTTTCCCTGTCTCCCTGCATGGCATTAGCTGTCATAGCAATAATTGGAATTCGTGGAAGGTTGTGAGTACTTTCCCGTTTGCGTATTAAACTGGTGGCTTCATAGCCGCTCATTTCCGGCATTTGGCAATCCATGAGTATCAGGTCATATTCCTGCTTTTGACTCATTGTTACCGCTTCCTTACCATCTGCCGCAATGTCAGGGCTGTTCAATCCAATCTTTTTCAGCATGCTGACAGCCACTTTCTGGTTAACAATATTGTCCTCAACCAGAAGAATTCGAATATGATGGCTGAAAGCATTTTCTTCAACATGAGCTTCAACCATTTCTGTTTGCTGGATGTGATGTTCATGCATGACTTGCATGGTGGTATCCAGCAACCGGGATTGACGGTAGGGTTTGCTTAGGCAAGCAGAAATGCCGACTTCTTTTTGTTTTGCGCGGGTAATGAAGCCAGAGGAACTCAGCATGATTCTTCTGGCTTTGGCTAGTTCTGGATGTTTATCAACAGCCCTTGAAAGTGCGAGCCCGTCCATCTCTGGCATATCCATATCGAGGAGAATCAGCTCGTAGGGAGCTCCTTCCTCAGCGGCTTTATACAAGGCAGTCAGAGCTTCCTTGCCGCCACTGGCTTCTGAGTGATCAATGCCCCATGCGGTCAGGTAATGTCTGAGAATTTCTCGATTGGTCGCGTTATCATCCACGATCAATGCTTTAATGCCTTCCAGAGCGTGGCTTATATTCCGAGGTTTAACAGCCTGGGATTCAGAGACATCCAGATCCAGTACAAATGAGAAGGTTGAGCCCAAATCCAGTGCACTGGATACCTCTACGTCACTCCCCATCAGCTCTACCAGCTGTCGTGATATAGTGAGTCCGAGACCTGTGCCTCCAAACTTGCGGGTGGTACTGCCATCAGCCTGGGTAAAGGCTGAAAACAGGTTTGGAAGTACATCGGGGGCAATGCCAATACCAGTATCTTCTACTAAAAATTCAACTTTGACCTGATTCTCCCTGGCTTTCAGCATGTTAAGTCGGACAACCACTTCGCCTTCTTCGGTAAACTTGACAGCGTTACCCACCAGGTTGGTAAGAACCTGCCTCAGTCGTACAGAGTCGCCTTTCATTATGCTGGGCAGGTCAACATCGGTATAACAGCTTAGCTCCAGACCTTTCTCTCTGGCTTTTCCTGCCAGAAGGGCGCAGACATCTTCAGCAATTTCAGCAGGATTCATATCAATGGATTCAATTTCCATTTTGCCTGCCTCAATTTTGGAGAAATCGAGGATGTCGTTAATAATTTGCAGCAAAGCATCGGCAGAGCTGTAAGCTGTCTCTAGAAAATCCTGCTGTACTCGGTCTAGGCGGGTATCTTTTAAAAGTTCCAGCATACCCAGCACCCCATTCATTGGCGTGCGAATCTCGTGACTCATATTGGCAAGAAAAGCGCTTTTGGCTTTAGCCGCTTCCAGAGCAGCTTCTTTGGCTTCATTCAGTTCTGAAATATTATCTTTAAGTTCACGGTTGGCGCTGTGTAACTCTCTGGTTCTGTCTGCAACAGCGGCTTCCAGATTTTCACGATGTTGCTGGAGTCTCTGATCCCGCTCTTTTATTTGCATCAGCATTTCATTGAAGCAATCGTACAGTTGACCAATCTCATCGTTATCAAATTTTTGTACCTGATGATCGTACTGCTCGTTTTTGGTCATCTGGGAGATCGTATTGGCCAGTTCAGTAATAGGCTTACCTAACAGTCTTTGAAGTTTTGACGCAAGAATAGAAGCCAGAATGACAGAGATCAGAGCGGCAACCAGTGCCAGTAATAGATTTTGAGTCAGTTCTATATACAGTGGAGACAAATCACATTGAATATAGATAGCCCCAATCAATTGTTGATCGAGGACAATCGGACGGTATAGGTGGAGACGAGTATTACTGAAAATAGTGACCGGACGTTCGAAGTCCTGCAATGAAAAAGCCCAGGGGCTATGGTTGGACCGGTGATAAGCAGCAATTTCCTCACCATCGGCATTCAAAAGGAAAGCGGACTGAATATGGGGTGCACTGCTAAAACCTGTTAACAGATTTTTTGCTGAGTTCTCATCTTCAAAAACCAGAGCGGCATGAGCATTGGATCCCACTACTTCTGCCAGGGTTTCCATGTGATCAACCAGCGAGGCACGGGATTTGATCAGGTCGCTGACACTTTGAATGGATAAGGTTACCAGCAAAACTGCATACGCCGTGATTAACATGGCATAACGAAGCTTACGCTTGATAGGAAGATTCCTGAAAGTAACCATTATTTATTGCACTACCAAAAAGGGTTTTCATCCCGGATGGGATGAAAACAAGTGACTACTGTTTATTTTGAAAACGCAGCTTTCTCACGTTCAGAACTCGCTGCACTTCCTGCTCATAACTGTTTAATCAATCACCTTGGCCAGATTTTGTAATTGAGAGCTGATGTTCAGGCCTGATGCATCAACCGTTGATTTGTTGATGGTGAAATTGATCTTCTTCCCCTTCCTGGCCAAACCAATTGAGCCACCCTGTTCAGCGAATGAACGACTGTCACTGATGGTCAGAATAGGTTTGCCTTTCAGGCTACTGGTTATTTTTGAAGAAGAAGCCTGGTCAATGCTATGCAAGTAAAGAATGTCACACAGCTTATCCACAGGAGCATTCAGATCTTTGTGGGTCACAGACAGTCGTCTGCCCATGCTACTTTTTCGATTTATTTTAATCAGCTCACCATTAATCGAGCCTTCACCCAGAATACAAAGTGTGAGGCTTTGCTTTTTCTTGGGCCAGGTAACGAATTTGGTGATTTTATAGACAATGGCCGTCTTAACCCTATCCTCCGGCGTGCCAGCTTTTGCTGCAGCGGTAAAGAACAGTCCTGACAAGCTGGCAGTTATCAACAACAAGCTGATGTTCGACTTGATCATATTCATTGGCATCGGCATGAAGTTATCCTCCTTCATCCGATTAAAATTGCCAGCGAATCTGGGCGTACCATGATTCCTGGGTTTCTGTTGGAGCCATACCACTGAGTGTTTCGTAGAACTCCCTGTGGTGATCCCTGAAAAGGTTTTGTCCGACAATTGAGAACTCAACGTTGTCGCCAAACTTTTTCGCTACTCGTATATCCAGTGAGGTATTGGCTCCGATATGGGCATCCTTCAGGTTATCCATATAACGAACCCAGAAATCCAGAGACCACTGGTTAGGTAGGTTCATTGTGGATCGGATATTTGCAGTGTGGGGAGCGCTTAGATCTTCAACAATCGTTTCATTGGAGCTTAGGAATCCCGTTTTTTCCCTGTTTGGCCAAGCATCGACCTGAAGCCAGCTATAAGTTAACTGAAGTTTCCACCAGTCCTTGATCTGCCAGTCAGCGATGATTTCAAGTCCATAAGTTTTTACATCAAGTCCATTGATGAGAGTAGTCGGTATTTCAAAGAAACCAACGCCTGGATCAGTAGCGGAGCATGTGTTTTGTATTGAATAAAATGGTGAGGTAGAGCTGCCGTTGGGGCACCGATTGATATCAACATAGGCAATGATATCTTCATACTGGTTGTAAAACGCAGTGACATCAATACGGAAACTATGGCCAAATTGCTCACGGTACCCAATTTCCAGAGCAGCGAGCTTTTCTGACTCAAGCTCTGGGTTCCCTCTAATGGGCAATAGAAAAGTCCCTGAATCCTCTTGAGCAATAGTTATGCCATCAGTTTGCAAGGCAGTTTCACTGATTGAAGGAGTTTTTACAGCTTTAGAGATGGCAGCCCAGAAAGTTCTGTTTTCAGTCGGTTTCCAGGTTAACCGGGCATTAGGCTGAACCTCATATCCGGTGAAACTATTGTGCTCAAAACGTGAACTCAGGGTGAAAGTCCACTGATCGTTGAGCGTGATGTCATCCTGGATGAACGCACTGAACAATTCTGTCTGTTTGGAGTCCTTGCCTTCAAGCAGATACATATAGGAAGTATTTTTTACTTCGTACCATGTGGCTCTGTATCCTAGACCCCAGACCAGATCGTGTTTTCCCCCGAGCTGATAGTAATGCTGGAATTCAAAATCAACCGTGTCACGTTTTTCAGCAATCCGATAATCAAAGTTCTGATAGTTGTCGTAAATAGCTCTGAATGAGTAATCGTGAGTATCACTCAGGGTTCTTTTCCAATATGCCCCAAGGTTGCCACCACGTTGATCTCGACTGAGTCCCTCAACAATAAATCTATTAGCCATTTGTTGATTAAGTGGCTGGGTTTTATCATATAACCGAAGTAAGGGGCGGGTAGTACCCTCATAGAGGTCACCTTGAACGGTCATTTCTGAATCAGAGGTAACTTTCCATTCTGATTTAAAACCAGCCCTGCGCATTTTCCAGTCGTCAGCAGTATCTTTACCCTCTGCATTAACCTGACCATCCCGTTCAAAGGCTTTTACATAAACTCGGTAGAAACCTGTTTCGCCAAACTCACCACCGTGACGGAAGGCTCCAAAAGCTTTTTCCTCAGTACCACCACCTGCTGAAAGGAGGTTGCCCTGGGTGTCAGCGGCTTTCTTGGTAATGATGTTGATGACACCGTTGACGGCATTGGCTCCCCAGAGAGCGGCACCGGGCCCCCGAATCACCTCGATCCGGTCTATATCCTCCATCATGGTGTCCTGAACATCCCAGTTCACCCCGGAAAAGAGTGGCGAGTAAACGGTTCTGCCATCAATCAGTACCAACAGTTTGTTAGCGAAAATGTAGTTAAATCCCCGGGTGCTGATGGACCAGGTGTTGGCATTCAGTTTTGCTACCTGCATACCTGGCACCATTCTTAGTGCTTCAGGAATTGAAGTTACTCCGGTGCGACGAAGGTCATCATTGGTAATGACATAGATAGCGGCGGCGGAATCCATCAAACGCTGCTTTTTGCGGGATACAGAAGTGACGTCAGGAATCTCCATGGATATCAGCTCTTCAAGGCTGAGATCAAAAAGATCCTCTTCTTCTTGTGATGCTGCGATAGCTTGACTGCTTGCGAAAATGCATGTGGCCAGCAGTGTGGGTAGAAATTTGGTTTTCAAGGTTCCGCTCCATGGATCTTGAATTAATTCCAACACTGCTTAAGTTGAAGATTCAGAAAACAAAAAGGTCTTCTTTAAAACCTAGCTGATTTAGAGAGGCTTGAATTGGAAATGCTGGATTCTGTCTGGCTGACAGACAAAGGCGACTTTTGAGCGATAAAGGGAGCAGGTCTCTGATTGGTAGACCTGCTTTTCATTATTTAATCGTCTCTGGCATCCAGTACAGCAGCACCAGCATCGAGAAGGCCGGCACCACAAAGGCTGGTATTACAGGTGCCCCCCGAGAAAGACCGGGCGTTGAGTTTGATAATTTCTTCCACTCTGGCGGGAGTGATATCAGGGGTGATCGAGTACATGAGAGCAGCTACTCCGGCAACATGAGGAGTAGCCATGCTGGTACCCTGATAGTACTCGTAATTATCCTGAGTGGCGGAAGTGGCTCCGGCATTGGCAGTAGAAAGAACGCCGTTGCCGTAATAGCGTGTTTCACCACCAGGAGCTGAAATATCCACATGACTTCCGTAGTTTGAATACCAGCTGCGGTCTCCACCCCGATCAACCGCACCAACAGTGATGACATTTTTACAGTTGGCCGGAGTGGCATAAGCGGCGTTGGTGTTTTCATTACCAGCTGCAACAACAACGGTTACCCCGGCACTGACCACTTCATTGATGGCATTTTGATAACTCTGGGGGCACCCATAGGAAAAGCCTCCCAGACTCATGTTGATAACCTTCACCGGGTTGCTATTACGAGTCATACCGTAAACGTCCAGTCCTGCTGCCCAGCGCATGGCATCAATAATATCAGAGGTATAGCCACCACATCGGCCCAAAGCACGCAAAGGCATGACCTTGGCGTTCCAGGCAACACCTGCAACGCCTGTGCTGTTATTAGACTCTGCTGCAATGGTGCCGGAGACATGGGTTCCATGCCAGCTGCTTTCAGTCGGTGACGGTGGCACTGGCTTGCCGTTAGCATAGCCACAGGCGCCAGCAGAAGTTATGGCATCGCCGGAATCGGTGGCATTGCTATCACGGCCCCCGCCATCATTGGCAATCCATGAGTGAGATATAAAGTCGTGGCCTGAAACTACGTTGCCATCAATATCCTTGTGATAAACGATACCAGTATCAATCACTCCAACAACGACATTGTGACCGGTGGTCATATCCCAGGCGGCTGGAAGGTTGCTACCCGCTGTAGATTCAAAATAATGCCATTGTTCGTTGTAGCGTGAATCGTTGGGAACTCGCATGATTTGCATGATGAAATCAGGCTCGGCAAAGGCAATTTGAGGATCATCTTCCAGACCATCTGCTAGCGTTTGAACATCATTAATGTTCAGGCTACTACCAATCTCAAGAATTTCTTTGTCTTTACCGGCAGCAACACCAAATGAGCCATAGCTTACGCCCTGTTTGATGAATGCCATGGCATTGCCCTGAGTCGGCTTGGGGTGATATTTAACGATGATTCGGTCGGTTACCTGACGGGGCGCCGTTTCATTTTCCATTTCCTGAGTCGTAGCTGTCAGGGGAATGAATCCAAGAAAAATCAGTAACCAAGCAATCCTTGCTTTCATGACGAGATATCCTTACCTCTGGTTGTTATAAGTATCTAACTGATTGTTTTCGAATATTCTGGACGGTGGCTTTTCCATCCTTCTGTGTTCCAACTCTGGTTACGTAGGCTAGGCTACGTGCCCTTCGTTGTGCCTTGAAGTATGAAAAAATCTACTTACCAAAATAGAGCGAAACAACCAATCAGGTACTTAGATTGATTCAAATTAGTATGGATGAAGTTAAACAGGACGGTACTGGATCTTAGAAGAAGTGTTGTTTTTCCCGTATAGAGGGGCTATCAAATCAAGTGTTTTTAGTCAGTAGTCCCTGATCGTACTTTGGGGGGTAACTCACTTGAAGTGTCATACTAGGAGTCTGTCGGACTTATGCTTTCGAGCATAAATTTCAGTAGAACGAGTCGAATTATTCGATGGATTCGTGAGAATAGTTGACCTATTTAATCGAATTCATCGAATAATTGGGCCGTTCTTTCTGGAATT
>NZ_JBPCXO010000266.1:0-10804 GCF_051008435.1 Endozoicomonas sp. | reverse complement strand
AAAAAGGTGGAAAGTTGAAGTCTTCCATAAAACGCTCAAATCCAATGCCGCCATGGCAGAATCACCGAGTCATACGGTTCTGACGCAGAGCAATCATCTGTTTATGTCGATATATTCTGCATTTCGCCTTGAGGTTTTGGCTAATAAGCTTCATTTGAACCACTTTGAGCTGCGAGCAAAGCTTTATCTTTCGGCACTGAAATCATCGTTCCAGGAGCTTCAGACGATGAAGTGCGTAACATGAGTTACTTATATTGGTTATCAGAAAGGTATTACGCCCGGCCGGGTTATCTCGGCCATCTCTGGAGCCCGTTATACCCATATCAAGAAAGCTGTTGTCAAGGCATTCATCGCTCATATCAAGGGCTTTGAGCAATTCGTAGGCCTGGAGCATTATCTCTATCTCGGTGAAGGCTCTTCCAAGCTCTCAGCGGAAGACTCCATGGCCTCGGAACTCACCAAGGAAACCCTGTCAGAACACATTAAGTTTGCTCTCTTTGATGTTGAGCTTGAACAAGCGCAATACTTTCTTGCATTCCTCATGCAGGAAGCGAGAGAGATTCTAAAGATACCTCTGAGTGGACAAACCAACTCGCTGGGAGCAACAGCTCCTATAGCCGTTGGCAACGGGGAAAAAGAGATGTTAGCCCTGACCAAACATTTTGATCAAAAATACGCCACTCTGACAGGCGTCAGTTACACCTCATACCATTTCTTTTTCGGAAAAATAAAGGAGATGCTGAATCAGTTTGTAGGCAAAAACACCGGGTTTGTTTTACAGACACTTCTTACTCAGACTGTGATCAACGGTGCTGTAGACTTTTATTTTCAGGAACCCTTCGAAAACCGTATTGGCTTCTTCAGTCATAACCCTGACAGAGCCTTTTATCATCCTCTGACGATTGTTAATGATATTGAGGATTTCAGCCTTCGGAACTGGTACAACATCTTCATATTTGGCTGGTATTACTCCACAGGTCGGTTTGCAAGGGTCAATCCATAGATAACCATTCATGCTGTGACCAGACTTTCTGGCCAACCTGCGAAAATAAGGCATACTTTACCGTGAAAAATATTTTGCTGACCATTTTTCATACTGGAAGGTGGCGCAAAATATTTTTCTTCGCTCATGGCGGTTTATGCCAGACTTAGCAAGGCAGTAGTGTTGGTAAAGTTATTGATTTTCTCAGGGCTGGTTCTGCATTTTGCACCCTGGTGGCTGAAAGGGTTTTGTCGTCTTCCCGCCGATCTGTACTGGAAAAGTGAGAACTTCCTGGTCTTCATACCTGTCATCTCCATGATTATTATTCACAGTGATCCTCAATCTATGGCAATAAATAGAGAGCAGTGGCCATGAAACCTAACTATCTCCTGGCAGGTTTATCCATTGGCTGTTTGCTGGCTGGCTGTTCTTCTCATAATGGAAAAGAACCGAAGTCGATGTGCACCGAGAGCTGGTATGAGTATGTGGAATCCAGGGTACCGACAGGTGATGGCATGGGCCATGGCCCTGATCCTGGTTCCCTGGAATGGCGCTCGGTCGTAGAATTCAGATTGGATTTACGAGATCAGAACCTGCTGCCCGACCGATCAAGCAACAGCTGGTGCAAAGCTATTGATCAATTTTTGAAAGCCCATGACGAATAGCTTTACCGTCAGAGGTGTCACCTGAACTGATCATTTCGTCGTAGGTTGT
Source organism: Endozoicomonas sp. (assembly GCF_051008435.1). GTDB lineage: Bacteria > Pseudomonadota > Gammaproteobacteria > Pseudomonadales > Endozoicomonadaceae > Endozoicomonas_A. The sequence continues at coordinate 9,108 of NZ_JBPCXO010000266.1, read as the reverse complement.
GGACATCACCATATCCAGTTGATCGGACAGGTTCTTACCCAGAGCGTGCTTTGCTTCGAAGATGCTGTGAAATATTTTGGGCTTTTCTTCTGCACCATCAGTAAGCCACTCTTTGTCGTTTATCCGACAGAGATAGATATCACCTTCAGCTGAAATCAGCTCAAGGTGAACCGGTTTCTGGCGAACAACTGCAGTCAGCGTTTTCAAGTTCATAACCTAGCCTCACGAATGTTTTCTGAGAAACCAAGATCCCTTAAAAGGGTTATCCAGCGTCTGGCTCCTGCCAGCAGGTACAGCCTCAGGCATATGCTGTGCAACGGTATGCATTAATGTTGAGGCTGAGTCAGGAGCTACATCCAACATCACCACACTGCCACCTTTATCCAGGTGGTCGTGAAAGGGTTGAAGCCTGTAGTTGTCACTGGAAGCGCCTATCAAGCCCCCCAGCCAGGTGGAGTATCCCAGTACTACCAGGCATGCAAACAAAGTAATCATCGAGGCAACCGGGTGCCCTTCCATTAATTCATAGACCGAAAGTCCGGCCAGCACTGTTAATATAATACCAACCAGAAATCCTCGCTCACCAGAATGAACTGTGTCGTATTCTTCCAGGAAAGAAAGATCATTGAGGTATTTTTTCTGCAACGTCAGATGATCTTTGTGAGCGATATGGATGTGATTGTGGGATACACCCTGAGACTCAACCAATTCGTTAAGTTTTTGGGCACATGGCAGATCAGGCACTCGATAAAGTATTCTTATCATACGGACATCCTTTTCCGGTGATTCGATCCAAGATGGCTACTTGTACGCAAAGCCGGTGAATTTGGATCACCCGAAATTCATCAGAGTGGCTTGGCACACCGCTCTTTCACAAACTCCTTAAAGGTTCTGTCAGCCAGAGACAAATAGCCGTTTTTACGCCAGGCCATCACAATTTCAAGCTTGACCGGTTCAGAAAACGGTACAGATCTGATTTGGTGCTCACTTTGCGCGACCAGTTCAAGCAGGGGGGATATGGCATGATTGCTTTCAACAATTTTCAGGATCATGGGCAAAAGATTGGTTTCAACCGCAGTTTTTGCTTCCAACTGATGCTTCTGACAAATTTCGTCGGCCAGCTCACGATGGAAATACCCTTCCCTGAACATCACCAGATCTTCACTGAAAAATTGCTTGAAAGAGACTGATGACAGTTTGTTGAATCGGTGGGCTTCACTGACTACAGCGACCATCTCTGAGTCCAGAAGATGCTCTGTCGCCAGAGTATCCGGAACATTTCTGTTCACCACCACCCCCAAATCCAGCTCTCCCTTCACCAACATCTTTCGGATGGACTGGGTTCCGGCTTCTACCATTCTCAACTTGATACTGGGATAACGGGTTTTAAATGCCATCAGGATATCGGGAAAAAAGTAAGAGCCCATCATACTGGGTACTCCCAGCCTGACCTCTCCTTTCTCCAACCCCTTGAGTTCATCCATGGCTAATCGGGCACTCTCAATCTGTTGCATGATTGAATGGGCATGCTCCAGCAACACCTGGCCTTCATAGGTTAATGAGACTTTCCGCTCCTGACGGTGGAACAGTGTAATGTCCAGCTCCTGCTCGAGTTTTTTAATGGCAATACTGAGAGCAGGCTGGGCGATATGCAGTTGCTCAGCAGCCCGGGTGAAGTTCAGGGTTTCGGCCACTTTGATGAAATAGCGGAGGTATCGAATATTCACTATGCATATCCAAAATATATAGTATCCATATTTATTATATATTTTTTTTATTACTCCAAACATCTTATTCTAACGATCGTTCTAACCAAACAGCCGTAAAGACATGATCGATCTCGCCACCCCCTCTTATCGAAAAGCAACTTTAGCCCTGGCTCTGGGATCTTTCCTGATTTTCTGCAACCTTTACCTGTTTCAACCCCTGATACCGGTCATGGCCACTCAGTTCTCGGTTTCTGTACTCAAGGCCAATGGTTTACTGGCGGCAAGCACAACAGGACTGGCACTCACGCTGCTGCCCTGGGCCATTCTTTCAGAAAAGCTGGGACGCTACCCTGTTATGATGATCAGCCTGGCGCTGGTACCTCTGGCAGGGCTGGGTATTCTCCTTTCAGACAATCTGACCTCTATGATTATTGCCAGAGCTCTGCTGGGTGTCGCCCTGGCAGGATTTGCTGCCGTTGCAGTGGCTTATATGGCAGAAGAGTTCACACAAAATGCGCTTATGATGGCTGTGGGTACTTATATCAGTGCTAACTCCCTGGGAGGTATCAGCGGCCGGATCTTTGGGGGATTAGTGTCTGAACACTGGAACTGGCAGACAGCGGTTGCCGCCATGGCTCTGTTCAGTCTGATGTGTGCTTTGATTGTCTATGCGCTATTGCCCAAAGCAACTCATTTTCAAAAAGAATCCGGATTCAGTGTTAAAGGAGGCACTCGCATTATTGCCGAGCATCTCCACAATCCTAAGCTGCTACTGGCAGTGTTGATTGGAGGGCTGAACTTTGCCCTGTTCGTCAATCTATACACTGTGATGGGGCTTCGGCTGATTGCACCACCCTACTCGCTTCCGCTGGGTTGGACCTCATTGATTTTTCTCTGTTACCTGAGTGGCACCCTTTCTTCCAGACTCAGTGGACACTGGCGTAAGAAACACACGACCACTCAGGGCCTATTGATCGGGACTTTCATCAGTATGACGGGGGTATGGATAGCCTGCTTTCAGGAATTAACTGCGATCATAATCGGACTGCTGCTGATCAGTTCAGGGGCTTTTTTTGTTCACTCTCTTGCTTATGGCTGGGTCAGTCATCATGCGACACGTGCCAAAGCTACCGCTACCGCTCTGTATCTTGTTGCCTATTATCTGGGAGGCAGTCTGGGAGGGTTCCTGCTCATCGCCTGCTGGGAGAAAGCGGCTTGGCCAGGGGTGTTAATGGGCTCAATGACTCTTTACGGGGCGATGTACTGGATGTGTTTCAGATTGAAAAAGTATGACCCGACCCATCAGACACCCACCATGGCTACGCCCTGAATGGTAAAGGCGCGAATGTTGTAGCCAAGGTGAAAGACTCTTAAAGCCCTTTTACCTGGCGCTCAACCTTAGCGAATCGTGGTAGATCCGCCATCATTTCTTTATTGTGTGCGACGATTTCTTCCTTCAACCTTTCCCGATCCTCGGGAATACTTTTTAACTGGGCTTTGATTTCCTGATAACGTGGTGAATCTTTTTTATGGCTGGAGAGTTCATCCTTCAGACTTCTGAGCTCTCCTTTTAATTCACTCAGGGTGGCAAGCATCTGATTTCTCTCAGTCGCCATGCCCTGCATTTTACTGTCATAGGAAACTCGATCGATCAAACCCTGAGGCATCGGCTTGAATTTCTGCCCCAATATCCATCGCTTTAGATCCCCATAGGTTTTCGATTTGAGTTTCCGGGCCGCATCGGCCAGCTTCTTCTTGAACGATCGGGGAACCTTCTCCTGAAGCACTTCATCAACAGGTGGTGCTTCCTCAGGTGTATTTGACTCTTTCGGTTGGATGGAAGGTAATGAAGACTGATTGTTCGGAATAGAGAGTTTCCGGGCAGACAGATCCGTTGAAGGGAAATCAGACGGTTTAGCTGATTTTGGAATCTTTGGAGTAACGTCCTGAAGCGTAGAGACCGACTGACCACTTCCGGTTTTGCCCACTTCGGTCGTCGGAGCCTTAGCCCGGATATTTCATAAACATGCTCCCGTTCTCACTTGCCCTTTGCCGATCTAAGGGAGTTTTACTCAGTCGACCGTACTCCCCGGTACGGCACTCCTTCGCAAAATCCCTTAGAGCGACAAATGCCTGCGCGAGATTCGGGGCAGTTTATGAAATATCCGGGTTAGAGACTCCACCGGGAATACCAGAGGGGATTGAAGAATCAAATTGAATGCCGCCTGACATGGCTCCCCCTCAGATAAACTTCTTCATCGTTATGAAATAGGTATCTGCAAGCGCCGCGCGATTTTAATAGTCAGCCAGAAAACAAAAGCTCATAAAAAAGCCACTGCCTGAAATCAGGGAGTGGCTTTTACAGACAGCAAAGCGTTATTTGCCGTAACGGTCCTGCAGTACTTCAAACACGGCACGAACACCAAAGGCTTCTCCGCCTACCGGGCGACCTGGCTGATTGCGAATATTCCAGGCCATGATATCAAAGTGAACCCAGGGAATGTTCTTGCCAACAAACTCCTGCAGATAAAGAGCAGCAGTAATTGAGCCCCCGTACGGCTCTTTAGCGCAGTTGGTCATGTCGGCGATTTCACTCTTGAGCATGTACTTGTAGCCCTTGTGTAACGGCATGCGCCAGACAGGATCGTCTGTTTTATCACCAGCCTGCATCAGTTCACACGCCAGAGCAGTATCGCCGGTGTAAAAACCACCAACTTCAGTGCCCAGAGCAACACGGCAGGCTCCTGTCAGAGTGGCAAAATCGACAATCATTTCAGGATTTTCTGTACTGGCTTCTGTCAGTGCTTCACACAGTACCAGACGGCCTTCAGCATCAGTGTTGTGAATCTCGACAGTCAGACCCTGACGTGTTTTAACCACGTCACCAGGACGCAGAGCATTTCCGGCAACCGCATTTTCAACGGCTGGAATGAGCATTCTCAGACGAACAGGCAGGTTGAAGTCCATAATCAGACGAGCCAACCCGATCACATGGGCTGCACCGCCCATATCCTTTTTCATCAGGCGCATACCCGCTGCACCTTTCATGTCCAGACCACCACTGTCGAAGCAGACACCCTTACCAACCAGAGTAATTAATGGATGCTTCTCATCACCCCATGCCATATCAATCAGGCGCGGAGCATGGGTACTGGCACGACCCACGGCATGAATAGTGGGGTAATTCTGGGTCAGCAGTTCATCACCTACGATCTGACTGACTTTGGCACCAAATTCTTCTGCCAGTTTTTCAACGGTTTCACCCAGATGTTCCGGCATCATATCGCCAGCGGGGGTGTTCACCAGATCACGGACAACGGCAACCGCTTTCACGAACTTTTCAGCTTCTTCAACCTGGGCCTGACTCGGCAGAATCAGTCTTGGACGCTCTTTTTCATCAGCTTTTTTATAACGATCAAACTGATAAGCGCCCAGCCCCCAGCTGAAAGCAGCCAGTTTCAGCTGATTGTCGTCACCCTGCAGTTTATAGTCTCCAGCAGGCAACTGGTTGACCAGATCACCACAGATAAAGTGACTGGACAGATCTGCAACACCCACAATCACCTGACTCATGACACCTTCTTCGCCAGGAATCAGACTGACGCCCTTCCCTTTGTAGTCCGTGCAGGTCAGCCAGTTCTGAAGAGCTTCTGGCTGCTCATCAAACCAGCGATCGAAATCTGAAGTTTCCACCAGAGTCAGGGGAATACCGTGGTCACCAGCCAGCAAATAGGAAAGCATAGGTCTCTACCATTTGGGAATATAAGGGATTGAAAGGAGACAATATCGAAAGAAGGGACACAGAATGAAGATAACCTGCGCACCTTGTGCAGTCATAGAAGCAAAGGCAAACCGCAATATTGCCATTTGCCGCTCATGTTATCAAAGCCTCAAGGGCCATGCCAGTGAACACAGCCTATTCGGAAACGACAAAAGCCTATTTTACTTAATATTTGAAAAAATAAGGTCTCTGTTTATCAAACCTTACGGTAGAGACGAATCATAAAGATCAAAAGCAGAAGTGCCCCCAGGGCAAAAACAACGTCTCCCGGAACTCGAATCCAGACCAATGTCTGCATCAGGGGAGAATGAAGTAACTCAGGAGATCGGGCATACCAGTAACCCTCACTAAACGACACATAGCCTTGAATCAGGCCCTGAGGCAATAGTGAGCCAAACACCATTAATGCCAACCCACCATTGAGTAACCAGAAGACCCATAACAGTAATTTGTCAGACCAGCCTTGATGTCTTAGTCCACGGAGACAGAAGAGCATCATACCAATACCCAACATACCATAGACACCAAACAGTGCCGCATGACCATGGGTTGGCGTGGTTTGAAGCCCCTGCAGATAGTACAAAGCCAATGGCGGGTTTATAAGGAAGCCCAGAACACCTGCACCGACCAGATTCCAGAAAGCCACGGCCAGAAAAAACATTAATGGCAAACGGTATTTGGCCACCCAGGGAGAAGCCTGCTTTAACTGCCAGTGATCATGGGCATCAAAAGCGATCAATGCCAGAGGCACCACCTCCAGTGCAGAGAATACCGCTCCCAGTGCCAAAACAGACTCCGGAGTACCCGCAAAATAGAGATGATGGAAGGTACCCAGGACACCACCACCCAGAAAAACAGCTGTTGAAAAAATAACGTAGATCGCCGCTGTACTTGCTCTGATTAAGCCAATCTTCACGAAGATCCAGCTTACCCAGGCTGCAGCAAACACTTCAAAGATACCTTCTACCCAAAGATGTACAACCCACCAGCGCCAATATTCAGCCAGTGTCAGATGAGTATGGCGGTCATACAACAATCCGACACCATACAAAAGGGCAACAGCAGCAGAAGACAGGAACAGTAGAAGCAGAAGATGTCCATCATCTTCCTTACGACAGATTGCAGGTAAAATCCCCCTGGCCATCAAGCCCAACCAGATCAGCAGACCCAGAAAGATCAACCATTGCCAGAAGCGACCAAGATCCAGAAATTCATACCCCTGATGACCGAACCAGAAATTGATGACTGGATCCTTGATCAAACCCTGAATTGCAGCCCACTCACCAAACAATGAGCCCACCACTGCCACTAACAACGCCAGCAGCAATAACCAGACGCCAATAGCCTGAAACCTGGGCTCCTTTCCTGCAATTAAAGGAACAGCATAAAGCCCTGCTCCCAGCCAGGCAGTAGCGATCCATAAAACAGCCAGCTGCACGTGCCAGGTTCTGGTCAGAGAATAAGGAAACCATTCTGATAAGGGAATCCCATAGAAATCCTGCCCTTCAACAGCATAATGGGCTGTTACCGCGCCTAATAGAATCTGAAAACCAATGAGTAGAATGACAATCCAAAAGTAACCTGTACAGGCTTTCATGGATGAAGTGGGCTGTATGAATTCCAATGGATCTGAAGTCGAATAACCCGCTTCAGGAACCAGGTCATCTTCCCAGGTGGCCCGCTGTCGATTGAAAAACCAGCATAAAAGACCTATGGCCGCGATAAGAATAACAATCGATAAAAACGTCCACAAAAAGGAAAAGGCAGTGGGAGTGTTATTAACCAGCGGCTCATGGGGCCAGTTATTGGTATAACTCACCTTGTCATCAGGCCTTTGAGTCACTGATGCCCAGGCAGTCCACCACCAGAAGGATGAAAGCTTGAGAATAGCCTGGTCGGGATTCAGACCCAGAGGTTTTTCCTGAATGGCATAGGCAATCCTGAGTTTGTGGAAGTCTATTGAGTTATTCGCCCCAAACAGGCCCAGGTAGTGTTTTTGCACTGACCGTATGGCCCGCTCCCGCTCTTCTGATAGAACAATCACACCGGTTTCAGGGTTATATGTGTTGACCTTCAGTTCTGACCCGAGAATGGCCGAGTAGCGGGCAAGCTGGGGCTCAGTCAGAGCACTCGGTTTTCTACCCGAACGACGCTCAATAATGGCCTCCGCTTCTCGATGCAGAAAATCAGCAGTCCAGTCAGGTGCTAGATAGGCCCCATGGCCCCAGACAGAACCCAGCTGCATCCCACCCAGACTTCTCCAGACATCCATGCCTTCCTGGATATCCTGTCTGGTGAATATGACCTCACCCGTACTGGTCACCACTTTCTCGGGAACAGGTGGGGCTACCTGATACAGTCGTCCACCTACAAACAGCAAAACGACAAATGAAGCAAAAACCAGAACGAAAAGAATCCACCAGAGCCGTGGCAGGGTAAATGTACGACGATAATCCATAAACCATTCCACACTTTAATTGGATAAACAGAAATAGAAGCCCTATCTCGAAACAGGACCCTGAACGATCAAAGGATAGATGAATCGGGTATGTGTCGTATTTATGAATGCCCAGTACGGATTATTCTCGAAATTTCCAGACTGTAAAACAGAAGAGGATGATCAATGATTCACGTAGAATAAAAACAAGATTCTATATCTATAGACAAATCTATGAACATCATACATACACTGCGATAGAGTGCAGGAAAGTGACAACAAAGTTTTGAAGGATATCGAAAATAGACTCTATGGATAAAAATACATTTCTTACAGAAGTTGAAAGAAGGCTCAGGGAATTGTTCAACGCCTCAAAGCGTTCTCAAAAGCTGTCTGCTTCCGTGAAGCATCGCTGCGAAGGCTTTATGCACGCTGGCGTTTTTATGGAACTGATAACAAACGACGAACTCCAGGGATTGATGGAGCAGATTCACCTGGATATTTTTGATAAAACCATTGAGCAGGCCAGACAAGATAAAGCTCATATCTGGCAAGGTGATACGACGGATTACAGTCTGTATGAAACTTCACCCACATCCCGGAAGAAAATGAAAACAACAGTATCCTGACCGCGTTTCACCTCGACCTCATATTGCGCCAACTCCGGCGCTACCCTCTTTAGTTCCCTTATCGGAAAAATACCTTCTCCCCCACTCTCTCAGACACTCCTTTTATCATCACAATAGAAGCCCCCTGAACATGACGACTACTAATATTGACCATGACGGTAGCCATAACTCTGCTCCCTTCCGGGTTAAATAATTCAAGCTCCTGCCACATATTAGTGGTGGCCTTGGCTTTTCCTTTTTACATTTCCCTTAAACGCAAAAAAGGCAACACCCGGAGGTATTGCCTTTCTCTCTTCACATTATGTGAAGCAAGTCAGCTACATAGTATGCAGCTTAACCTTTACAGAGGACGGATGTCTTCTGCTTGAGGACCTTTCTGGCCCTGAGTCACTCGAAATTCAACCTGCTGGCCTTCTTTCAGAGTCTTGAAACCGTCGCCAACGATCTGACGGAAATGGGCAAACACGTCAGGACCGTTTTCCTGAGCGATGAAACCAAAACCTTTCTCTTCGTTGAACCACTTAACAGTACCGGTAGTAGTAGACATAATAA
>NZ_JBPCXO010000265.1:0-10047 GCF_051008435.1 Endozoicomonas sp. | reverse complement strand
ACACGTTACAGCTCGACCTTAAACCCTACACAAGAGTGGCGTAAGACATACTCCGGTATGCAGCCGTGTTGACGGTGTAGATAAACCCAGAGAATCACTGATTGTCGCAGGTTTTTAGTAGCGGTTTCTCTAACGGATTCAAACTGGGTGGAAGTTTCTTTGTAGCCCGATAATGCTTCACCCAGCCAGGCTTTTTCTTTCAACAGCTTTTTGAAAACGTTGGCCATGCGGGTCTGGTCTTTCTCCAGAGTCTCTTCAAACTCGTCCACTTTTTCTGATAGAGCGCTATTGAAGGGCATTCCAACGTTCTTTTTCCCAAGACCAAACCTTATGGGTGCACTGCAGAACTCCTGCTTGAATAACTCGCATGAGGCTCCTGCCATCTGAAATGATTCGATTAGGCTCTGTCGCGTGACGAGTTTGAGCTCATCATCCCCTTCACGTCTTTGAAGATTGGATAAGGAGTGAAAGCTGGCGTTTGCTTTCTGATAGTAGTTTTTTGCCCGTTGTATCGCCCTGAGAATAAAGTGGTATTGGTCGACACCCGGATCTGCTATATCTGCATACTCAGTGATATTAAGCCATTTGGGCGAGATCGATCCTTTCATGTATGGCCACCATGATAGGAAAAACACCAGACTGGCGTTTTCTATATGTTGCATTGGGGGTCGATATGCATATTGCTCATCGTATTCTTCAAAAAACCAGTGAATGTCCAGTTCTGAAGTTTCTTCAAAATATTTATAGAAGCGATCTTTTTGTTTTTTGGAAGCACCGACGACTAATTGAACAGGAATGGAATCAAAGGACGTATCCCTTCGCAATTCCCGATGCACTTCAAGAAGGTAGGCATAGTCGCCCATATCTTCCTCAGCTAAGGCTCCTAGAGGCTTGCTGTTAAGTATAAGGAATCATTTTATCAGGGAGTTTTGCAGGTCTATGGCTCGACTCTTCATCTCCACTTCCGAGGCAGATGCACTCATCGAAGCGGCAATCAGAAGAGAACTGATGAACGAAATGACGTATTTTTGGGCAGCTTGCCAGCTCTTCCTGAGTAGCATTTTGGGATTCTCCATGACCAATGAGCAATGACTTAAGACGGTATTTCTAGACTTGAGACTGTGTCCTGAAAGTGATGTTCCCCAACTTGTCAGGTTGACTGACAACGGAGTTATTATTGCTTACAGACAAGGAGTGTTGGCTGCAAAAGCCAGTTCAATATCATTCGTATGTGTATAATGACTCGATTATCATTTAAAACCTATTTTAACGTTTGCTGAACTGGGGAAATCCTATGCGGGAAATCAAGCTGGAACCCTCATGGAAAACACATTTGCAGGGTGAGTTTGACAAGGAGTATATGCAGGTTCTGCGCAGCTTCCTGATGAATGAAAAAGCCGCCGGTAAAACTATTTACCCAGACGGCAGTGAATACTTCCGGGCTATGGATTTAACTCCCTTTGAACAGGTTAAGGTTGTCATTCTGGGGCAGGATCCTTATCACGGTCCGGGTCAGGCCCATGGGCTCTGTTTCTCTGTGCGCCCGGATGTGCGTACGCCTCCTTCTCTGGTCAATATGTATAAGGAGCTTCAGAGTGATCTGGGGATTCCTCCCGCCAATCATGGTTGTTTGGAGTCCTGGGCCAAACAGGGGGTCCTTCTGTTAAACAGTGTCTTGACGGTAGAGCACAAGCAAGCGGCTTCCCATCAGAAAAGAGGATGGGAGCAGTTTACTGACAAGGTGATTGCCGAGCTGAATGCCAAGCGGGAAGGTCTGGTGTTTATCCTTTGGGGCAGCTACGCCCAGAGAAAGGGGCAGTTTATTGATCGAACCAGGCATCAGGTACTTCAGGCTGTCCACCCCTCACCCTTGTCTGCTCATCGCGGCTTTTTTGGTAGCCGTCCTTTCTCGCAGACGAATCATTATCTTGAGTCCAGAGGCATTGCACCGATAAATTGGCAGTTGCCAGTCATTTAATGAACAAAAAAGAGGACTTTCGTGGGTGAAAGTCCTCTTTCTTTTGTCAGATGGTCAGTTCCCCTGAAATGTTCTGTCCCACTATCTCTCTGATTTCTTCTGGAGAGTGATCTTTAGACAGCAGGTGATGAAGCTTACAGAACATCGCCTCAGTCGTTGTATCCAGACCTCCAATAACACCGGCTTCAGCCAGAGCAGAGCCAGCTGCATAACTGCCCTGATGAACCCTACCTCTGTGACACTGGGTAAGATTGACAATTATTTTGCCTTCGTCTGAAGCTTTCTTCAGAGCATCCAGTAAAGCCTGATCTCCATCTGGACCATTTCCGGTACCGTAGGTTCTCATGATAAAGGCTTTTTGGGGCTGATTTAGAGCCGCTTCCATCCACTGTGCTGTAATGCCTGGAAACAGTTGAAGAATACCCACCTGGGTATCTTCAGAGCATTCAAGATGAAACTCGGGTTTGTTCTCAGGCTTCAATAGCAGGTAGTCGCTGAGCTCAATATTGATATCAGCCCGGCCAAGCCATGGGAAGTTAGGAGAATCGAAGGCATCAAACAGATAAGCATTTTGCTTGCGTGCACGGTTACCCCGCATTAAACGACCATTGAAGTACAGGCAGACTTCATTGATACGATCATCGGTGGCAATGCTCAATGCACCAACAAAGTTTTCCAGACCGTCGCTTCGTGCTTCACACAGAGGTATCTGAGAGCCGGTAAAAACAACAGGCTTGTTCAGGTTGCGGAGCATGAATGACATCATGGAACTGGAAAAGGCCATGGTATCTGTGCCGTGCAGAACAACAAAGCCGTCGTAGTCTTCATAATTGTCAGCGATATCCGTAGCAATCTGCTTCCAGTTTTGCGGGCGGATATTACTGGAGTCAATTAACTGGTCGTACTCCACCAGGTCAAAGTCTGGGAGACCTTTACGGACGTGGGATGGTAGCTTTTCATCCAGTAGGGCCTGCAGGTTGCCGGAGGGGGCATAACCCGAGTCGGTGGGTTTCATGCCGATGGTACCACCGGTATAAATAACGTAGATTTTCTTGGTCATATCAGCAACTCTGTGGATGACCTTAACAAGGCCAATATCGTTGCGAATGATCATATCATGAAGTTCTTGTTCTAATGGATAGGGTGAAAGTTATTAAAGATTGAAATATTCAAGGCTCCAGTTTTTTAATCCGTTTCTGGGTCTCAGGTGACAAGGTCATGTGCAGATTTTCCATAAAAGGCTATCCATAAAAGGCTATCCATAAAAGGCTATATGGTGTTTTCAACCTCGGCTTCGATATTGTCTTCGTCATTCACCAAACTTTGATTCCTGTCAGGAAAGTCAAGCAATATGATATTTTTGCAGAATCTTATTATCTCTTCCATACTGAGTTCGGTCACCAACGGTTAACTGCTGCGATGTAGCGATTAGTTGGCCGAAGTCGCCTGTGAGTGAGCTGATCATCAGGCCGGTAAATACTCTCGTTTTATATTATTCCCATGATTTACACCAGATTTTGTCGTTACTTCATTCTGGCTTTAACTGTCCTGCCCTGGTTTGCGGATGGCAGAGTGATGTTGAGTCCTTTGCTGAAAATCCGGGAGCCATCGGTCGTGAGAGCGGTATCGTTCAGCCCCGACGGTCGTTGGCTTCTCATAGACGGCGGCAGCAAAGTAAAGTTATGGCAGATGGATGTTGTAGATCCTGCCCGGAAAAACGGCCCTGTTGCGACCCTGCCAGCCAGTGAAACCATTATGGATCATAGTATCAGCTATGATAGCCAGTGGGCAGCAACAGTAAGTTACGATAACCATCTGAGGTTGTGGAATCTTGCCAACATAACCCAGAACACCCGCTACCCGGAGCCGCAAAAGTTGGGTGAAGATAATACAGGTAATGACCCAAAAGTGGTTGTTTTTAGCGAAGACAGGCAGTGGCTGGCAGTAGGGGGAACATTCAACACTTTCAAAATTTATAATATCTCGACCATCATGGAAGATACTTCCATTGCCAACCCGCTCACTTTTGAACATTCCTCAGAAACCAGTGTGGCTGCTTTTAGTTGCGACTCAAAATTCCTGATGACTACATCCACAGATTCGGTAACGAAATACTGGGATCTTACACGACAGTATCTCGACAGTAGCGGAAAGCGGACAGCTCAGCTGCTGGCAAATCTCAAACTGAATAATGCCAACCCTATTAATTACTCTCCAGGGTCACCTCATAACGCCATGAGCCTGCATCCTTCCGGTCAATATGCGGCAAGCTTGTTCTCCAACACCAGCATTATCTGGAATCTCAACGAGAAATATCACGATTATAACGCTATTGAAACAGCGTCGGTGGCGGCGGTAGCCTGGCATGCTGATGACATTATCTTTGTTAAATTCAGCGACGATGGTCGCTACCTTCTGACCGCCGGTAAGGATAACAGGGCAAAGGTCTGGGGTTTGAAGCAGTTACAGTATGATGAGGAGAGTGGCCTGGTTATTCCAGAACTGCTGGCGGTTATGGAGCATTCATCCTCGGTCGTTTATGCCGATTTTCATCCGCTTGAGCATTTTGTTGTAACTGCGTCCAGCGATCAGACCGCCAGACTTTGGGATCTTGATGATATTCAGCCTCCCGAACCAGACAATGATCAGGATGAACCCATCCCTTTTTTACTTGCCACCATGCGACACGGAGCTGGCTTGAGGCAGGCCGTTTTTCACCCGGGAGGGCGCTATCTGGTCACCACTTCTGAAGACAGGTACTGGGCGCTCTGGGAGATTCCAGACCATATTGGGAAAGTTGCCAGAGAGCCATAGTCTTTATGATGTTGTTATAAAGCCCTTTGGCTGGAGGTTTTATCATGAATAACTTGCCAAATAAAACCAGTCGGCGACGGTTGACAAGCCTCTTGTTCGTTGGGTTGGCGTTATCCACATTTTATGCCCGTTCATTCTATTACCATGAACTGGATGCGTTTTTGGTTATCGAGCATTCAGGAGGTGTTCAGTGTGCTTCTTTCAGCCCGGATGGGTTCAGAATCCTGACCGCTGCCGGGGATGGCAACGCCATTCTCTGGGATATGGCCACTCTGAGAAGAAACCGTAATGGTAAAATAACTCCCGGTGTTTCAGGTATTATGCGTCATGAATCTCTCGTTCATTGCGCTATTTTCAGTCCCTATGAAAAATATATTACCTCCCTGAGCGACAGCGGTGCAGTCAGCCTGTGGAATCCGGACATCGCCAATCGGACATCAGCCGGAATATCCATGTTGCAACGTACTCATCAGTTCATACCTCCGGGGTATAGCAGTGCCCGTTCTGAATCATCAGAAGCTATGTTGAACCCTCTTGTCGATAATATGGCCTTCCATAAGGAATATAACTGGTTATTAACTTTTTCAGGCACCTCTGATGCCTGGGTATGGGATATGGATTCATTGCCGACAGGGGTTGCTGCTCCGGATGTAAAAGCGTTTCTGCCTCATGAGAGCACGGTAACCTTTGCACGGTTCAGACCCGGTTCAGACAATAAGCAGCAAGTTGTGACAGCCAGTGATGATGGGCAGGCTATTCTCTGGAACCTTGACGAACCTGATTACAAAACTATTGAAAACTCTGCACCTGTCCCAGTGCCTGCCCGGATGGCTGTTATGGAACACAGCGAATCTATCAGTTACTTTGCGTTCAGTACGAACGGCAGCCTTATCCTGACCACTTCCAGCGATGATACATCTAAGCTATGGGATCTTGACCAACTCTTAGAAGACGACAGCACCCCGACGAAACCATTACTGAAAGCCACGTTGCCACACGACGGCGATGTTCTTTATGCCGCGTTCAGTCCTGACAGTCGAAAAGTGGTGACGGTCACCGCAAGTGCCATCCGGCTGTGGGATATTGAAAACCCGAAAACAGCACCTGACGGCAAAACCGTTTTCAATTTGCTGGCATTGATCAGCGACCCGGTGGGTAATACTGGTTATGCAGCATTCAGTGCAGACAGCCACAGGCTTCTGACGCTGGGCGAGCAACAGAATGCCACGATCTGGAATGTTGATGAGTTGGTGCTCGATGAAAACAATTTACCAATACCGGCAAAAGTGGCTCAGGTTGTTTTCCCAGCCGGACAGTTGCGAGCCGCCCTGAGTCCGGGAGAAGAGTACCTCATGTTATCTACCAGTGGGCAGGATCAGGGCGTATGGAATATATCCCGGTATCTGAGCGGTCATGGCCTCAGCCTTTCTTATCAGGGGATTACCTTTTTGTTACCGGTATTCATAACATGGCTGCATCAGCCGGCTTGGCAGGGCTTTAAACTCCGGTGAGTTCAATGAAAGTACTTGGTGCATCGATATTGATCTTTCTGGCGATACTGTTTTGTCCGCTCAGGTCTTTTTCAGAGCCTGTAAAGGTGGTATTAAGTGCTAAAAACGACTGTATTAACTGTTGTTATGGTGCGGTTGGGTGGGTCTTTGAAAGCTGCCCCCCGGGACAGGTTGTTATTGGTTTGAAGTATGGCGTGAATAAATTAAGGGGGTTTAGTTCTTTTGTTCTCAATAAATTAGAGGTGATATGTTCTGCCATCACCTCTGAGGGCAAATGGATAGGTGATTTTTCTGAAGAGGATGTTACGTGGTGTCCGAGAGACTATGCCGTTTATGGCGCAGAAGTTCGCCGTGGTTGCGTTATTGATGCCATTAGACTTAGGTGTAGGCCCTTGGCAGGGGGAGGAGAACTTAATGCAATGGCTGAACCTGATGAGCTGGGTTTTTTGGGTGGAGGCGGTGCAGCTGGAGGCTGGCATGATTGTCCAAACGCAACAATGTTTCACGCCATTCACTTTATTGCCAGAACGGCGCGGGAGACAACATTTAATCCAGAAAATGTGAATAGCATTCATATTATTAACTTTATTTGCGAAAACTACCTGCCGGTCACTCCTCTTCCTGAGTCATGCCAGCCCGCAAATCCAAACCCCATTCACACAGAGAATATTCTGCTTCCAGCCTTAGCGGTGGCAGCAGACAATACGATCAAACAAATCACCTTCAGCCCGGATGGTCAAAAACTACTGGTTTCTGACGGTGATAGCGCAAAGCTATGGGATTTAAACAATCTTAACCCAGCAGAAACCCAAAGCCCGGTGGCTGTTTTGCCTTCCTCCGAAGCGGTGAATCATGGGGCTATCAGTCTCGACAACCAAAAAGCGGTCACGGTCGACTCTGGCAACATACTTAAGTTATGGAATCTGGCAAACCTGACATTTGAAAATGCTGTGCCGCAGCCTGAGCTACTCGATAGTATCCAGCTTCAGGGAGAACCTTGGCAAGCTGCTTTCGACCCGGATGGAAAACGGCTGGTTGTTGTCGGAAATTTTAAATTCGCTGAGCTTTACGGAATTTCTGAGGGTAATAACGGCACAGAAATCAATCATCTGACCCATTTGCCCCACCCTGACAATGTGGTCTATGCCGCTTTCAGCCCTGACAATGCTTTTCTGGTGACCGCTACCGACTATCCGGCAGCCCGGTACTGGGAGCTTGGCCGTCAGCCTTTAAGTAACGAGGGGGAGCGGACATTACCTTTGCATGCCTTTATGCAGCCAGACTTTTATATCCCTGATAATGCTTATTTGCTCACCGAAACTTCAGACCACCCCGTTGCTTACTCTCCATCCGGAAGGTATCTTGTGACGCTGCTTTATCAGATGGGGCTGGTCTGGGATCTGGAAGACCAGTACCGCAACTATCTGGGAGAACCCAGATCGTCCCTGCTGGCTACCGCCTGGCATAACCAGCATGACCAGTATGATTATATTGTTTTTGCAACATTTGCATCTTCAGACCAATATCTATTGACCGCATCCACCGATAAAACGGCAAGATTATGGGATATCAGTCAGCTAAGTTACAGCAAGAATGTTGACCGGGTGGTTCCGGAGCTGCTGGCTGTCCTGGAGCATGAAGATTCTGTCGTTTATGCCGACTTTCATCCAGACAAAAACTATGTCGTTACCGCCTCGTCAAATACGGTAAAACTCTGGAATCTCAATACTATTCGCTGCTCATCCCAAAACCATTTAACGCCAGAATTGCTGGCCACACTGCCCCATGAGGCACCGGTACAACAAGTTGTCTTTGATCCCGGGAAAAAGTTCCTGGTGTCGATTTCCAGTGATAATAAGTGGTTTCTCTGGGATATTTCCGGGCTGTTATCGCAATCCTCTAACGAAGAGTTGTAACCAGTGATGTGTAATCGTATTTTTAATCGCTACCGATTGTCTCTGCTGCTTCTGGCTCTGGGTAATAATCTGTGCTGCTCTCACGATGATATTGAAACGCAGCTCCCTGACGATGAACTGAAGCCTTATCTGGTGATGCAACATGCGGGGGCCATCAATTGTGCCAGATTCAGTGCCAGTGAAACATCTATTTTGACTTCATCGGATGATGGGACCGCAAAACTCTGGGAACTCAACAATCTGATAAGAGACAGTTCTGGTAATGTTTTCCCTGATTTGCAAGGGATAATGCCACACCCGCAGGCTGTTCAGTGCGCCATATTCAGTCCTCATAGCAATAGTGTGGCCACGATCAGCGACCAGACCGTCAGGATCTGGGATCTGGGAATCGTTAGCAAAAATGAAACGACCGGTATCTCCTATTTCACTGGTTTACAGGCTCAGTTTAATCTGACAGATGCCGAAGGTGGAACGCCAGCTGAATTTAATCCGATCGCTTTTCACCCTGAACAAAACTGGTTGCTGGGGGTTGCAAATAACGCTTCTGTGTGGACCCTGGTTGATGATGAGCGGACACCTCAGGCTATGATGAGCTTGCCCCACGATGCCGCCGTTCTGCATGCTCATTTTGCACCGGCCAGTCTCGGTGGAGAGGTATCGAAAGCGACAGTTATCACTTCATCCATGGATAATACCGCCGTGCTTTGGGGTTTATACGAGGGTGATTCAACACAGGTCTTCACACTGCCAACGGATGCCCCTGAAAATACCAATAGTAGCGCCCTTGCGCCAACGTCAACGTCAACGTCAACGCCAACGCCAACGTCAACGTCAACGTCAACGCCAGCGGCTACCAATGTCCCCACTGTTCCCTCATCTCAGGCTCCTTCTTTTCCGCCAACCGTAACAATCCCCATAAAAACACTGGAAGCAGCAAAACTGGCTGTAATGCACCATGGTGGAGCTGTCGTTTTTTCAGTATTGCATCCTGACCAAAGGAGACTGATGACTGTGGCTGAAAGTGGTGAGGCAACCATTTGGGATCTCAGTCAAATTGGTGATGACATGCAACCTGCCAT
Organism: Endozoicomonas sp.; assembly: GCF_051008435.1. Classification (GTDB taxonomy): domain Bacteria; phylum Pseudomonadota; class Gammaproteobacteria; order Pseudomonadales; family Endozoicomonadaceae; genus Endozoicomonas_A. The sequence goes on along the minus strand of NZ_JBPCXO010000265.1, from coordinate 749 downwards.
CGTCGCCACCCTGAACCACAATAGTCCGGTAAGGCATGGTGCATTTAACAATGACGGGTCACTGCTGGCTACCGCTTCGGGTCATCAGGCCCTGATCTGGAATACGACAAACATTGGAAATGATTATATGGGAAAAGCGACCTATTCGCTTTTGGCTCTGGTCACACAGGATAACCCTGTTTTGTTCGTGGTATTCACGAACAATCAGAAATTATTAACAACGTCTGAAGGTGATAACGCAAAGCTATGGAATCTGGATGAGGTCACCCTGAATGATGATAATATTCCGGAACCCGGCTTGCTGGCGACTTTTCCATCCGAGGGAGATGTCTCCTTTGCTGAATTTAACTCAGACGAGCACCTGCTGGTTACCGGATCAGATGACTGGAAAGCAAGGCTTTGGAACGTCTCGGAGTTCACCGCTAACGAGACATTATCCTCCTCCAGCAATAGTGGGCTGATAGCAGGCCTGACTGCGGGGTTAGGCTTACCTGTAGTGGTAGCTACTGGCGTACTTGTTCTGGTGGGCAGTTATTGTGGAGCCAAAAAGAGGAAAGTTAAAACAGTCGTGACACCCCAGGATTAGCATTACGTTGCATGTACAGGCTCGCAAAGTGCTCATCATTATCGGTTGAGCGTAAAACCCCGTACTTTGAGTGCGGGGATGTAAGCTCGTCGGCGATAGCCGACTAATGCGGTGTTCTCTGCTGCTGAACGTACTGTTTGATGACTTCTATAGGAGCGCCACC
>NZ_JBPCXO010000264.1:0-7491 GCF_051008435.1 Endozoicomonas sp. | reverse complement strand
CCGGGCAATATTCTCAAATTGGGCATTGCGATCTTTATGTTGCTTCATTGTTCGCTTTTTCTGTGGCTTACGACGTCTAAACCCAAGCGTATGGAGCAATTTCGAAACAACATTCTTGTTTGCAGGCATACTGCTTTCTTGCAGCTTTTGGGAAATTTGTCTCCGGGAAAGGTTCGTCCATTTAACCTCCTGTCCCATCGGATCGCCTGCAGTGTGGTCTTTCAAAACAGAAAGAAAATTCTCAGCCAGCCGAGGAAATATCTGGGTCAGAGGTTTTCGGCCCCCCCTTTTTTTTCGCTGTCGCTCCGTATTGAGCGGCTCTTCTGCTTCCAGCTCTCGAATGCCGTGGGCTATAGTCTTTGGATCACATTTCAGCAGAATAATCACCCATTAGAGCCTTCCGAGGATGAAACAGAAACGGTAGGGATTTTCCTACATTTCAAACTTCAGGGAAACACGGAAATTATTTAGGGACAGTTCCTAAGCCAACGCCCTCCTCTGACTCCCAGAGCCGCACGACAGGCCATCTGACCCGTGAGGCCGTAATCGACACCGATTCTGGCCATGACCAGAAACGCCACCATACTTAACATCACAGCAGACAGCTGAACCAGAACCACCGTCATAAATGAGAGGCCACCGGCCACGCCCATGGCAGCAGAAAAGATTGTTCCCGGATTAATCAGGTAGTTGATCATGATCAGGAAGCTGTCTGAGCTTCCTGAAGTCTGAAGTGGTGTGGGAACCTGCTCGGTGCCAAAGCATTCTGGCTCCCAGGGGGATGAGGATTGTCCTGTCACAGTCTACGATCTATTTTTCAGTGAATACCTGAAGATAGACCATTCTTGAACAACACCTATCCCAACAAAGCGTTAAAAAAGCCAGGCACCCTTTCTGTGGCAAGCCCTGTCAGGCTTTGATCAAACTGAGAAGCATTGGATCCAGGCTCCAGATTCAGTTCAACTGTGTCGGCCCCTGCAGCCTTTGCTTCTGCAAAAAAACCGGCGGCCGGATACACATTGCCCGAGGTGCCTATGGAAACAAAAAGATCACAGGCGGATAACGCCTCATAAATACGATCCATCTCCAGCGGCATCTCGCCAAACCAGACAATATGAGGCCTGAGGTTTCCGGCTTTGTGACAGCATGGGCAGAGGGTTTGAGTGGTGATGTCTTCATACCAGTCGAATACTTCATCGGTATCCTGACAGCGAGCCTTATAGAGCTCACCGTGCATATGAATCAGATTCTGACTGCCCGCCCGGGAATGCAGATCATCCACATTCTGGGTTACCAGAAGAAAGCTTCCATCAAAAGTTTTTTCAAAGTCTGACAAGGCCTTATGAGCCCCATTACAGGTCACTTCTGAAAGTTGCTGTCGCCTGCCATTATAAAAAGACTGCACCAGAGCAGGGTTGCGATAATAACCTTCGGGCGTAGCAACTTCTTCAACCGGATGGTTTTCCCACAGGCCGTCACTGGCTCTGAAGGTTCGAATGCCGGACTCGGCAGAAATACCGGCACCGGTCAGAACAACAATCGATTGGTAACTGGGCATAAGGCTTTCACCAGAAGCAGAAAATATCCATTATTTTGCCACAGGCCAGAAACCTGAACGACGAATGTCTTCAGGCCTCTGAAAGGGTCCGGGATTACTTGCTATAGATCGAGGTATAAGAAATGACTTTCTTATCTTTGGCGGGGACTTTGACCTTAATGGTATGAGTCTGCTCAACCTCACCCCCGGTCACATTTTCCAGCTTAAGCAGAGAGCGATCTCTGTCGGTCAACATCATGATGACTTCTTCATCTCTGTCATTGAATACCGTTGCCTGCCAGCGGCTGATCAGCTCTTTTTCACGTTGCTGATTATCCAGACGCTTTCTTTCTACTCTGACGGCCAAGGCTTCCCCCATGGCAAGACGGGCATAATCCCCTTTGGTCGTCTGGGGAATGGTGGCATTACCACTGATAATGACAGTACCATCCCGGGTGGATTCCAGTATCTTGACCTGGCCGGCCGGCAAATCACGTTCTGCCTTGAAGCGATAGTTCAGTCGGGGCCGCTCGAGATCCGAGCCTCTGCCAGAGTATGAACGACCATACACATCCAACTGATAGTATTGATCCAGCGTTAACTGATCATCCTTGTAGAGAGTCACCTGTTGCCAGGAAAACGGGGTCAGTTTCGTCTTATCTTTTGGCAGGGGTGTCACCATGACCTCCCCTACCCGCTGACTCTCCTGATTGGGCGAAGCGCCTGCGGCAGCATCCATCATTACCATTTTACGGGCATAACCGACATTGAGCCTTCCCATATCTCCGGCCACCAGTTTGATATCCGCTTTGCTGTAATCTGTTTCAGTGTTGTTATTCAACAGCGCGGTCAACTCAATGCGGGCTTTACCGTCGTCCAACAGTGTCATCCGATAATGGCTGGAATAACGGATTGAGGGAGTAATGTAGGACAGCCGCAGTTGATCGGTGCCGTCCAGATCCGGAAAACGAGCCATCAGTCGGGTCTGATAATCTTTTTCCAGAAAAACCTGTTCTCTCGCAGCCAGCCTTATGCCTTCGGGGTCATTCCAGTCCACCAGGTATTGACGGCCATTGCTACCCTGAATCAGTCCCATACCACTGTCATAAGACAGCATGACACCCTGCACAGGGACATTCAGCCCACCGCCCATGAGCTCAACGGATTTGCCCACCAACCTTCGGTACAAACGATCACGGTCCAACCCACCTCTTTGCCAGGTCAGGCTGTCAGGCACCTCTCCCAGCTTGCCTTTCCTGTACTCCAGCTCAAGACTGTCGTCTTCCCAGTCATGAGCCATGCCTTCGACGATCAGGGTACCTTCCGGTCCGGGAATCACCTTGAACTCTTGCCGCACGAGTGTTCTGTCCGGGTACAGAGTCAGACTGGTACTCTTTGCGTGGCTGACCTCTACTCTGCCTACCTGTTCATCCGCCATCACCATATTGGCACTCATGGCAGTCAGTAGAAGGGTGCTGCTCACTATTCCGGTCAGATTAGATCGGGCTCTCATTAAGACATTCTCCCTGTAATGAGACACGGGGGACTGATTGAGCCTCCTGCGAGCGTAACTCAGTATTCAGTCCTGAAAATGGTATAAGCAATTGAAGAGCATGCCCGCAACATAGACTACAAATCAACTGTCGCTCAATGCTTCCAGGTAACTTTACATAGTTAATATGTTTCTTCAGGCAATCGTGCACCGACGGCTCTGAGACTATAAAAAGATCAAACTCAATCCGAAATGGTCTGATAGTCGACGGGCTTTTAGAGAAGGGTGTTCGAAACAAGGGACAAGGCTGGAAGAACTCCAGCCTTGTGAAGGCTTCAGAAAGACCAGAATGGATTTTCGAGATCCAGATTCACCGGTCGGCCAAATCCAGGGACTTTAATGGATTGGTCGGTGTAGACCAGATCATCATCTTCCAGCACCCCTTCACCAAACTGGTAAATAGGCTTAGCCTGACCTGAAATCTGGGCACACTCATAATCTTCCTGTCGACGTGCCGTGCTCTCATAGCCCTGTTGCCAGGATGAAAGCGTCTGTTCTCCGTGTTTGGCTTTTAACATATCACGGGTCACATCAGGGCTCAGAACCAGTGCAGTGGCATTATTGCCACCAAAACCCTTGGCGTTAATCAGTGACATGGCCATCTGTGACGGATCCATCTCTTTATGATCCATACTGATGTCCAGATGCGAATGATGTACGTCTTCAGCAATACCGGGAATCGTTCTGATACCAGGAATGATGCCTTGATGCCAAACACCCAACGTTGACATCAGCTGGTCACCGGCCGCCACACCGATGGAGTGACCGAGGTAGCTTTTGACGGCCGATACTGCCCAGTTATCCATGCCAAAGTTTTTAGCCGTTTCATTGAGGATATGGGATTCCGTAACCCGGTTCTGAGGGGTACCTGTCCCATGAGCCTGAACAAAACTTCGGTGTCTCAGGGCATCCTCACCCAGAATCGCTCGACCCAGAGCTGCAGCCCTGGCAACGGTCAGGTAGTTTCCGGCACCGGGAGCTGAAATGGATTTCTTATAGCCGTCTGCGTTAACAAATACATCTGCAACCGCACCCAGAATTTCAGCACCGGATTCCAAAGCCAGGTCATCATCCATCAGAACAAAGTACTGGGAAGATTCAGCAATGGTAAAGCCGACATTCACAGCAAAGGGACGGCAGGCATTGCGCCAGTCCGGATTGTTTTCAGCTGAAAGACCGTCCAGCTTTCTCAAAGCGTCATCCGAAGCCAGCGCGCCCATGGTACTGTAACCATCCATAATCTCAGGCGTTACCGGTGCTTCACTGTTGCCGACAATCACGACACGGCGCTTGCCGGAGCGAATATCATTTACGCCCAGCTGCAGGTTATAGAGTAAAGTGGCGCAGGCCCCCATAGAAGTACCGGTGTTACCCAGAGAACCCAGGATATAAGCATTGATGAAGTCGGCCGACATTTCAGCAAAGCCCAGCGGACACTGTTTGGAGGTCACCCGTTTACCCATTAATCGGGCTTTCAGCATACCGCCATAACCGTTGTAATCCAGCTGACTCATAGCACTGCCGGAATAAACAGCGATCTGTTCGGGAGAAAGTTTTTCTTTCAAAAGCAGCCAGTCCAGACCTGAAGACTGGAGCGCATCCGATGCACCGTAAACGGTCATAGCCAGAGAACGGGGGTGGTTTCTGGACTGGTAGAGGTCAGCAGGATCAAAACCGCTGGGTAGTTGCCCTGCTGCATTGACCGCCCCAGCTCGGGTAGCTGGTAGCATCAGGGATTGCAGTCCGGAAAAACGGACCCTGACACTTCGACCATCGGCCAGCTCTTCTACCTGCCAGTTTTCAGGCAATGGGTTTGGCAACCGACGCTTGGGCAGAATCAGTTCTGACCCTTCTGCGGCTTTAAGAGGTTGGTGATAATAAAGGGCATTATTATCAAACAGGTTTGTTTCGAGCTGTCTGACCAGCGTACCTGATAATAGGGTTTCAGCCGGAGTGTTGTTATCCAGTCCCCTGAGCTGGGCGATAGCAGCCAGTGTTTTCTGCTGTTGTTCAGCACCCAGTCGATCAAATACCAGGCGGTGATAGCCATGAAATCCTGAACTTCGTCCCGCCGGGCTGATGCCCCCCTGCGCGACTATTACCGGCAATCTGCTCAAGGTAACAACTCCATTGATATAAGGGATATGGCGGTAGTTTAATAGGACAACCCCAAACGCAACTGTACTTTTATGCCATATAACCTGATAATTAAGCCACTCAAACCGGATTCATGAGCCATTTCCTGAGTGCAGAACACATTTTCCCTTAACAGGGTACTGATCCCGCTGCTGGATCAGATGCTCTCCACCAGCATCAGTCTACCGCTTGAAATGATTCAGGCGGGCGTTACCTACAGCCGCTTGAAGCATCAGCATTCAAAAGTGGAAGTCTGTTTTTGTGCTGAACATCTCGACTCTGTCACCAGTATGGGTGGCATCCCGTTAACGCCTGAAGTCACCTTTTCTGAAACAGGCCAGGGCGATCTGATTATTGTGCCCGGTCTCTGGAGAAACCCCCTGCCCGTTGCCCGCCAATCCAAAGCCCTGGTGCAATGGCTGCAACACCAACATGAGTTGGGAGCAACATTCTGTGTGGCAGGCACGGGGGTCACTTTCATGGCTGAAACGGGATTACTGGATCATCAGCCAGCGGCCACTCACTGGTATTTTCTTGAGCGACTCAAGCGCCATTACCCGGATGTTGATTTTAAACCGCACCATCTGATTACCCGTTCAGGCCGGATCTTCTGTGCCGGCAGTGTCAACTCGGTCGCCGACCTGATGGTCCATCTGATTGGTCAGAGTATGGGTGAGCAAATTGCCCATAAAGTTGAACAGCAGTTTTCCCACGAAATCCGTCGCCCTCTGGATCAGATTCTGTTTGCTGAAGATCACACAACCGCCCATAACGATGAAGTCGTTATCCAGCTGCAAGAATGGATCAGGCAGCATTATTGTGAAGATATTGATCTGGAAAACCTGATAGCAGCATCTGGGCTGACCCGAAGAACCCTTCACCGACGGTTTAAGGAAGCGACCGGTTTCTCACCCACCACTTATATTCAGCGAATGCGGCTGACGCTGGCTTCAGATTTGCTGAAAAATACGGATTTGTCGATTCGGGAAGTGGCCTATCAAGCCGGTTACACGGACCCTGACTATTTCAGCCGACTGTTTCAGAAACACTTCCAGCTCAAACCCAGTGACTTTAAACGCAGTGTCCGTGGCAAAATCTTCTATCTTGAGAGTTAGGAACGATTAACGCTTATTGGTAGCATTGACCCTCAAAACAAAGCGTTCACCGCCCCTTGATACATTTCGTATCAATATACCTACTGATATATACCACCAACGTCTTTTCCACCTTGCCGGTTTTGGATAAGCTTGCCCCTACTCGAATATTACGGCTCTGGAGTCCATCCCGGATGTAGCTCCTGACGAATCTCATTCGTACAATCGTCTCTTATCATTGACTGGAGCCAAAGATGATTATCAAGCCAAGGATTCGCGGATTTATCTGCACAACGACTCACCCTTTAGGGTGTGAGCAGAACGCAGGGTGTGAGCAGAACGTTAAAGAGCAGATCGCTTATACCAAGGCTCAGGGTGAACTAACCGAGGGCCCCAAGCGGGTTCTGGTCATTGGCTCTTCCAGTGGCTACGGCCTTGCTTCCCGCATTACCGCTGCGTTTGGTTCAGGTGCCGCCACCATTGGTGTTTTCTTCGAAAAACCCGCCACTGAGAAAAAGCCCGGAACCGCAGGCTGGCACAACTCTGCCGCTTTTGAAAAGCTGGCCCACGAAGAAGGCCTGTATGCCAAAAGCCTGAATGGTGATGCTTTCAGCCATGAAGCAAAAGCCAAGACTGTTGATCTGATCAAGGAAGACCTTGGCCAGATTGATATGGTGGTTTACTCCCTGGCCTCACCGGTTCGCAAACTGCCTGACAGCGGCGAAGTGATTCGTTCTGTACTCAAAAGCCTATGGGACAACACTACTCAGCGACTGCCGTAGATACCAACAAGGATCAGTTGTTTGAAGCCTCTGTTGAACCTGCGACTCAAGAAGAAGTGGATGCCACTGTCACCGCCACTGTCACCGTATTGAAACCGATTTTGATGTGATGTCGAGTCAACGGTAGGAACCTCCCCTTCCGCTGCTCACAGAACCGGACTTGAAAGTCTCCCCTCATCCGGCTCTTCTTATCCAACCGTTGGCAGCATTCTTATTCGCCTATGCGCCATTAACGTGGGAACTTCATGTGCTATGCGCCTCAAGTATCTAGGAGCCTGTCGGACTTACCACTGACCTACTGCGAAAAAGCCGGATTTGGCCATTTTTTATGATTCTTTTCGTTGAATAGCTCGCTATTCGCCTCAAATAATCATAAAAACTGTCTCAAAC
>NZ_JBPCXO010000263.1:0-31886 GCF_051008435.1 Endozoicomonas sp. | reverse complement strand
AATGGCTCTATCCTTTGCTGTTCTCGGGATCAAAGTCAGTAAGGATAGACAAAAGAAAATGACGGGTATTTCCCATAGGTTGGAGGGCTGCACTGGGCAAAAAGTCGCCGCGAAGCGGCCTACCTTGATGGTTTTTGTAGCAGTCTCAGTGCTACTGCTCCGGGTGGTTCCCTTGTCAGCCATCATGATCGTAATTTTGGCCCTTCTGGATGATATCCCCATCATTACCATTGCCTATGACAACACCCGAAGTTCGTCGGTACCGATGAAGTGGCAGTTAAAGAAAGTACTAACGGTTGCCAGTGGGCTGGGGTTGGTGAGTGTTATTGGTAACGTTGGTTTGATGGCTTTGATGAAGCAGTATTATCAACTCAGTGCTGACTCTATGCAGACCGTTATGTTTCTGCAACTGGTGGTGGCGGGTCATTTGCTGTTGTTTATCTGCCGCCACGACAACTGGTTCTGGATGAAGCCCTGGCCTTCTCCAAAGTTGTTTCTGGCTATTGTATTAACACAGATCGTTGCAGTGATGATTTGTGCCTTTGGAGTACTGATGCCCGCTATCAGTTTTGAGCTGGTTGGTATCGTATGGCTCTATGCCATTGTCTGGATGTTCATACTGAATGGTGTAAGAAAAGTTTTGAAAAGAGTTGTTTAAAAGTGAGTTCAGTGAGAAGGCTTCAATAAAAATGGCACCTGATGGTGCCATTTCGTAACTGTCTGAAAGATCAGTCAGTGCTATGAAACTTAGCCAGCAAAGTTTGCAGCAGCGAAGTTCCAGTTAACCAGCGCCCAGAAATTTTTCAGGTATTCTGGACGTACATTGCGGTAGTCAATGTAGTAAGCGTGTTCCCACAGGTCGCAGGTCAGCAGAGGCTTCTGATCAGTAGTCAGAGGGGTGCCTGCATTACTAGTGTTAACGATTTCTACAGAACCGTCGCTGTTTTTAACCAGCCAGGTCCAGGAAGAACCGAAGTTGTTAACGGCTTTGTCGTTGAACGCAGCAACGAATTTTTCAAAAGAACCGAAAGCCTTGTTGATAGCGTCAGCCAGTTCTCCAGCAGGAGCGCCGCCGCCGTTAGGGCTCAGGCAGTTCCAGTAGAAAGTATGGTTCCAGATCTGGGCAGCGTTGTTGAAGATACCGCCTTCAGATGTCTTGATGATCTCTTCCAGGCTCTTGTTTTCCAGTTCGGTACCAGCAACCAGACCGTTCAGTTTGTCAACATAGGTCTTGTGATGCTTGCCGTAGTGGTAGTCCAGAGTCTCTTCGGAAATGTGAGGAGCCAGTGCGTCGCGTGCATAAGGCAGTGCAGGCAGTTCAAAAGCCATGTTGTCATTCTCCACTTGGGGTTTGATCTTGTTTGACCTGATTCGTCTCGCGCGACGATATTAACATTGGTGCGGTTACGAATCTATGTGAGGGATAATGTGGGGGCGTGTGCCGTCTCTTCAACCCTGAGAACTCAGAAAATACCTGAAATAATGTATTGAACCGGATTTCTCCGGATTGCAGCAGGCACTTTCGTCATAGTTTTCAACGCACAAGAGAGGTTCATAAAGTCTATTACTCTTATTCTGGTGCCCTTTTCATAGTAATATTGCGCCTCAACTGCCCATGGCGGAACAGAGACAGATGAGAAACCCATGAGAGAAGAGGATAAGGCGATCAACGATATACCGGATTTCTCAATTGCAGCAGACGAGCGTCCAGGGCGCAGGAAAACTGCGGCTACCGGCGGAACACCTCCTGGTAAGAAAGGGGGCACAGGGCCTAGCCCTGCAGGTAAAGGCGGTAAAGGCGGCAATGGCCTGACCTGGCTCTTGCTGGTCATGATTCTTGTGTTGGGCGCTGGTGGCGTCTGGCAATTCAAATTGATGCAGCAGGAACTGGCGGATACCCGTCAGGCTCTGAAGGCCACCCAGACAAAGCTCAGTATGGTGACCGGAGAAGTCACGGCTACCGGTGAAAACCTTGATCAGAGCGGTTCGGCGATGCGGTCTGAGCTGAAAGTGATGGATTCTGAAATCCGCAAGCTCTGGGATGTGGCAAACAAGCGTAATCGACAATGGATCCTGATCAATAAGGATAATGTCGTCAAGGCGCTTAAGGAAGCTGAGGAAGCGGGTAAAACAGCAGATAAAGCTGTAGGCGAGTTAAGTGTTCTGCAGAAGCGTATGCGTGAGATGGATCAGCTGATGAAAGCCATTAGCACTGAACAGTTGGCAGCTCAGGGAGAGATGACCGACAGCCTGGCCAGGTTCGACAAGCAGGTTGGCGAAATGAAGAAGCTGGTAGCTGATCAGAAAAAGCTTCAGTCAGAGCTGACTAAAAAAGTCGAAGACCAGCAGCAGGCGGTCAAAGCGGTTGACTCATTCCGAGTGCAGGTCAATCGCAAACTGCAGCAACTGGAAGATACTGTCAGAGATCTGACACAACCTCCCAAGGAAGGCCTGGGACTGGAATAATCCCCACAGCCGGGTGGTTTTCGCCACCCGGTTGGTCATAAACAACCTTTCATTCAATGAAAAGCGTGATGCCAATTTAAACTGGCTACATTAAAGAACAATAATTCTTTCCGGAGCTGTGGGTCGATGATGGGCTGTTTTCGCATAACAGGGCGGTTATGTCTGGTAGTTGCTATGGCAATGATGACCTCTTCCTGCTCAATATTTGACTGGTTTGACAGTAAGCCTGAAGCTTCCAAATCGGTTAAACCTGTCGTTGAAAAACCATCAGGCTGGACATTCTTTCACCAGTGGTCAGTAGAGAATGTTAATCCCTCCATGCAATCTCTGGTTCCCGGCGAAAGTATGACTCTAACAGGGCAGTGCTCTTTTTCTGCAGAAATGCTCGAGCTGCTGGAAGCAAAACCAAAGGGTTTGTTGGTACCCGTCATCAAGGTGACCCGTGATCTAACATTGGCGCCCGATCTGGAAAACAGTGCCAGACTTTATAAGGCTCTAAGATCTGAGTTTCCATTGGGAGGAGTAGGTGACAGCCTGACTTTTTACCAGACGCTGTTATCCAGCATTGAGCATACCTGTCCTGCAAATATGACCCGCGACATCGATAGCTGCCAGTTCAAGAAGTGGATGTCATTTGCCGGTTTAAACGACGAGAGTTCTATTTATGATGAACATCGTCTCAAGCGCTGGTTCAAGTCTCATTCCTCCCTGAAATATATGATTATGGGTTCCAGCGATCTGTTTAATTCTGATGCCCTGTTGAGCGCACGTTATTCTGCCAATTCCAGAGTTATCACCGAACAGCCTATGTCGGTCAGAGATAAAAGCATCAGGCCCTATCTTGGCAAGGTTCGTTTTGACTGGGTTGTTCCTGCTAATGGTGGGAAAACAACATTCAATAGTCTGGGCTCCTGTACCTTGAACTGGAAAGAACTGGAAGAAAAGAGACGTCTAAATGGCCCCGGCTGGATGGAAACGACTTCATTAGCAGAAGTGAACAAGGTTTTGCTTCTCTATTTTATTGAGCTTATGAGCGAAGCGACCAAAGCCATGCCAGAGCATACCCGGTAAGCGGGTCTTTGGCCTTGATCGAACAGAAATAATGTTTCAGGTCTGAATTTATGGACAGCATGGATGCTGATCGTCCAGAAAGGTATTTTCGATCTCAGGTAGGGATCGATGAAGCCTCCAAGTCAGTAAGTGATCCGGTAACAGGCATCGGGTCTGTTCCCAGACTTATTCCTCCCCATCTCACCAGCAGGGATGGAAAGCCCTCCATCTATCAACGCGTTATTGCTTCTCTGGCAGATATTAAACATTTAATGGACGGCGTGAGTGGCCAGCTGGATGAAATCCAGCTTTCGGATGGTCAGTTTACCGGCGATGGTGAAACTGATAAGCAATTCATGCTGCTCAGGGTAGAAAGGTTACTGGCCAGGCTGAATGTACTGTCGACAGCTGTTGCCAATTACGGAAAACAGTTGTCGGGTTCTCACCTCGATCCTTCTCTTCGTTCATCCAGACATTACCAGACTGATTTGATGGCTCCAGAACTGGAGGCTACACCATACTTGGGTGCAGCGCTGGCAGTGAGTGATCTGAGGGCATCCCTGAAAAACTATAAGACTGAACTAAAGAAGCCAGGCATTAACAATGACAGGTTGAGTCCGCAGATCAATGATCTTGTCACCAGAAATGCTTTCCTCTGGTATCAGGTTGGCGGTCTGGAATCTGCGGTTGATGAACTGATCAGAGCCGAATCGAAACCTGTAACTATTGATGAGGTGCGTTCGGCGATTCGCAGGCGAGGCGATGCAGCAAATAATATGGGTGTTATTCGCCGCAACTGGTTAAGGCTTCAAAAGTTTATGCTGTCAGGGGTTGATCTGTGTATGGTGGCATTCACTGTCCTGGATAAGATAGGTGATCTGACCGTCAGAGATTGTATCGGAATTCTAGAAGGTGCTATGCACTGTATTGCGCCTTGTGCCAGAGCAGTGTTAGGGACGCCCTCACAACCTATACTGGCCACTGAGAGGGTTTTAAGAGAACAGCGTGCAGCAGAAGAAAGACTGAGTCTGCACCGTACACTACCCCATAATAATAAAACCGGGTCTTCTGATTTTTCACTACCTTCTCGTAAAAACTCCTCAATAAGCACAGATCAAGCCAAGAAGCCTGGCAGAGTGGTCACTGATTTTACTCAGGAGGCACAAAGCAAACGGTTGGGGAAAAATACCAGTGCATCTGCAAGTCATTCTTTGTCAGGAATGGAGGCTTCTGAGCAAACGTTAACTCCTCGACATAGGGCTTATAGACGAGAGTCTGTTCCTCCTCCTGTTCCCAAGAGAAAGAAAAAACCTGCTTCAATCATACCGGCCCAGCGTTCCAGTGAGGTTGAAGTATTAAGCTCGGCATTAAAAGTGCGTCTCGGTGCCCAGGACAGGAAGACAGCAAGCAAGGTGGCAAAGGAATCTTTTGTCAGGCACTTTCGCAACAGTATTCCCCCAGAAACCTTCGGCCCCTGGCTTGGTATGGATGTTGACAGTTATGTTGATCAGATCAGCTCTTCCGTGAAGGAGCAGGCGGATCGTACTCAATTGGAATTAACTGAAGCGAGAAGGCGGTCTGTTTCATCACAGGGGCTGCATCCGAATCAGGAGAGGGAAGTCGTTCATCTGGAAGAAAAGCATGCGTATTTGCTCGATGAAAGCAGAGAAGAAAGAGTTAGAGAGCGTTTATCTTTCTACTCTCCTCAACCATTGTCGCTTGATGCTGTAGCCACCCAGGTAACTTCGATCAATCAAAGTCTCATTCCTATAGTGAACAACGTCCCCTATTCAGGCTCTCCTGAAGAGCTGGAAGAAAGTATTGAGGAAAAGCTGAATGCGTTACGGGAGCTAAAGGCTCGAATCTATGAGTTAAATGGTGAAGACCAGCCATTTGGTGAGGCGTTACTGGAACAGATAGGAAATGGGTTCGAATCAGTCAGGCTGGCCAGGATTCGACTCAGGTCTATGTATTCTAATCGAATGGTTGATAGCAAGGTGTGCTTGAATGGAATCCATGATGATCTGATCAAGCTGTATCCGGTTTTGGTAGCAGAACATCCCAACAGTCCGAGAATAGTGGACATAGAAAAAGTACTTCAATGGTTACAAAGGGATGAGCAGTCCGATGGTTTCTGGATGCGATTACACTTTTTGCTAAACCGTGATGGCTCGAATCTAAAAAATGTGGTGTTTCGCTATTATGCGACTGTGGTTAATCAAGCACGGATCCAGGCTCAGCCCAAGTATCTGCAATTCAATCATCAGCTAGCCTGTTTTAGAGCCTGTTCCTACGAACAATGGATCAACCTTGTTCAAAGATATCTTGCTGACTCTGAGGAGCATAAAACCATAGCCCGGGATGCAGGATTTGATTCGGATGCGATAGCGGCAGGTGTCTCAGAAGAACTTTATCGACTGGCCTGGCGACTCGACTCGATTGGAGAGAAGTTAGTGCATCACTGTCGGGAGGGTTTTGAGCCTGAATGGACCGATTCATCAACGGCACGCTTTATCCTTGATCTTCTCTATCAGAGTCAGACGACAGGCATGGCTAGTCTGGAGTTGCTTAAGCAAGCTTCTGTAGAAATAAAGCTGCCTTTGATAAAGCTGGCTGCAGAGAACTCGCCGTTATTTCCCCCTGAAGCATTTGAGCCTTTTGCAGCTGACATTCCATTGACGGAAATATCCTATCGTAGCCTTGAAAAAATGGCTCGAAAAATACTCAGGAAGCCATCTCTGAATCAAGAAGAAAGTATTGAACTATCAAGGATTTATCAGAAAATTCTGGATGAGTTGAGTCGGCGTTTTGACGGTGAACTCCTGGTTCTTGATGGGCTGCTTGAGGACGATTGAAGCAGCTCATTGACGAGCTGTGTTTTCAAGTCACCGGAATGCAGAAAACCCCTGAAACCCACTGCTAATCTGAAATAGTGGATTCATCCGATTGGAGTCTGAATCCCATATCTTCGGTGCCAGAATTGAGCTGTTTCTTGGCAATTGTGTTGTTTTTCAACGGAAGTTGTTAACCGCATGGATCGCAGCAGCAGTAATATTGGCTCTTCTGGCAGCCATCATCTGAACAGACCCGCAGTGCCTGATCCCTTGACTTCGAGGGATCAGTCGAATGCTGGTGTTGATTCGATCCAGGTTCCCAATCAGCTGCAACAGGGTGATCGCCCGATCACGACGCCTATTGGAGATCGGGATATTACTAGTGTCGAAGTAGACGCTCCCTCTATTCCCAAGCCATACAGCATGGTCTGCAGAGCCACTGCCAAGCCAAACAGTTCGGTTCCTGAACATACTCTTTTCAGACTGAGAGAAAGCATTACGCCAGAGACTGTTGAAACCGCCAGCAGAAAAACCAAGAAGGAAATGGCTGAGCGAGTGGGCAGGCTCCAAGATCAATTGGGTTGGCGTTTTAAAATGCCAGCTAACTCTCAACAGCTGGAAAGCAACCTGAATGGCAGTGACGGCCATTTGATGACTCTGGCCATGGCCAGATCCATGGTTCACCAGATTGAGGTTATGGAGACAGGTGTTGCTGATGCAATTACTGCCAGTGGCCAGTCGAAAGAAGCCTGGAAGAAGGGGCTTCTACAAAGGCATAAACTGGAGAAAATGCATCGGGAAGTGTTGGCTCTGGCAGAGTTCTACTGTCACTTTTACCCTGAGCCCACAAAGCCGGAAGAGAGTATTCCCTACTCAGACAAGTTTGATCCAATTAGAGAACTGGATGAGCAATTCCGAAGGGGAAAGCTGGATTTGCCGCCATTGGTGCCCACACTCTCGATTCCCAGACCCCCGGAAGGGCCTGCCTTGTCCATACAAAGTCTGGAGTTATCAAAGGTTCAGCAGGCAGTAAAAAATCTCAGGAAAGAGAAAGAAGAACTGGGTACTGAGCTGCAGCAGACACGTAAGCAGTTAACTGAGTTGAAGGAAGAAATAGAGGCTCTTAAACAGAAGGAAGGAACAATTCCTGAGAGTGTTTCGGAAAGACTGGATCAGCTTGAGAAAGAACATGCGGAATTAAAAGGCGCACTTAAGGATAAGGATCGTAAGTTACGGCAGAAGCAACATCAAAGTATAAATTTCAATGGTTCTCCGTCAGGAGCCAGTGGATTAGGGGGTACAGATGCTCCGGATACCAGGTTAAATGAACTGGAAGCCCTGAATAGACAGCTTCAACTCCAGATGAATGAGCAAACCCGAATGCTGGGTGAAAATGGTTTTACTATTTCACAGCTCCAGACTCAGATGATCGCTTCTGGTCAGCATATAGATAATTTGCAAAGCCAGCTTCAGGCGGCCTCTGTGAATCATGAACAGTTTGCTCAGCAGGCTTTTTCTGCTTTGGAACAGAAAAATCAACAGTTACTGCAGCTACGGCAGGAATATCTGGACAGTTACCAGCAACTTGAAAATGAATTGGCGCAAGAGAGAGACAGGCTGGCAGAGATTCAGCAGAGCTACAAGAATGCTGAAGAGAGAGTGGGCGACTTGTTCAGGCAAAATGGTTTACTGCACCTTGAGATCAAATCTCTCAAGGAGGAGCTTGAAGAATTAAAGCAAACAGATCCTGTGAGGGTGGAGCAGCTTGAGAGACAGGTGAAAGATCTTACGGAGTCTCAAGATCGATGGATCGTGGCTCATGTGGATGTATCTGAAAAGAAAAAGCATGTTGAAGAAAAGGCTAGGGAACTGGAAGAGCGGCTGAATAATATCGAAGAAATTCATAAACAAGAGATAGATCAGCTGCAGAGAAAATTTGAAGAAGTTCAGAATAGGGCCATTTCAGCAGAGGATGAGCTTTTTGCCTTGGAGGGTGACTATCAAGGTGCGCTAGCTCGTGAAAAAAGTCTGAAGAAAGAGCTGAGTGATACTAAAAAAGATCTTCGTGACAAGGTTAAAGAGCTTAAGAGGCAGCAGTCCGAGTTTGAGGTGAAAGCTCGATCTTTAAAAGAAGTTCATCTGGAGAGACAGAAATATGACCGTGAAATTAAAGATCTTCAACAAGAAATTGTTGAGCTCAAGGGCCAGGTTCGTAGTGAAAAGTTTTTAAAGTCTCAGGCTCTGGAAGAAAAAGCCAGGTTTGAAAAGTTGCTGGTTACTAAACAGTCTGAACTGGAAGCGTTGCAACAGAAATATGATGTTGATTTAAAAGATCTGGATGAGCTGCATGTGCAGTTGGATGAGGCCAGAGGGGATATCAGTGCTCGCGAGGAAACCATTAAAAGACTTGAAAGTGAAGCGAAAAGGCTGAGAAAGGATCTGGAAGGTCAGTTGTCTCAAAAAGATAAAGAGTTAACGGATGTACGAAAAGAGTCGCGAAGGCTAAAAACAGAAAGGGATGATTTCGAAACCCGACTGGGTAAAAGCGAAGCCAATGTCAAACGGCTTGAAAGTGATCTGGTTGGAGCCAGAAAAGCCAGAGAGTCTTCCGAGACCAGGCTGAAAGAGCTTCAGAAGCAGCTAAGGGAGGCTGGTGAAAGTGATTCTAAAGAGAAAGATGGGCTCAGGGATCAAATAAAAGTTAAAGAGAAAGCCAGAGAGACTGCAAGAAGGGATGCTGATCGATATAAGAAGGAACTGGAGGTAGTTAAAAGCGAGCGCGATACCTACAAGCGGCAGAAGGAAATTGCTGAGAGTCAGCTTTCTGAAGCCAGAGATGAGATTAATTCTCTGAAAGAACAGGTTCAGAGTTTACAGCTCATTCAGAGTAGCAGCTTGCAAGCGAGTCAGTCACATGAGGATGAGATGGGACTGATCAGAGAACAACTCCGTAAAGCAGAGCAAAAACATCAAAAAGAAAAAATAGCATTAGAGTCAGAGGTCGAAAAAGCCAAAAGCTCAGAGAAACGGGTACAGACTCAACTCAGAAGTAAAGATAGGGAGCTTAGTGAGTTACAGTCCAGATTAGAGAACACCGAGCGTGAACTTAAGGAAAAAATAGCAGGCCTTGAGAAAAATCTTCGATCAAAAGATGAAGATATTTCTCAAAGAGATCAGGAACTCGTCGTTGAGAGAAGAAAAGTTCAGGAGCTAACGGTTAAGAGTTCTGGGCTTGAAGAGGCGAAAGGTCAGCTCGAATCTTCTCTGGAAGACCTTCGTAGTGAACTTGAATCAACTCAAAGGGCTACTAGGTCATCCAAAGAAGAAGTGATTGAATATACAAGAAAACTGCAAGAAGCAGAAGATAAAGCAGGTGACCTGGAAACCAAGCTTGAGGACGCAAAGGGAAAGGAGAGGGCGGCGAGAGAGCATTCAGCGATTGCCGATGAGACTCTTCCTAAATTGAAGGGTGCGTCAGAGCGTTATCAGAGAGAACTTCAGTTAAGCCAGCAGGAAGTGATTCGATTAAAGGGTTTGCTAACCGGTAAAGAGGATGAGCTTGCAGAAGCCAAAATCAAGGAAAACACACTCTCATCCACGATCTCATCAAAAGATGACAGGATCCGTCAGCTTGAAGAGGCGGAAACTCAGTTTAGAAGTGAAATTGAAAAGGCGAATAGACGAACTCAGGAAAAGCAAGAGAAGGTTAATGTTCTGAGTCAGCAAGTAGATGAAAAAACACACACAGTTGAACAGCTCACGTTCCGAATTCAGAAGCTCACACCTGAGAAGGAGTTAAGTGACAATAAAGTAATTGAGTTGGAAGGAAAAATTCAATCTATTGAACGAGAAAGAGATGAAGCAAAGCAAAATCTCCTGAAAGCTGAGCGTAGCTTACAAAGTGGTAATGATACTGTTGAAGTTGAAAAAGCCAAATGGGAAAGTCAACTCAAGGAGTCAAGAGCCAGGGTTTCTGAACTTGAAGGTCGTCTTACAGAAGTTGAAAAGAAGAGAGACCACTTTAAATCAGAGTCAAACGCTCTAGCTCACCAAAGAGATCAGGTAAAGAAAGAGCTTCAAGAACTTCAGATCAGTGTAGACAGCCTGAGAAGTCAGCATGCCCTTGAGATTGAGAGACTCACAAGGGAGAGGGGGGAGTTCAAGCTTGAAGTTGAGGCTCTTCAGCTTAAAGCTGAAGTTTCGTCAGCAGACTGGGATAAAGAGAAAGCAAGAATCGAAGAAGCCAAGGACAAGCTCTTTGGCGATTTAAAAAACCAGCATGATCAGCTACTTGAAGTCAAAAAGCAGCTTGATCAGGAGCTTCTTGATTCTCAGGAGGAGGTCAGGAAGACAAAGTTTGAGTTGTCTCAGAAAGACTCCACGCTTGGACAAAAAGAACAAAGAATTGAGTTTATTAATGAACAGTTAGCTTCTGTTCAGCAAGAGCTGTCACAACTTAAGGAGACTTCAACCTCATCAAGTAGTGAACTTAGAGCCAAAGTCACTCAACTCAACAAGGAAAAGAGTGAGCTTGAGGCGAAGTTACAGAAGGAAGAAATGGCCTGGGATCTTGAAAAGGTAGACTTAACCCGCAGAGCGACAAAGGCAGAAGAAGAACGCCTTAAGTTTGAAGAGCAACTGACTTCCATGAAAGACCGTTTGGAAGAAAGTCAGGCTAAAGCAATGAAGCTGGATGGCCAATTTTCAGAATTGACCCGTAACTATGGGGCGTTGGAGATAGATATAAAAAATATTACCGGTGAGAGGGACCGGGCTCAAAAAGACTTGCAGAGACAAGGAGAGGAGTTGAATCTTGTAAGAGGCAGCTTTGAACAGGCTGAAATAAAGCTGAAAGCTCTGGAGAGGCTGCTTGACGATGAGAAGAGGAATCGGTCAATAGAGGTTACAGACCTCAAAAGACAAATTAGTCTGGCTGAAGAAAACAGGGATCACTTTAAAACGCTTTCTGAGACCGCAGAAACACAAAAACAAATACTGGATAGAAGGGTTTCCGAGCTTGATGAGTCGCTCAGGAACAGTCAGATAGAAGCTTGCAGATTACAGGGTAATATTGATGATCTGAATGTTAAGCATGAAAGGGAGTTGAAAGAGGCTCAAAGTCGTAGCAGCCAATTGGAAAAAGATCTGGCTCTTCAGGAAAAGAGACATAAGCATGATGCTTCGGGCTGGAATGAAGAAAAAGAGCGTCTTACAAGTTCGCACGAAAGGGTTGTTGTCGACCTTAAAGGGCAGTTGGAAAAACTTCAGAATCTGAAAGATGAGGTAGATAACAAAGTTTCGCAGCTTGAACTGCAAGGCAAATCGAAAGATCTTGAATTGCAGCAAAAATCTCAAGCTCTCGAGGTGAGAAAAGAAGAAGTCGGTCGCCTTCAGAGTGAGACTGAAAGCTTGAGAGTTGAGTTAAAGACCTTAACGGATCAAGCTAGGGAAGCAACGTCAGATCATACTCTTGCTTTGAAAGAGAAAGAGCTTGCCAATCAGAGATTAGTCCAGAGTCTTGAGAGAGAGCAGGGTGATCGAGATAAGGAAAAGAGAAAGCTTGAAAGAGATATCAGTAGTTTAGAGTTAGAGAGAAACGGTTTGCAGACCCGGTTGACTGAGCTTCAGGCTATGAGTATGGAAAACCAAACACTGTTGTCCACAGCGAGTGAGTTAAGAGAAGAGCTTCATAGTACCCAGAAAGAGCTGGACAAGCTAAAACAGAAAAAGGAAGAAGTGGAGCAACACTCAGAAGAAGCGCTTAAGGCCAAAGCGACTATGCAGAGCCAGCTGGAAGCAGAGCAATTCCGGGTCAGCACACTCACAGAAGCAAAAAAGGAGTTGGAAGCGGCTGTCCGAGATAAAGAGAAAGCTCTGGAGGTTAAGTCTTCAGAACTGGCGACAGCCAGTGAGAACCTGCAACGCGAGTCTGACCAGCTTAAGCAGCTAAGACTTCAGGTTGTCACAGACAATCACAGTGACTCAGGCAACGAGTCAGATACAGCGTCCACTACGGGTCTTTCCAGGTTGGAGTCTGTCAGCTCCACGACCTTCTCCGATCTGGCCAGTCCATCCTCCGAAAAAGCTTTTGATCTCACTAAAGGACCCAAGGCAGAAATTATGCCCAAATGGACTGAAATTGGGCCGATAGTTTTAGAGATCAAAGATGAAACCTACGCTTCTCTGGGGCCGGGCACTCTAGCCATACCCGGGTTGATTCAACGAATGAGAACGGCCTGGCATGAAGTGGCTTCCGAGCAGGAAATGATGGAAAAAGAGTTAGCCGTTTATCATTTCACCAGCCTCGATGATCTCCCCAGCAAAACGAACTATAGATCGAGAGTGAAAGCGCTCCATGAGAAGTTTCTGAAGCAGCTTGACTCCGTTGACCATGACTATCAGAAAGCAATAAGTTCAGGGGCTACATCAGAGGCTACATCAGAGGTCCCTCTCACAGATGACTTTACGCGTCAGATTGAAATGACCAAAGCCCTGACCCGGGGCAATATTCTGATCCTTGGAAAGAAACAGGATGATTTTCAGGAACAGGTAGCAAAACTTGCGTCATCTCTTGAAGCATTGAAGCAGAAGGATCCAGAGGCCGGTCCGGAAGACCCTGAAGCCATTGTTAATTCAGAACTGACCAATATGACAACGATGCTATCGAAGAATCCTGGTGATATTGGTACAGAGTTTTATACACATGCTGTCTGTGCCATTGTCAAATCAGCCTCGGAGCGCCTGAATGAGTCCTGGAGAAAAAAGGTAGCCACCATCAGGGACGTTGACGAAGGACACCGTGCTTTACAGCAGTACGAATACTCGCTTCAGCGACTGGCTCCTGAACATTTGCCGCCAAAGCTCAGGGTCAGCGTACCTGAACAAGGTCGTCTGTTTTTATCGAAGCTGGTTGAAGGCCGAAAGGCAGAACTTGAAGCCAAACTCGACGAACAGTTGGGTGGAGGGCATAAGGCGCTTGCTGGAATTACATTAGAAGAGCAAATGCTTAAGGATTCGAAGATCTGTGACAGGTTGTTAACTCTGGTGTCCAGTTTGCAAGCACAGCATGAAGGGATTACCAAGCAACCTAAACCGACAAAGCTATCAAAAGATACAACGCAATGGGTTGATTTCAGTTACGCAGATGCTTCTCTGGTGGGGCTCAGCCAGATCCGGGATGAGTTTGAGTTACCTGCTACACCGACCATGGCTAATGTTCTGAGAACCCTTCAAAAGGAACTGAAAAGCCCCGGCTCTCTTGTGTTGGCTATTGCAGTTAAGCAGCACAAAGAAAATTATAAAACAGGAAAAGAAAGAGAAACACGTCGACGCAAGTTAGAAAAACAATGCACAGAGTTGTTGGCTGAAGAAGGGAAACTCAAACCAGAACAGAAGTTGAGAGGGGTGTCTCACGATGCTCACTATCAACGTCAAAAGCACCCTCATGAAGCAGAAATTGCCTGTTTTCAGCCAGACTCTCCTGTTCCTCTGGTAGAAGTTTCAGAACATGTACAGCCACAGGCTGGCTTCAAATGCAGTGCTCTGGCCAAGAACCCTAACTGTCTCATGAACAGTTTTATGGATGGTTTCAGTAAAACCGCTGTCCATAAAACCAGCATCGTTACGGGCGATCAATATATAGAACTGTCTGAAGGGGCCAAATGTCAGCCTTCTTTGGTCTTTTTCTCTAAAGATGGCAAGCATTGGAATATTCAGCTGGATGGTCGGACCTGGGCTCTGGATCCCGCTTTTCTGCATGATCATCCGAATTATGAGATACCTTTCCAGATCAACGCTGAAGGGAGAGAAAAAAAACGAGACTGGATTCCGTTGAAAAGTGCTTCAGGCCAAACCGTTATTCTGGTTGCTCAAAAAACACCTTTAAACCAGCAGTGCTACATGTATGAGCTGGGCTCTAATAACCAACTGATTCCTATTCCAGTTCAGGGGGGAAATGTCAAAGCAGAGTTAATCAGGGCCAACTTACTGAGTAAAGCATGTTTGCTCAAGCCTGGAAGCCCAGTTTTGTCGAGAGCACATCCGAATTACTCCAATGAGGTTACAGATATAGATTCTCTGACGAGGTCCTGGTTACCGAACGTTTCCACTCAACAGTTACAGAGTTGTTATCTGGAAGTGGTTCGTGAAGTTGAGAGTAAAGTACTTAAGCCCCCGTTTTCCTGCACTCCCTGCGATGGACGAGTCAGAAGTCTGCCTGTTGAACTTCCTGTACTTAGGAAAGTAGCTCAGGAAAAATCCAGGAAACCAAAAACAGGTGCTCACCAAGAAACGTTCCATCCAGAACAGTTTACGGGCTTTACGGTAAACGCCAGTTTTGGCCATGTCAGCGATTCGTTTCTCAAAGCCAAGAGGGATCTGCTGGATGAAAGTGCTCATGGTGTGAGTAAAACACTGGAAGGACAGCAAAAAGCTTTTCAGGAGCAGGTCTTTAAAAACCTGTCGGTTTACTCAGGCTGTGAGTTGAAATCATCAGGAGCGCAAAGGCTGCCTGACCCAGTCACCTTAAAAGCCAACAGGCAGACAGTTCTAAGCAATTTCGAAAAGGTCATCGTTAACAACAGAAAACATTGCGTCCGTACACTTCAGCTGAAAAAAGCCCTTGAAAGTGGTCTGGTCAGCTATATTCGAAATGCTTCCGAGAATGACTTGAAAGGTTATTCAGATGGAGAGCTTCTGGATCATGCTATCCGTAACTTTGAAAGGGGATTGGCTCCCGGAGGCGACGACGTTGACGGATATATCAAGCGTATGTCGCAGTTGATGCTGGTGGATATTGATCTGGAGCAGAGCAGTTTGATTGGTCAGCGTCTTGAAGCGCTTCAACATGAGCTTGTGGGGCTGGACTTTGCTGCCTTTGAGCAGGTGAATGAGCCCCATGAATACACTCGACGCTGCCAGGAATGGAATCTGAATATGGCGCTTGTGGCCTCCAGACAAAACAACTTGAATAGCAGAATAAGCAGTTACGAAAACAGTTTGCTGGATACAAAAAACCTGGCTCTGCTGTCTTTTGAAAGACGGCACCACATTGTTCTTTCGTCAGATCAGGCCGAAGAACTTGCCGTCACTCTCGAAGGTGTCAGCCAGTGGGCTAAGGGTCGTGAAGTAGCGATGATGTCTCATAAAGGGACAGGGTACGGTAAAAGTACACTACTACTGGCTCTTACCGATCATGCCTGTGCTCAATTAGATGCTGATATAGATGCTGATACCCACCGGTCGGTTATCGTTATGGCTCCCAAGACTAACCAGGCTGAACTGGATAAAGGATTACGGGAATACTATGCCCGTAAGGGGCAGAACTATTGTCGACTGAATCTTGAAGCCAGTTTTGCACAGCCCTGCGAGATATCAGTAGCCAAACTGATCGAAGTTGAAAATACCCTTCTGGGACTTCCCGCAAATACACCACCTGGCTCTAGAAAATCTTTGTTGGTACAGGGAAGAGTTCCAGTAGGTGCTTCAATCAATGATGTCCAGATTTTGATGCACCTTAAGCAGGCTTTGCTCGATGCACAAGGAATGATTCAAGACAAGCAGGCCATACTGGCGAAAGTGGATAACTGTCTCGATTTACTAAGAAACTCAATGGTGTTTGCGGATGAGTTTGACAGCGCAATGGTGCCTCACACCGAAGCAGAACTGATTTCTGTCGCTCAGTCGGTGCAGACAGTTATTTCGGGACTGGGATATGACTTAGAGGTGGAGCCAAGAAGTATTAACCTTAAGCATTCAGAGTTCCTGTTTGGATGTAAGGCACGGCATTTACTCTCAGCAACCTTGGGAACATTGTATTGTGCGGCTCTGGCCAGTGCTGCCAGCAGTGTTGAAGAAGTTCGTCAAAAAGCAAGAACGGATCCTGTTACCACCAATCAGCGTTTCTGGCACTTCCTCTCTTTAGCAGAGCCGGTGTTCTTCAAGTCATCCGATGCCGGGAGCAGAAAGAAACTGCTCACTGATGTTTTGCATAGGGTAGGTCCAAAGCCTCAGATTATGTTCTTTGACGGTGCCGAGTCAGGTGAACAATGCACACAAAAAGCTCATGAGATGAGTAGAACACTGAATCAGGCGCGGCTGGCCATGGGCGGTGTCCAGAAATCGGTTATTTATTATGATCATGAAAAAAATCTGCAAATGCAGTACCAGGACGATCCAGTATACGGCGAGGGATCTACGGCTTCAGCAGAAACCGTTACCCTGCTCAGGCGTACAGGTGGACAAAGTACCGATGGTTATCTGAGTAAAGAACAGTCTGTAGGTACAGACATGCCACAAGGTGGCACCAGTGTCGGTGTTTTCCATGGTTTGATTGGACAGGCAGGGGGTGAAGCTAATGAGAATTATCTGGTTCAGCAGCTTGGCCGTCTCACCCGTGACAGTAAAGACTTGCATAAGGCTCAGAGAGTGTTCATGGCGGTTGATCTGGATGCGGTAGAGGGCATTAAGGGCGCAGATAAACAGAAAGAGGCATTTAATGCTGCCTTGAAATTAATGAATGATTCCCTGCAGTCTACAGATAATCTGTTTCCAGATGGAATGGATAAAGCCTCTCCTGCCTTGATGAAAGTGGTTGAGCAAACCATGTCGATTCCCATTCAAAAAACAGAAGAAGAGGGTGGCTATTTAAAGAGTGTGTCGCTTAAAGAAAAACTGGTTGCGACGGGCATAAAGGAGTGGGCAGAACTGGGTCTTTCTCATGAGGCATTTGAGGAACTGGTTGTGCTGAAAACCCGACAGTGGGTTTGTAAAAATGCCTGGCTTGAACTGATTGCTATTGATATAGCCAATCGTGAGAAAAGTAATCATACCCTTAATTGTGAACAAGAGCTGACGCAAGCCAGAACCAATAGCCATCTTGAAAAGGTGTATGCAGAGGAACATCGCTGGCTGAATGAAGACGGTGTCACACTGGTCGACGAATGCAAAATGAAAGCCCATGGTATCCCGGCTGAAGCTGTCCCTGTGGTGACCAATACGCTCAAGTCAGAATTGAAAGGTTTTCTACAGTCTGTTGAAAGGCGAGTTGTTTTGCCGGGAACCGATCAGGAAGATCTGGTTCAGACCGCAGATGCAAAAACGATGCGTGAGGGCCTCACCCAATACTTTAGCCAGTTGGAACGCGATGGTATTCGACTCAGTGGGAGAGACCTGGTGGGAGAAACCAATGAGAAGTTGATTCTAGAGAGTGATGCCGCTTTGGAAGAAGCTCATCTGAGAATCAGAGAACTCTATACTATTGTGGAAAATATAGGGGCAAAAGCATCAGGAAAAGAGTACTTCAAGGACATTATGGACTCGCTTCAGGAGAGTAGAAGAAAGTTGCGTAGATCAGGGGGTGTCCATGAGGCAATGCAAACAGAAGCAACCGTAAAAAGGGCATACAGCAGCATGATGGATGCGGTCATGAAAGTGGTTGTTTACCCAACAACGACGGATGTTCCAGCCATTGAAAAGCAGATTATGACTGTTATCACCGAGTGCGTTGATCTTGATCCGGATTTAAGGCTCTCCCTGCAGAAAAATGGAATTGGTATCGACAGAATCAAAGCTATTGGACTTAAGCCACCTAAAGAAGTAGCGGCCACAAAACAAACCTGTGAAAAGTTCAGGTGGAAGAAGAAAGGTCAGAAGGGGCAGTGGACACTCATTGGAAACACCAAGCAGGCTATTATAGATTGCGATGTTGCCAAAGATCATTTCAAAATTAAAGGCGGTTACATACCTAACATAGGTCGGTTGAATGGTTTGCAACAGCAGGCCTCATCGCTTAAGGGAAGACAGACAGAGCTGGATGATGCCATTAAGCTGTGCAGTCACCCGGTAAAAAAGGAATTCAAAGCCTGTGTGGAAGAGCTGGAGAAGGCAGTTATGGATCAATTTGATCGATTTACCCAAGAGCAACAAAGGATTACTGAACGTGAGCAGAAGTTAATGCTTAAACAGAGCGAGTTGAGACAAAGCAAGCTGTACAAAGTACTGGTTTGATTTTAATAAATAGGGCGGTAAAGGAATACAGATTATGTCTATGGTTCCACGCGGCAAGGAACGCCGGAGTATCAAGCGTCATCAATTGAATGAATATCTGACCGTGTATAACAGAAACACGCTCAGAGAAATGGGCAGCATTGGTAATATCAGCAGTAATGGCTTGATGCTGATCAGTACGGTACCGGTTCTTATTGGAGCCGTTTACAGTATGAGAATAATGTTGCCCGGAAGAGATGAAGAGCATAGCTTTGTCGATTTTGATGCCCGCTGTCACTGGTGTAAGCCAGACGTTGGTCCAGAATTTTTTGATTCTGGGTACAGTATTGTCAATGCAGGGCATGATATTATTGATCTGGTTGAAGCACTCAAGGAATACTTTTCTTTCACTGAGTGCTGATGAGTCAAACAGAGCACACAACCGTACACTTTCGGTTGTAATACCGTGCTTTGTAATCGCCCTGAGTGCAATAAGAGAATTGAATGTCCAGCCAGTCCTCCGGCAGTTATCGGGTCCCAGACCTCTTACCTGGAATCTCGTTTGAATGGGAAACGGAGGTCAAACGAAGTCGTTTTATTGCTTTCTTTTCCAGAGTCACTTCGAGAGCAGAAGCGCTCTCCTTCCAAAAATCTCTGAAAAATCAGTTCCCTGATGCCTCACACCATTGCCTCGCCTTTATTGCAGGGCCTCCTGAAGGAAATACTGTCCTGGGATTTGATGATGATGGTGAGCCCGGCGGCACGGCCGGCAAGCCCATGTTGAATGTGTTACAGCATCGTCAAATCGGTGAAGTGGCGGCTGTTGTGGTACGCTACTTTGGAGGTATCAAACTGGGAGCTGGTGGTCTGGTTCGAGCCTATGGTGCATCGGTTCAGGCGGCCAGTGAAGTCTTACCTTTGGCTCAATGTGTTCCAATGGTTCAGGGGACTGCCGTGTTGGATTATGCTAATGAACAGACTTTTCGACACTTGCTTGAATCTTTTACGGGGCAAATTATCAGCTGCGACTATACCGATAAAGTGGTTATTTTGGTTGAGCTACCTGAAGCTACCCGGAATGATTTTACGTCCAGGGTTACGGAATTCCTGAAGGGACAAATAACATTGCATTGGCAGGAATGAACATGCTGAGAAGCTTCTACTGGCACGATTATGAAACATTTGGAACCAACCCTGCGACGGATTGGCCCTGCCAGTTTGCGGGCATCCGAACCGATGCCGAGCTGAATGAAATTGGCGAGCCTCTCAATATTTTTTGCAAACTCCCGCAGGATCATCTGGCACACCCCATGGCTTGTCTGGTCACTGGCCTGACTCCACAGGTGGTCAATAAACGGGGTATGGTTGAGCCGGAATTTATTCGTCAGATTCATGGGGAGTTGATGCAGCCCGGAACCTGTGCCGTTGGCTACAACACCCTGCGATTTGATGATGAAGTCACTCGCAACAGCTTTTATCGAAACTTTTATGATCCCTATGCCAGAGAGTGGCAGAATGGCAACAGTCGTTGGGATCTGATCGACCTGGTGAGGCTGACCGGGGCATTGAGACCAGAAGGTATTGTCTGGCCAAAACGGGAAGACGGTTTCAACAGTTACAAGCTGGAAGACCTGACTCGGGCGAACGGGATTGATCATGGCGATGCACATGATGCTCTGTCCGACGTGAGAGCGACGATTGCTATGGCACGACTGATTCGTGATCGGCAACCGAAAGTCTTCAATTTTATTTTGAACCTTCGCAACAAGAGAGACGTTGCGCATCAGCTGAGCCTGGTGCAAAAAGAGGCTGTGGTTCATATTTCCGGTATGTTTGGTGCTGACCGTTATTGTCTTGCGGTAGTCATGCCTCTGACCATACATCCGATTAATCGCAATGGTGTGGTGGTCTACGACCTTTCGGTATCTCCGGAAATTCTGATGGATCTGTCGGTAGAAGAAATACAGGAACGATTATTTACTCCCGCAAAAGAAGGGCAGGACAGAATTGCTCTGAAAGTGATTCATACCAATAAATGTCCAGTGGTTGCTCCTCTAAAAGTACTAAGATCGGATGACCAGCTGCGACTGGGTATTGACCTGAGTACCTGTTTACGAAACAGGGACTGGTTACTTCAACACCCTGAGGTTATGGAAAAGGTTCAGCAGGTGTTTGCTTCTCCACCTGAAAATGCCATTAGTGACCCGGATCAGATGATTTATTCGGGTGGGTTTTTCTCTGAAGAAGATAAAGAACGGATGCAGGTAATCAGGTCTTCGAAGCCTTCCAGCCTGGCTCGTTTAGGCTTTTCTTTCGACGATGCTCGATTGGATGAAATGCTGTTTCGATATCGGGCACGGCATTATCCAGAGACACTGGATACCGAAGAAAAAGGTGCGTGGGAATCTTATCGAAAGCTTCGATTGTCAGACAGTGACAACCGGATACTGGGCTTTGGCTCGTTCTGGCAGGCTATGGATGAAGCCCGAGGGATGGCTTCTGTCGCACAGCAGTCTCTACTTGATGAACTGGCCGATTACGTCAGGGGGTTGGAGTCTTCTGCTTGCTGAAATGAATCAAACAGCTGCAGCTCCTTCCCCACGGATCACCTGGTTGAAGTGCTCGGCCAGTCGGCCATAAATAACAGGCTTCTCGATGTAATCAACAGCACCGGCCTTGATGACGGCAACAGCGGTGTGCACATCATTGTGATGCCCGAGAATGATCACAGGGATGTCATGTTCGCCTTCGTTCAGGGCTTCCAGAAGCTGTATGGCTTCCTCGCTTTCTTTTTCATTCGCAGCAATGATGCAGTCAGGGTTTACGCCCTGCATAGCTGTCAGCAGCTCATTGTTGTTGCTGAAACATTCCAGCAGCATAGACTTTTCATCACACAGGCCACGGATGGTGTCGGTAACATTCGTATCCTGTTCCAGTAGATACACGGTAGCTTTTGTTGCCAAGCTCATAGGGGCAGCCTTGATGGTCAATTCAATAACAATACTTGAGTAACACGCCGTGATACCGTTTCAGGAGGGTAAAAAGATACCCTGCCAGAAGTTGGAACCTCTGCTGTTAGTCATGCTCTGCAGAATGACCTGTTCTTCTTAACACAGGTCATTTATATCCAACAGAGCGTTATCAGGCAACGAAAGAAAATATCCAGTTGCAATAAGGCAGATGATTTTTCTGAAATGATCGGTGTTCTTGTTAATAAGTTTTTCAGTAACCTCATGGTAACCGAAAATAGTTCCGCTCATTTAAGAAAAAATGAATTTCTGCCTTCAGCGCTCTCATAGCGTAATAGGAGTTTAGGATTAGACTCAAAATTGCTGAATGGAGGGATGTACTAGACGTTGTACGGGGACTACCTAAAAGGCAGCGCAAGGCTTCGCAGGGAATAGATAGATAATGAAGGGGGGGGGGCGGACGAGCGTGCAATGGACTGATAAAACAGTGTGCCAACCCTTAGTAGTAGCGTGTTGATCCGGGGCGTGATCCAGAAAGGGCGCCCCGGGTTTATCTGATCAGACCTTGAAGTTAAATTCGCCTTCGAGGTGATCTTTGACCTGCATGACCTGGCGAACCAGGTGAGCCAGGGATTTGGTGCCCATTTTTTCCATCACGCGTGAACGATGAATTTCTACAGTTCTCTGACTCAGGTTGATGTCGGCAGCGATCACTTTGTTCGCTTTGCCTTCGACAACATGATGAAGCACTTCACGCTCACGGTCGGTCAGCGTAGAAAGGCGACGAAGAATCTCTTTGTGTTCAAGCAGTTCACGTCGCTGCTGTGCATCCAGCTTCAAGGCGTCGTTAATAAGATCCAGAAGTTCCTGATCGCGGAATGGCTTCTGGATGAAATTCATTGCGCCATCCTTGATAGCCTGAACGGCCATTGGCACATCACCGTGTCCGGTAATGAAAATAATAGGCAGAATGCAGTGCATTTCATTGAGCTTGCTCTGAAGCTCAAGCCCACTCATTCCTGGCATACGAATGTCCAGAACAATACATCCCGGACGGTTTTCATCGTAGACTTCCAGAAACTCAGCAGGTGAAGAAAAGGATTCTACTGTCTGTCCAACAGATTTCATCAGCATTTTCAGCGAATCACGCACAGCCTCGTCATCGTCGATGATGAAAACGGTGGGTTCCTGCTTCATATCCTGTTGCTGCATAACGACTCCACTGTAACTGTATAAAAGTTGCCGTAAACGGATTAGTAATCAAGCGCCGTCAGGCAGGAGAAAATTTGCGAAGGTAGAACCACATCATTCATTCTTTTGCATGCTTAACGGCTGTGGAATTCGATCTCAGTGTAGCAGAGGTTTTTAACAATGCCTTGGAGGAGTTGTGCTTCACGCAAACGCTCCGGTGTACTGCTTGTTGCCCCTTTTACAACTTACACTGAGTGGGCTGCTCTGCCTGGATTTCGGTGGACAGGTACTTGCACACTGCAACTCAGTATACTGAGCTTGTTTTTTCGATGTCCGATATTTCCAAGTCGTAATTACGTTTGAATGGTTCAGTTGATTTCGCTTTCTACTGATTGCCTCACGAAATACGCAATCTTATAGAAAAAATTATACATTCCAAGTGGTAAAACTACTGTCAATGTTCATTAAATGTGAGTAAGCAGGTAGAAAGGTAGGTTTTAGGCGATAAAAAATGCGGTAAGCCGTACACCCCAAGGGGAGGGAGGGTAATATTTACAAGACGATTGCCTTTGGAGGGTGCCCCAGTAAACTTTGCTGTTGAGACCCTTTAAGGTAATCATATTTTCTGATTTCAGGTGTTCAACCAGTAAGTTTTCTCACTGTGACACTATAGATTTGATCCGTATCTCTGCCTTATGGGGTTTGAGCAGATTTTAATCATAAAGCTTTTCTACCGGTGTTTTTGGGTTGAGTACTGCGAGAGTACCCAACCATTAACTTCTACTTCTTTAAGAAGCAGGTTTAAGCTTCAACATGTTCGATAGCTTAAGTCCGACAGATTCCTGGAGTTCTTCATGGTTGTCAGAAGAAGGGGTGTCAGGTTGTATGCTGAATTCACATCCTATTTTGTTATCTGACTGAACCGTGAGTGGGGTTCCGTCAATGCATGTATTTTTATATTGATCACCACTGAAGCTTGAAGTGACTCCATTACACTCTGCTGAGAGCGTATCTATGCCATTCCATTGGCTATTGAATGTGCAGTGGCTTTGCATGTCAGAAGTAAAGTTTTGCAAGTCACACTCTAGATGACCATTCTGATTACTGATTGTGGGAATGCCAGTAGGGAGTGGAATCTTATAGTTGGCGACGCAGGCGGCTCTGACTCTGACACTGCTTTTGTGATAGCTGCCACCGTCTGCATCCATGCAGAATGCAGTCAGCGTCGTGCCATCATAGATGGGATCCTTGCAGTTGGTCACCCAGGATCCGCCGGGTGCGGGATTGTTTACCATACAAGTCAGCTGGCCGTTGTTATTGGTTAACCCTGGTGGTGGCAGCTCACCATAATCATCACCTCCCTGCCAGCAGGCATTGAAATAATCTATAGAGCTGGTGATCTGCTGCTTACTTTCATTGGTGCACTGGGCTTGCAGCATTGCAGAGTTATGATCCCATTTTATATCTTGGCAACTGCTACGGTAGGGACCATTGGGAAGACCATCATTCTCGACACTGATGTTAATCCTCTGACTGCCAAACGAGAAGCTAGCTCCGCCCTTTTCCACTTTAACCTGCGTTTCAATAGAGTCTGTATTGTCGGTAAATTCTACCGTGGTTCTCAGAGCATTAAGCACGATATCGGTTATTCTTGCGTCAGCTAACAGGCTGCAGGACAAGGCTTGGGAATGGGTTTTGGTACAGTTCAGGGTATGTTTATCGAATTCAAGATCACTGATAGTAACACCACTGCCTGAAACCGAGAGAAGGAAGGTAGTACCGGCAGGACTTTGAGCTGTAGATATGGGGACTAGATCATAGCTGATATCACGGCTGTAGGAAGGGCTGCCCATGATGACATGAACGGTTAAGCTGGTATCTGTGGGGTCAGAAGCGTTCGATAATAGCTTCTCTTGATGACTGCCTGCCAAGCTATCGTTTTCAGAAGAGTGCTTGCTTTCAACCGCTCCAATGATAATTCCTGCTGCAATAGCTGCACCTGTCGGAATATTGGATGTATTGACTAAATAGAATTTGAACTTTTTCGGCTGTGGAAGGGCAAGGCTATTGATTTGTCCGGTAAAGGAGTAGATATAGGGGATTTGTTTTTGAGCACCATCAGGCTGAACGTTGATGGCAAATGTCTTCTGTCCTCCCGGATGAATGTATTCTGCCGGATTGTTAATTTCTTTAAAGTCAAAAGTAATCATCTCATCATGGTAATAGGTCACTCCTGGGGGCTGAGCATGAGGGAAGCTTATATTGTCATTACCAAAGAAAAAAAACACAAAGCGATTGGCTGACGATGGACCCTCGTTGCTGACGGTTATTTGTTTGGAGCCTGGTGAGGATGAGTTATACAGAAAGTATCGCTTTTTTACGTCAGGTGATATCTCTGCTTTGGGAGGCATGATAAATGCCCCTATATGAGTTCCATCCTCATCAATAATGGTCGTATCTTGCCTCACATCTTGATTCAGACCATCGGGGAAGGTGCTGAACGTGACTGATACAGTGGAAGAAGATACAGGAGGCACTTCCAGTGGGCACGCAATCTCAAATCTATTATTGGCCAGTTTTTTTGGCGCACAAGGGCCTATTCCAACACCCGCCTCTACAATGGGCACTTTGTTTAAATTTAAATTGCCAATATACCTGTCAAACAGCTGACCCGTGCAAGGATTCTGGTCTTGTTCGCAGTCATAGGTAACTCCCAGTGTAACCAGGCGTCCAGGGATGTAATCGTCATCGAACGCTGATGCACCGAGATGCATAAATAAAAAAATATACTGGTGAATAATGTAAGGAAGCTTTTCATACTGATACCTGAATTTTTAGGTGTTATTCGTCGTTTAAAAAAATGTGTATCAAATAACGAACATTGCAGTATTTTTGAGGGAACATTGTACGGTCTAAGTGGGCTTGTGAGTTTGCCGGATTGCGCTGACATTGACTTTGAAGCAGGAGATGGGCTCTTCTCAGCCTCTGAGAAATCTTAGAAGAAAAAGTATAGTTACGTCAGGATGAGCCGTAAAACTCAGTTCGAACTTTGTCTGGTTAATAAGTGGCTGTAGTTCTTCGTGGAGTATCGATGCATGATTTTCTCCACAAAGCTGATCATGCTATTCAGAGTGACGATCATTATGAGTACTCTGAAAGTTTGTGCCACTTTTTTTTGGGGGGGGCTTTCAGCTTTGAGTAATGGGCCTTGAAACTGGATTGTATTGAATGATTGAGAGTATGGACAGAAAGCAGGGAGTTCGGGTTTGTGACGTTGTCAGTTGAGCAGTGTGAGGGTTGGCGTACAGCTTAGGTAGGACGAAGATTCTGCATCGATTGGTATTGGAGTACAAAAAACCGCACCTGTTACAGTGCGGTTTTTCTATGGATAGAGCGGTTATAGATGACTGATTTTGACGATCAGTGAATCTTGCTGCTCAGATCCAGTGGTGCAATCATGTTTTCTGGCTTCAGGATTTCAGCCAGCTGCTCATCAGTCAGCAGACCTTCTTCCTTAACCAGATCTACCACACGACGACCTGTCTTCATGGCAGTCTTGGCAATGCGGCTGGAATTCTCGTAACCCAGGTATGGGTTCAGAGCAGTCACCAGACCTACAGAGTTGTACACGTAATCCATGCAGATGTCTTCGTTGGCAGTGATGCCTTTAACGCAACGATCAGACAGCATGAACATACCGTTGGTGAGCTGTTGGATGGATTCCAGAATCTTGTAAACCAATACTGGCTCAGCGTAGTTCAACTGAAGCTGAGCCGCTTCAGAAGCCATGGTCACTACCAGGTCGTTTCCGATAACGTGGAAAGCGATCTGACTCATGGCTTCAGGGATAACTGGGTTAACCTTGCCTGGCATGATGGAAGAACCTGGCTGCATTTCAGGCAGGTTGATGTCGTTAAAACCACACAGAGGACCGGAAGAGAGCAGACGCAGGTCGTTGCTCATCTTGGACAGCTTAACGGCCATACGCTTCAGGGAGCTTGAGAAGATAACAAAAGCGCCCATGTCAGAAGTGGCTTCTACCAGGTCACCTGCCAGAATCATGTTCTGACCGGAAATCTCAGACAGATATTTAACAGCCAGAGGGGCATAGCGGTTGTCAGCAGTGATACCGGTGCCGATAGCAGTACCACCCAGGTTGATTTCGCACAGCAGCTTGGCCATATCCTTGATACGGTCAATGTCTTCACCGATGGTGGTGGAAAAGGCACGGAATTCTTGACCGAGGGTCATCGGTACAGCGTCCTGCAGCTGGGTACGACCCATTTTCAGAACGTCTTTGAACTCTTCTGCTTTAACGTCGCAGGCATTCTTCAGGCTCTTGGCAGCAACAACCAGTTCGTTGTGCTTCAGTACCATGGACAGACGCATAGCCGTTGGGTAAACGTCATTGGTAGACTGAGCCATGTTCACGTGAGTGTTCGGGTGCAGGTGCTCGTACTGGCCACGGCGGTAGCCCATCAGTTCCAGTGCACGGTTGGCAATGACTTCGTTGGCATTCATATTGGTGGAAGTACCGGCCCCACCCTGAATCATGTCAACAACGAACTGGTCATGCAGTTTACCTGCAATGATTTCGTCACAGGCATCAGCAATTGCATCAGCTTTGGCTGTATCCAGCATTCCCACGTCACGATTAGCCAGTGCGCAGGATTTTTTCACCATGGCCAGAGCTTTTGGAATGTTCGAGAAGTGGTTCAGCGTGACACCGGAGATGTTGAAATTCTCTAAAGCGCGCTGAGTCTGGATGCCATAGTAAGCTTCCTGAGGTACAGGAGCTTCACCCAGCAGATCATGCTCGATGCGGTATTCGTTCAGATCAGTATTATCCAGTGCCATTGATGTATCACCATTAATAAGGAATATCGGCAACAAGAGGTGGAGAATCGGGTTGATCGCCACCTCAAAAAAACAGGGTTAGTCTGTTCCTGCTTAGAACTTCCAGCAATATGAAATTCTACCTATCAAACTATTACAAGTGTCATCATTTAGGATGTTAATAACTATCGGTAACAGGTGATGGGCTCTGCCTTTGACTATTCTTCTAATAGGATGTCAAAGGCAAATTGCTAATGCTACTGAACCATATTCCAGGTCTGCTATTCAACCCCAGAAATGAGTGGTCTCTGATTCGCTCTCGGTTTGATCAGACAACCCCTCTGGCGGCATTGAGAGATTTACTGATCCTCTCGTCTTTGCCAGGAATCTGCTCATTTTTCGGCGCAGTTTACTTTGGTTGGTCGGCCACGGGTGTGACACCTGTCAGAGTTTCGGCAGAGAGTGCTGTGTTGATGGCATTTTTTTCATGGCTGGCGATTTTTGCGGCGGTGATCATGATGGGCTTTTTCATTCACTGGATGGAAAAGACCTATGGCAGCCGCCGAAGCTATATGGATTGCATCTGCTTTTCCATTTATGTCTCAGTACCTCTTTGTCTGACCGGGATT
Organism: Endozoicomonas sp.; assembly: GCF_051008435.1. Classification (GTDB taxonomy): domain Bacteria; phylum Pseudomonadota; class Gammaproteobacteria; order Pseudomonadales; family Endozoicomonadaceae; genus Endozoicomonas_A. The sequence goes on along the minus strand of NZ_JBPCXO010000263.1, from coordinate 3,926 downwards.
GGCGGTCTTTATCCTTCTATACCCATAACCATGATGTTGATTCTGGCAGGCATTAGCTGGTCTTCCTGGTTGCTGTATCTGGGAACACCTTTATTTATGAAAATACCTGAAGAGCGCGGCTTTCTCTTTGCCAACTCTATTGTTTGCGTCGCACTGGTTATGCTGGTCTCTATGAAAGTGGTCACTGTCTTTTTCTGGGAGTTAGGGCTGGGACCGGAATTTATTCCTGATTAAGGAGCCAAAGCAATGGATGGCAGCAAGCTCCCATCGGGCATACAGCCAACGTCAGTAAACCCTCATTCGGCTGCCCCGGATGTCAGAGAGACCGAAGAGGTCAGGCACAGCAGTCGCCTGAACAGAGCCGTCAAGGCCATCAAGAATGTTCTGAAAAAGTTGCCGGGTAGAAGTCACCGGGCACCCCGCAATATCCCCCTTCAACAACGTCAGGTGTCTTCAGTCAGTCAACCTATACCTAAAATGATACCGGGCAACCTCCGTCCTCAGGCTCAGGCAGACAGTATCTTCAGACAGGTTGGGGATGTTTATGCCAAGGTGAAAATGGGGCAGGGTGACAACCCTGAAGTACAAAGGGCTTATCAACAGGCAAGGAATCAGTATGAAAGTGCTGCCCTGTCTGTGGCCAAAGAGGTACTCAGTGAAGCCCGACAACAGCCTGATGGTGGTGAACTGATACTGGAGATGAAAGATTTTATCCAACAGCATGAGCAAAAGATTCATCAGAATTATGAGCCTGTGACGGAAGAAATGGTTAAAGATCTAAGAGCACTCCCGCATCGACTTTTGAATGAGTTATCTCTGAGGAATGTAGATAAACAAGTGGCTGGCGAAGTGTTCAAATCTCATCTTCAGGAAAGCAGGGATTCTCAGACGCTGTTGAATCATTATCAAATCCCTGTATCGGATGCTGAAGTATCGGTTCCGGGAAGCACTCACGATCACAAAGAGCTATTCAAGCTGCATAAGTTGCAGTTTGGCTCTGCCAGAAGCGTTCTTAAGAATGAAGTGCAATCGGCTTTGAGAGAGGGACGTACAGAGGATGCAGCAAAGCTGACCAAGCTGGATCGACAGTTATTGAATGAGCTGAGAAGACTTCAGCAGACCGTTCAACTGAAAGGTGATGAACCGGTCAGCAAGGAAGAGATGCATAAGGCCAAGGAGCATTATCCGAAAATCTTGCAGGATGCTTTGGTTTCAGCAGGAGTGGATGAGCAAGTGGTGGCTGGGGACTTCAGGGCTGCCTATGTGGATCAGTTGAATAATCGCCCCTGGAAAACAATAGAGAAGTCCTTTTCACAGGCGGGTGTTGAATATACATCAAGACAACAGCCAGCGGCTGAAATCAAAGTGCCAGAGTCATCACAGGGAGAAGTGTCCCGCCTGTATGACACCGACTATGAAGGCCATGGAACCAGTTGTGTTGATACTAAGAATACCGATCATGCTTCAAACCTGAATCGAAGTGATTTCTCCATCAATAACAAGAATGTCTATACCGGAATAAGGCACGGCATCGCTGATCCATATGGCCTTAAAGGGAAGCCGGAGCTCAAGGCTGAAGGGGGTAAAACCAAGGCGAAGGAAGTTCTGCTTTCTGCCCTGGCCACCCGGCCTGATATTTTTGAAGCAGCTTTGGCTGCAGCCCAGGGAGGACCTGTGCCCACCCTGACGACTACATCTACCTCATTGGTCACCACCGGTCTGGGATCCGGAAAAGAGAAAAAAATGCAGAAGGCCCAGAATGAGGCATTCAAACATTTTACTGATCCATCTAAACAGCCTGTCACTCTTGAATTGCCTGGACCTGATGGGCAGACCAGAAAAATCAAACTTAATTTCAAACAGGCACGCTTTAATATCCCGGTGAACTGGGGTGGTGTCGGTGGTGCCTCGTTGGTAACCGGTGGACGAAAGTTCCAGAAAAAAATGAACGATCCCGCTATGGAAATGCTGGTAGGCAAACCTAATAAAGCCGGTGTGACTGGTGGTATGGCAGGTGACTTTCTCAGTGCTACATCAAAGAAAGATACAGCCATCAGAGAGCAAATCAGGGAAGCCAAGAGTGTGGGCAATATGGAAAAGGTTTCAGAATTGAATACTCAGCTGGATCAATTAAACAAAGATCATCGATCCGTGCAGGATCTTACGGCACAGATTCAGGACATCTACAAAAAGGGTCAACATCATCACCACCATCATGATGCCTACAAGCTTGCAGCCAGAGTTGCACTGTTGACTCATAGGGTGGGCGGTGTGCCATTGTCCAACTGCAAAAGTGGTAAAGACAGAACGGGTATGCTGGATGCTGAAATCAAATTCCTGGCAGCCCGGATTAATCAGGGAACCGGACAAGTACCAGAGCCTGGTCCCATTGTAGATCCTGCTGACAGGGCGCTATTCCAGAAAATACTTCAGGAGAGTGGCAACCTTGAAGTTCAGGAGCAGAACGTGGGTGTTCGGGGGTATAAAACCGAAGGTGTTAAATCGATTACAGAGAGAGTGGGCGATCCTGCCATTCGTGAGGAAATTCGAGGCCTTTCCAAAACAGTAGGCTCCTGAATCTTCTTTATCAACTCGTCAATCTTCAAAACAGAATCTGAATTTACTGCTATATCTTCTCTAATAAAAATCGGATGAAAGAAGATTTGGGGTATGTTTAGAGTCAGTCTGATCGTTCTTTTATTGCTGGTGAGTCACGGAGCTTCTTCAGTAGAAAGCTCTCTATCAACGGATCTTCATGAGCTTTTCAAGTACTCCGTCTCCAATCCGGAGGATTCCGGAAGAGTGCTTGACTCTTTAAAACTGATTCCAGGTCATACCGCTATCCTGGCAAAGCCAGCCCGAAGACCCTTTGATTCCAATATTTTCAAACTGACTGAGGAGGAAACCGGTAAAACAGTCGGTGTGAAAATTCATAGATTCAGCGTATTTGGAGTACGCTTATGAATTGCTTCAGGGGGCCATTCTTCAAAGGCTTTTTCATACTGTCCATGGTATTGGGTTTGTCCCGGTGGTCGGTGGCGGAGAACACCGAAACCAATCCCTTTACTGCGTTGGAAACCCGAATTGAGCAACAAGCCCCGAACTGGTGGCCTGTGTATCAGGTGGTTCAGACCGCTATTCAGGATCAGCGGGTGGAAGACGCCCGGCTGCTATTGGACAGTCTGCTGAACGATCACGCGGAGGACGAGTCGGCGTTCCAGCTGCTGGGCCCCCGCGCCCTGTGGCTGACCCCCTTCCCTGATTGTGCCGTGCTGAATGCCCTGTCAGAGACCCCCGCCCCCTGGTTGTCAGGATTCCAGCGATTTTGTGATTACCTCACCGAGCGCCGTCAAGTGTTGGATGAAGTTGGGTCGTCCACGTGGTACAGCGGGTTGCAATGGCTGTTCGGGATCAAAACCCGGCAGGCCGTGTTGACGGAACAGGCCCTGACTGATCTGGAAACCTTTCAGACCCAGCAACCGGATAGCCTGCTCCTGGCCGGGCTGACCCATGTTCTGAGGCATTTGAATCACACGCCCCAGTGGCGCAGGGAGCAGTTCTGGCAGGACTGGCAAGCCGAGCACCCGGAAGTCGATATTGCCCCCTATCGATGGCTGTGGGAGGCCCTGTCCCGGCAGTGGCTGCCGACAGCGGTCAGTCAACAGCGCAAAGGGGCTTTCCTGATGCCGGGGGCAGAAGGCCAGCCTGCTTACCGGGATGCGAACGGACTTTGGACTATCCCGGTGACATGCGGATGTCCGGGAAGGTGCTGTCCGGGACAGGGACATTCAGGGTCTGGTTATCGGTTGAGCGTAAAACCCCGTACTTTGAGTGCGGGGGTGTAAGCTCGTCGGCGATAGCCGACTAATGCGGTGTTCTCTGCTGCTGAACGTACTGTTTGATGACTTCTATAGGAGCGCCACCGC
>NZ_JBPCXO010000262.1:0-19465 GCF_051008435.1 Endozoicomonas sp. | reverse complement strand
CACGTTACAGCTCGACCTTAAACCCTACACAAGAGTGGCGTAAGACATACTCCGGTATGCAGCCGTGTTGACGGTGTAGATAAACCCAGAGAATCACTGATTGTCGCAGGTTTTTAGTAGCGGTTCTTCGCTTCTCCGTGTTTATGCCTTGACGGCCAGCAATGCACCAAAAGAGATCAGTGCGATGCCGCAGGCTTGCTCAAGGCGCTTCTTCATTTTCATCAGACGGGATTGCAGAGGTTGTGATGTAAATAGTATCGCGACCAGAATAAACCACAACGCGTGCAACAGAATCATATAGCTGCCGTAGATCAGGGCGAGCTTTATGTTCTCACCGTCAGGTGAGATCACCTGACTGAAAATGCTGACAAAAAACAGCATGGTTTTAGGATTCAGTGCATTGCACAACCAGCCCTGCAGAGCGAGCTTCCAGTAGGCCTGATCCTCCTGACGTGTTGATTGTGTGTCCATGGCACTGCCACTGGTAAGAAAACCTTTGATGCCCAGGTAAACGAGATAGGCAGCACCAAGGTATTTCAGACATTGAAAGAGAAACAAATTTTGTGAAATCAGGTAGCCAATTCCCAGAATCGAATAAGAGATATGAACCGTAATGGCCGCGCTGATACCAACGGCTGCCCATATACCTGCAGTCCGGCCTTGCTGAAGGGTGTTTCTAAGCACCAATATAAAATCTGCCCCCGGACTTATGACGATCAATAATCCAAGTAGTGCCAGACTGATCCACTCCATAATTTGCCTTTCAGGTTGTGTATTGTTGGTGGGGTCGAGTTTTGCGACACAAGTCTGCCCGCAGGATAGGGGTATCTTGCAGGCAGAAATGAAACACATGGATCGAAGGGTTATAGCTTCCCGGTTTTCAGCAGTTGCTGAAACTTCAACTTCTTCTCTTGTGCCGTGAGCTGAGGGGGTTCAGAATCAGCTTGTGGAATCAGCGGACCCAGATCCAGACTGATCGATTCGCTTTCTGTTACCGGGGATTCCTGTTCTTCCTGAAGCAGGTGGTTATCCATTACATCCAGGGCTTCCAAAAAACCCGGATAGCTCTCATCGGATTCATCCAGATCCTGTAGCTTGTCTGAGATGTTATCTCGGATTTGTCGTATACGTTCAAGTGAAACCTTGTCCTGGTTTTCTTCCAGCCATCTTCTGGCAGATTCGCCATTGGTTGCCATACTCGATCTAGTTCCAGGGTATTTATGTCAGCCCCTATAATATCATTTCCATACGGCTTCTGGTGAGCGTTTCGTGTGGGTTTATGACCCCATCTTTAAAAAGTGTCATTGGCATGGCTTTGTTATGAGCTGGGCCGAGTCAATCGATCATCAGGGTAAATGTCGAAAGTGGCTCATAACTGCTTCGGTAAATACCATCCTGAATGAGTTGATGCTAATACGTACAATTTAATATCTGAATTTGGCCTAAGCGCTTGGGAGTAAGGAGTTGATAGAAGAAGTTCGAAGTCAGGTGGCAGAGCTGGCTGAGCAGCTGAGACTGCTTCGGTTATCCGGTGCACCGGAGCAGCCTCTGGTACGGATAGAACAGCCCCTTCCCATGATCAATCTATTTAACTGGCTTGCGGCCCAGACACTGCCGGGAAAGAGTTACTGGCAGGATCGCGACAGCGACTACAAGGTGGCGGGGTTAGGTAAAGCCTGGCGATACAAAATTAATGATCAGTCTGAAGTTAACACTTGTTTCGAACAGGTCAACAGGTTGCTGGATAAAACAACCCGCTGTTTGGGGTATCTCTCTTTCTCCGACAGTCAGAAGATGGTCTGGCCTGCCTTTGGCTATGGAGAATTCTTTTTCCCGGTCATCGAAGTGGTTCAGACTCGGAAGGGGTGCTCACTGGCTTGCAACCTGCTGGCTCAGGATGAGCCGTCATGGCGAACAAGTATTGATAAGGTGTTGAACTACCTAACCCGAGTCAGTTGGTCTGTGGATGAGCCTGATTCACCGTGCCGGTTGGGTGCCCCTCAATTCAAGCCCGATCAAGCTCACTGGGTCTCGCTGATTGATCATGCCTTGAGTGATCTTGAATCAGGGGCGTTGAAAAAAGTGGTGCTCTCCAGAGAAGCACGAATCAGTTTGCAGGAAGGGCAGCTGGATCCCTGGATGATTTTGTACTTATGGCAAGTGGCGAACCCGAGGTCTTACGTTTTTGCCTTTGAATCCGATGAGGGTTCCCTGTTCTTCGGTTGCTCGCCTGAACGACTGTTTCGCAGAGTAGATCGTGTTGTCCATACGGAAGCTTTGGCAGGCACGACCCGAAGGGGTAGTGACAGGGATGAAGACTTCAAACTTGAGCTTCGTCTGCTGAATGATTCAAAAAATGTTCATGAAAATCGTCTCGTACTGAATGATATTCGCACACGTCTGGAGTCTATCTGCAGTTATCTGGAATTTGATCGTAGCCACTCCGTGGTCAAACTGCAGACGATCCAGCATCTCAGGCAATTGATCCGGGGCGTCCTTAAGGAAGGAATCAGTGACAGTCAGCTGTTTTCTCTTTTGCACCCCACGCCAGCGGTGGGCGGTGAGCCCAGGGAAATGGCGCGGCACTTTATTGAAGAGCATGAAAGCTACAATAGAGGCCTTTATGCCGGAGCCTGTGGTGTATTGGGCAGAAAGCGCAGTGAATTCACGGTATCCATACGCAGTGCCTTGCTGGAAGAGAAACATCTTTCGTTATTCTCAGGTGCCGGCATTGTCAATGGATCAGTAGCTCAGGATGAGTGGCAGGAACTGAACAACAAGATCAAAACCGTACTGTCACTGTTGGGCCATAAAGCCTGCGTAACAGAGACATCAAACAGCTATGAACCGGAAATGCAGCTGACTCCGGATCATGAAAATGGCTACCGAGTTGGATAAAGCTGCATTGCCATCGAGAAGAGTATTGGAATATCTCATGACCTTTCCCACCAGGCATCCTAGCCTTAATTTTCTCTGGTCTGCATTGATTCTGGAAGAGTTGTGTCGACTGGGGGTTGAGCATGTCTGTATCGCTCCGGGTTCGCGTTCTGCCCCCCTGACGTTGGTGGCGGCAGAGCACCCGAAGCTTGAAAAACATGTGCACTTTGATGAGCGTGGGCTGGGTTTTTTTGCCCTGGGGCTGGCCAAAAGCACCTGTAAGCCGGTTGCAGTTATAACCACATCCGGCACTGCGGTTGCCAATCTCTATCCCGCTATTATTGAGGCTAGGCAGTCAGGGGTTCCTCTGGTTATTCTGACGGCAGACAGGCCTCCTGAATTGATAGATTGCGGGGCGAATCAGGCAATTGAGCAGCAGGATATTTATGCTGGCTATCCCGGAGCGACTTTAAAACTACCAACACCCGATGAAAATATTCCCCCCAGCTGGTTGTTGACCAGTATTGATCAGGCCTATGCCCGATCCTGCATGCAGGGGCTGCCCATGCATGTCAATTGCATGTTCAGGGAGCCTTTGTACCCAGAAGGAAAGAGGGTGGATTTTTCAGGCTACCTGAGTCGACTGTCATACTGGGGTTCAGTCAATACGCCTCATACGGTGTATGAGACCCAGCTTGATGTGTCACTGGGACAAAGCCCTGTTAGCGGGTCTGATTTTTCGGCGGGTAAAGGCTTGATTATTGCCGGGCGTATCGAAGATCAGGCGTCAGCAGACGCTGTTGCAGAATTGGCTCGTCAACTGGGTTGGCCTCTTTTGGCCGACCTTCAATCCCAGCTTCATGGTCACCCGGCAGCGATTCAACATGCAGACCTGCTGTTAGCCAGCAAAGCCGGGAAAGCACTGTTGAGTCAGGCTGATCGCATTTTCCAGGTGGGTGGTCATCTGGTTTCAAAGAGGCTGGATAAATTTATCTCGGCTGGCGAGTGGCAGCATTACTGGATGGCAGGGCAGGAATTCAGGCGGATGGATACCGGTCATTGTCAGACTTATCGATGGGTAGGGCCTGTTACTGACTGCTGTCGTATGTTAGCCGGACTTTCCTCTGGCGCCGGAATTGAACCAGCCTGGATAGATCAGATTGAACAGTTATCGCATTCTGTCCAGACTCTGATTTCAGAGCTTGATTCAACACCGGGTCCACTGACTGAACGCTGGCTGGGTACACACCTGACCACAATACTGCCTGAAGGCAGTAGTCTTTTTCTGGGAAACAGCCTTCCGATTCGATTGCTGGATATGTTTTCCCTGTCACAGAGCGGGCAGGTTTATGCCAACCGGGGTGCCAGTGGCATTGATGGGCTGATGGCGACGGCAGCGGGCTGTGCAACGGGTGATAAGAACGTCATGGTGGCAGTGATCGGTGATCTCTCGTTCCTTCACGACTTAAATTCCCTGCAGTTGCTGCGACAGCTCAAGACCCCTTTTGTACTGCTGGTGATTAATAACGACGGTGGTGGCATTTTCAATATGTTGCCTGTGGAAGACCGGCCTGAAGCTGCACAGCAATACTTTGTCACTCCTCACGGTTTGAATGCCCGTCAGGCTGCTGCCATGTTTGGACTGGATTATTATCTGCCTGCTGGCCGCCAGGAGCTGGAAGCTCTGCTGGAGCAGGTGACCGAGCAGTCATGCGCATCGATTATTGAGGTTGCTACGCAACCCGGGCAGGCTGCTGAACAGATAAAGCAGGCGTTGAGCCGGCTGGAGATGTTGTCATGAGCGAAACCAACTTAGCTTATCGAACCTGGGGTATCCGTGAAGGTGTACCGCTGGTTTTGTTGCACGGATTTCTGGGCGATTCCGGGGATTGGGAAACACTGGCCAGAAATCTTGAGAATGATCTTTATCTGGTGGCGGTGGATTTACCGGGCCATGGTAAAAGCCGTGATATCAAAGTGAGCCGGGAAAAAGCGTTTGAGGAGTTCAGTGACTTGCTCCGACAAACGCTCTCCCAGCTGGACCTCGATCGTTACAGCATGTTGGGTTATTCACTGGGCGGGCGCCTGGCCATGAGTCATCTGACCCGGGAAGGTGATGCTGTTGACCGGTTGCTGGTGGAATCCTCTCATCCCGGTCTGGAGGACAATGCGGAGCGTCAGGCTCGCTGGAAGGATGATCAGAGCTGGGCTGGTCAGTTTCGTACTGATCCATTGAGTGAAGTCCTGCAACGGTGGTATCACCAGCCTGTCTTTGCGGATTTGAACAGCCGAGAGCGGGAGCGACTCATGCAACATCGTTGCATCAGTAATCAGACGCAAGAGTCATCTTCTAATGAAGTGATGGGAAGCGGTACCAGCGGTGAGTCTTTGGCTTTAGCGCTGGAGGCTTTCAGTCTATCGCAACAGCCGGATTTCTGGGGCATGTTGAATCGTTCTTCAAGGGCTTCACATTATTTCTGTGGTGAACGTGATTTGAAGTTTCAGGGCATCGCTCATCGGCTGCTTGAAATGGGCTGTTTTCAGGGAATTCATGAAATAAAGGAAGCGGGCCATAATATTCATCGGGAACAGCCGCAAGCCATGGCTACGATAATCAAACAGCTACTGTTGTAAGTATTCTTGGATCATTCATAGCATTCACTGTTGGACAGCCGGGTACTGATATCTGTAAACATTTATGAAAGAAGTGTTATTCCAGTCATGCCATATTTATCGATACCGACAGCCTCTGGTCAAGCCTCTTCCATTAAAGACGGTTACTTTGACCGATCGTGAAGGACTGATTCTTGAAGTGGTGGATCAGGAAGGGCTGACTCATTATGGAGAAGCCTCACCACTGCCAGATTTTAGCCAGGAAAGTCTATTTGAGGCCCTGGAGCAGCTCAAGGAGGTAGCAGAACTCTGTTGTCTTCAAAAGTGGTCGGACCAAAAGCTTTTGCATCCATCGGTGGCTTTCGCTATTGAGAGTATTCAGTTCAGCGCAGACAGGCAGAAGTGGTGTCAGCAAAAGACAGCGCATGCCCCTCTGTTGATGGGGGCTGATGCATCAACTCTGAAACGCCTTAAAGGTTGGCAGATGGGCTGGCCCAATGAGTTCAAACTGAAGGTTGGACGTAATACAGTCAGTCAGGATGTCGAAGCGGTCAATCAACTACTTGAATGTATCCCAGGACAGATAAAACTCCGGCTGGATGCCAATCAGCGCTGGTCGCTGGATGAAGCCATCCAATTTTCCTTGCAGATTACTGCGAACAGAGTGAGTTATATCGAAGAGCCTACGGGGGACTGTCGCGATTTCCCTCAATTATTCAGTGAGACCGGTATAGGGTATGCACTGGATGAAACATTGCAGTTTCCTGTTAGTGATTTTCGGTTGTCAGAGAAGGGTGCTCTCAAGGCTGGAGAAGGGCTCAGGGCCATTGTCTTAAAGCCCACTCTGGTGGGAGGGATTTCCAGATGTCTGTCACTGGCTGGCTGGGCCAGGAAGAACAAGGTAAGAACTGTATTCAGCTCCTCGTTTGAAAGTGCGCTGGGGGTGAGCCTCATCGAGCAGCTCAGTCTTGAGTGTGATCCCTTCGAAAGTCCTGGTCTGGACACGCTTTGTGCTTTTCAGAACCCTGAATTTTGTGGCTTGCCTGACTATGGCAAGCCATTGTCATTAGATTTACGTAATGCCATGGAGACCGTATGGAGTTGTTGTTCTGCCCATTGAGAGAATGGACACTCAAAGACCCTCACAGGAATGTTATAAAAGTTGATGGTCAGCCTGTTTCCCGAAGGGACCTGGATGCAAAAGTAGAACTGTTTCGCAAGGCTTTTCATGATCAGGGCGTTAGGAAAGGCGACAGGATACTGGCTCCGTTAACCCATGCTTTGGATGCCGTCACTCTCATTATTGCCTGCCTGAGAAGCCAGTGGGTTTATTGTCCGGTTAACCCGCAAATGCCTGATGAACAAAAAGAGCAATATTGTCAGAAGATTGGAGCTCAGTGGTCACTCCAGGCAGATATTGGTGAAACAAAGGCGCTGGAATGGCCTGCACTCACAGAACCAGTGAAAGGCAATGACCGGAGCCTGACCATAGAGTCTGAAGTTATTTGTGATTTGATAGCCACATCAGGCACAACCGGTGTTCCGAAAGCGGTAAGTCATACTTTTGCGAATCACGCCTACAGCGCCAAAGGTTCGGAAGTCTCTACTCCACTGACAGAAGAAGACAGCTGGCTTTTATCTCTGCCACTGTTTCATGTGGGTGGTTTTGGCATAGTGATTCGTTGCCTTCTCGCGGGTGCCGAGATGGTGATCGACACGAAAAAGACCCCTTTGCAGCAATTGCTGGTGCAGCATCGAATCACTCATGTCTCTCTGGTGAATACCCAATTGCGAAGGTTATTAGTGCAAGGCGCGGAATCGCTGGATCACTGTGAGCTGAAATACATTCTTGTGGGAGGAGGATTTGCTTCTGCCGAGCTGGTCTCAATGGTTCAGGCGAAGGACATCAGAATTCTGACCACTTACGGTATGACAGAAATGAGTTCTCAGGTCTGCACCGGAATCCCTCGCTTTACTGACTCGGGTATCACTTCAGGAGAACCATTGCCATATCGGGACGTCTCAATAGACGCCTCCGGAGAAATTCTGGTCAAAGGCAAGACATTATCGTCTGGATATTTTGAGAATAACAGGATTATTCCCATCCTGGATGAGCAGGGTTGGTACCACACAGGTGACCTGGGTCAATGGGCTGGCCATCAATTAGTTGTTATTGGTCGTATAGATAATATGTTGATTTCCGGGGGTGAGAATATCCATCCGGAAGAAATTGAAAAAGCTTTACTCAGTATTGACGACATCATTATGGCCGTTGTGGTATCCGTAAAGGACGACGACTATGGGCAAAGACCTTTTGCATTTGTACAAACCGAATCAGGTTCTCTGAATGAAGTATTTACAAAACAAAAGCTTGTAGGCACTATTAGCCGATTCAAAATTCCTGATATGATTCGCTTGCTTCCGGTTGAGCAGATACCTACCGGCCTCAAGCCCAATCGTCAAACCCTGCAGGCTCTGGCTGGGAGACTGGCCGAGGAAAGTAGCTTGGCCTGAAGTCCAGAAAGAGTGGTTGCAGCCTTGAACGGTTCCAGACAGCTCTATTGAAATTGACTAAATAGGTTAACTATTCGTACAAATTCAACGAAGCTGCCCGGAGCGTTTATGATTGGGCTTCGTTCTACTGAACTGTATGCTCAAACGCAACTCTCGAACAGCCTTCAGGGCTTGCAAACTCTTAATCGTTTTTTAACTGATTATCGTCGCCATCTGACCCAGACCGAGGCATAATGCTGGCAATGAGCGGTGATAGTTGAAGTGTCTGATGAAAACAAAAGATCAAAAAACCATCCGTGCATTCATCGCTGTCAGGATTCCGCTGGACCTTGCTGCGACACTGCACAAGAAAGCACAGCACCGAGCCGGCGATGTCCTTCAGCATAAGCTGCGTTGGATGGTACCACAGCAGCAACACATAACACTGCGTTTTCTGGGTGAATGTAACGAACAGAGCCTTGAGCAGTTTTCCAGCTATATCGAAGAGTCCCTGACGAGTATTCGCGGGTTTGACTGTATGACCGGCTGTTTCGAATTCTTTCCTGATGCTCAAAGACCCAGAGCACTGGCTTTGAATATGCATTCAGGGCAGCAGTTGAATGCGCTGTCCAGAATTTGTGAAGAAGGCGCCCGCTTATGCGGTATGCGTCGTGAAATGCGTAACTTTCGACCTCATGTCACACTGGCTCGCTTCAAGCAACATCATCATGTGACTCACAGTCATTTCTTTAATATGCCCAGCTATCGTATGACCGTGCATGAAGTAGTATTGATGAAGAGTGAAACAACGGCAGAAGGTGCACAGTACTCAGTATTGAGAGCATTCCCTTTGCAGCCACTGGCTAAATCCGCCTGACTCCAGACAATTTACGCTTATTTGAAACACAAACCCTGTTCTTTCACTGAAAGACAGGGTTTTTTGCTGTTTACTATGAAAGTGCCGCTATTCGGGGTCTGTCATCATTTTCATGGTTTGGGTGGTCCGGCATTCCGGGGAGCGGCACTTCCGGCTCATGGCTGTTTGGGAGCGAATCGTTAATAAGATTCCAAATTCAGCTGAAGGCGATTTCGAATGACGCTTTCGTTGAGTAGAAAGAGCTGGTCAAGCAGATGCATTTGCAGGCTTCCAGGTCCTTTGCTGGCTTCTACTGCTACTTCTCCCGCAATTCCCATGCAGCTCAAGCTGGAAAGAGAGGCCAGCCATGGATCCTCACAGGTGGCCAGGAAGGCGCCTGTCACTGCCGTTGCTGAACAACCAGTTCCCGTCACTTTAGCCATCATTGGATGACCGTTGCTGATGGCTGCCAGTCTCTTACCATCCGTCACATAATCCACTGCCCCGGTGACGGCCATGACGATGCCCAGTTCGGCAGCACTGTGCTGAATCGTTCCAAGCGTTGAGGAACTGTCGTGAATACTGTCTACTCCTTTTCCAGAAGCTTCTCCTGCTAATACTGAGAGTATTTCCGAGGCATTGCCTCGAACGACAGTGGGCTTCAGTTGCAAAAGTTCACGGTTCATATTCAATCGGAAGGTGGTTGCACCTGCTCCAACGGGATCCAGAATCCATGGTTTTCCCAGTTCGTTGGCTTTCTCAATAGCCAGCACCATAGATGAAACCTGGTAGCTGGTGATCGTGCCCGTATTGATCACCAGGGCACCTGCGAGGGAAACCATTTCTTCAACCTCTTCTGCTGCATGGGCCATGATGGGAGATGCTCCGATGGCCAGCAATGCATTGGCCGTATTGTTCATGACTACCTGATTGGTAATGTTATGAACCACAGGCTGCTGTTCTCTGAGCATGAGCAGGCAATTGGCAATTTCTTTATGCATGGACGAATACCGATAATGATTTTCTGGAAGCTCGTTGGACTGATGCTTTCGAGTATGAATTTCAGGAAAAACAGTTGCAGTCTTGAGTGCGGTCAAGACGCTTGACGTTTTTTCTGGAGCTCAGGTTGAAATTGACTTAAGTCCGGCAGGCTCCTGTGGGAAAGCTTCAGGACATTATGGAGGCCCAAGGGATTAAGTCCAGTTTGACTGATTATTCTGTGGTCAGTCATTCGTCAAAATCTGAATAATCAGTTAATAAGTTAATAGGTTGTCAGTGAGACTTGTTGTACTGAAATCAATGTAAGGTTTATTCCTCTACTAGGGGTTTCTGGCTTGGGTTTAAAGTCTGAAAGTAGTGGTTAAAACAAAGTTTTACACTGTTGTAAATCGGCCGTACCAGGTATAAATTATGCCGCATGGCACAGGTGTCTCAATCACTTTAATGTCGAGTCATCTTTGCTAAGCAATCGAGTCTAATACTTATTTTTCAGCATTTTTTTCTGATGTTTTTATTTACGTCAGGGCTTTCTATTGTCTGAATTCAGGGGGAGTTACATGTCAATTAAGCGCGAAACACTGGCAGATACATTTGCCCTGATCAGCTTTGGATTGGTTGTCGGTATGCTGGTTGAGATTCTGGTTGCTGGATTGACTATTGAACAATCTTTGCAGTCTCGTCTGATGAGTATTCCGGTCAATATGCTGATTGCACGACCTTATGGTATCTATCGGGACTGGATGATGTGTTACAGCCGACTGTTTGGTTCAAGGCGGGTGGGTAATACTGTTCTGGATATCTTTGCGTTTATCTCTTTTCAGATTCCAGTCTATGCTGCACTTATTGCTATCACAGGGGCAACAATGGAGCAGGTTATTACTGCTTCTCTGGGTCAAATCGGTGCGCTGATGCTGATGGCTCGTCCTTATGGCGTCTATATGCAACTGTGTCGTAACTGGTTCGTATCAGGCAGCATGAGAGCTGCCTGACAGCTGCTTCTTCTACACGAAATACCCGACAAATACACCTATCAAATAGGGGTATTCAGCTATCGGGGGCTTCCTATTTTCTGACTATCTGGTTATAGTTCCCTTCAGTTTGCCCGAATGTGTTGTACGGGTTTGCCTGTTTTAACTCCATTTACAGTGGAATTAAACAGTCCTGGTTGCCTCTCTTTATGCAATTGCAGCGTCGTCCGGTGGATCCCGGATTCGCACAACGTCAGCCTTGGTCGTTGCGCGAATGTATAAACAGAGTGTTTGCCAAAAGGCGAATGTGCACCTTTCAGGCCCCGAATGTTTTGATCAGACCTTGCTGTGCTATGGGCATATGTTCGTTTCAATCTGGAACAACAGGGTTTGCAAAGCACCAATAAGAATTAGATGAAAAAGCAGTCATTAGCGAAAATAGCCGACAGATAAACGATTAACTCCATAACTATTTTTAAGGTTTATCGTGTAATCCGTCAGGCAAAACAAAACGACTGCATTTCACAATGAATTTGAGGGGGGAGCATGTCCTTATTGGAAGTCAATGATCTGCGCATTGAATTTCCTTCACGCCACGGTGTTGCAGTGGCTGTAAAGGGAGTGTCTTTCACAGTTGCCAAAGGTGAGATCCTGGGCCTGGTGGGGGAATCCGGAGCCGGTAAGTCCACAGTCGGCAATGCCATTATCGATTTGCTCAGTGCGCCCGGTCGTGTAGCGGGTGGTGAAATCAGCTTGAATGGCGAAACCATTTCCGGCCTTTCCGGAGAAGCTATTCGTAAAGTGCGTGGAAGACGAGTTGGGTTTATTTTTCAGGATCCAATGACTTCATTAAATCCGCTCCTGACCATTAAAACCCAATTAGTTGAAACCATCATTGAAAACCTCGGTTTAAATTCGGCGCAGGCTTTTGAAAAAGCGCTTGAGATGCTCAATGCCGTGGGTATTCCAGAGCCTGAAATCAGAATTAAACAGTATCCTCACCAATTCTCCGGCGGTATGCGTCAAAGAGTGGTTATTGCCATTGCCCTGGCAGGTGAGCCTGAATTAATTATTGCCGATGAGCCTACCACTGCCCTGGATGTTTCTATTCAAAATCAAATTCTCGATTTGATTCGAGAGTTATGCAAAGAGCGCGAAGTGGGTTGCGTATTTGTAACCCATGATATGGGTGTTATTGCAAACGTCACAGACCGTGTAGCCGTTATGTATATGGGCGAGCTGGTAGAGATTGGTAAAACCCGGCAAATTCTTGAAAGTCCTGAACACCCTTATACCCAGAGTCTGATCAGTGCGGTTCCAAGAACCGATGTTAAGCTGCATCGCTTTCCCAGGGTAGAATACATTGAAAAAGTCGAGACCCGCAGTATTGATGTCAAGAATCACTGGCTGGGTCAACGTGAGTCCTTTGGCACGATAGAAGACGAGAATCTTCTGAGTGTTGAAGACGTTGTGCTCAAGTTTGAAACCCAATCGGCTTTCCTGAAAAAGAACCGTCGTTATGTAACGGCATCCAATAATGTTTCATTCAACGTGCGTGACGGTGAAACCTTTGGACTGGTAGGAGAATCGGGTTCAGGTAAGTCAACCATTGCCCGGGTGATTGCAGGCCTTTATCAGCCTGACTCAGGACAGATTTTCTTTGCAGGCAATGACATCACCCGTCTGGATGAAAAGGCTCGCAAGCCATTCAGACGACAGATTCAGATGGTTTTCCAGAATCCATACTCCAGCCTGAATGCCCGGATGACGGTTAACGACATTATTGCCGAGCCCATTCGTTTTCATGGTCTGGCGGAATCTGAGCAGCAGATCAGGCAGATTACTAAAGACTTGCTGGATCATGTCGGCTTGGGCAGCAAAGCCGGAATCAAGTTTCCTCATGAATTTTCCGGTGGTCAGCGTCAGCGTATTTCCATTGCCCGTGCATTAGCGACTCGTCCCCGTTTCCTGATTTGTGATGAACCGACATCAGCACTGGATGTATCGGTTCAGGCGCAGATACTGAATCTGCTTAAAGATCTTCAGCAGGAGCTGGGGCTCACCATGCTGTTCATCAGTCACGATCTGCCTGTTATACGCCAGATGTGTGATCGGGTTGGGGTCATGAAAAATGGAACTCTGGTAGAAGTGGATGAGACCGAAAAATTGTTCACTGCACCCGAGCATGACTATACCCGGAATCTGATTGAGCTGATGCCGAAAATGGATCACCTTTCCCGTCAGGGATTGGATGCAGTACAACAACAAGCACCGGTTGTAACGGTGTGATGGGGGAGGGTCGGGCGTTGTTTGCCTGACCGCTTCAGGAGCTGACTTGAAAGCTCCTCACAATGGCTGTGAGTGCAGAAACCGTTTTATTTTTGTCGCTGTTGAAACGGTTTCTTGATAGAAAAATTAAAAACATTTTATTGACCTGTCTTGGGGGTAAATAATGAAAAAAATGATCAAGTCTTTGGCTGGGGTTGCTCTGGCTTCCACATTGGCAATGAGTGTGCAGGCCGCTTCCCTGAAGATTGCATACGATGCTGACCCTGTATCACTGGATCCTTATGAGCAGCTGTCAGGGGGAACCCTGCAGATGGCACATATGTCATTTGATCCGCTGATTCGCTGGGGCCAGGATCTGAGTTTTGAGCCTCGTCTGGCAGAAAAGTGGGAGCGTATTGATGATCTGACCATGCGCTTCACCCTGAGAAAAGGCGTTAAGTTCCATTCTGGCAACACTCTGACAGCCAAAGATGTCAAGTGGACCTACGATCGCATGGTTAACAGTGCAGACTATAAAGCCATCTTTGCACCTTTTGCTGAGCTGAAAGTAGTCGACGATTACACCTTTGACCTGGTCACCAAGAAGCCTTACCCGCTGGTTCTGAACTCTGCTACCTACATCTTCCCGATGGACAGCCAGTTCTACACCGGTAAAGATGATAAAGGTCGTGACAAGGGCGTGATCAAAAAGCACGGTGATACCTATGCTTCACGCAATATCTCCGGCACCGGACCTTATATTGTCAGTGATCGTCAGCAAGGCGTTAAGCTGCAATACAAGCGCTTTGATGACTACTGGGACAAAAAATCTCCAGGCAATGTTGATGATATTACTCTGACACCCATCAAGGAAAATGCGACACGTGTCGCAGCTCTTCTGTCCGGTGGTGTGGACTTCATTTTCCCGGTTCCCCCTAATGATCATGAGCGTATTGAGCGTTCTGACAAGGCTGACCTGATCACCCTGACCGGTTCTCGTCTGATTTCTTTCCAGTTGAATCAGGATCGTGTAGAAGCGTTCAAAGATAAGCGTGTTCGTCAGGCTATCGTGTATGCCATCAACAACGAAGGCATTGTTAAAAAGATCATGAAAGGGTTTGCCACCGCTGCCGGTCAGCAGGGACCTGAAGGTTATGCTGGCTTTGTGGGTGACCTGAAACCTCGTTACGATCTCAAGAAAGCCAAGCAGCTGATGAAAGAAGCGGGTTATGAAGACGGCTTCACGATCACCATGATGGCGCCTAATAACCGTTACATCAACGATGCAAAGATTGCCCAGGCTGTAGCCAGTATGTTGAACCGGATCAACATCAAGGTTGATCTGAAAACCATGCCAAAGGCCCAGTACTGGCCAGCGTTTGATGAACGTGCTGCGGACATCATGATGATTGGCTGGCATTCTGATACCGAAGATTCTGCCAACCTGACTGAGTACCTGACAGCCTGTGCCGATGCCAGCACCGGTTGGGGCCAGTATAACAGCGGTAGTTACTGCAACGGCGCCATCGACAAACTGGTGAAAACAGCCGGTACTGAAACCAACCTGGACAAACGCGCCAAGCTGCTGCAGGAAGTCGAGAAGGAGCTTTATCAGGAAGCGGCTTACGTACCTCTGCACTGGCAGAACCTGGCCTGGGGTGCCCGTAAAGGTGTGAATGCTGAGGAAGTGGTTAATATCATGAACTTCCCTTACCTGGGTGACCTGGTAGTCAGCGAGAAGTAATCGTTATGGGGCCGGCCCGGACCGGCCCTTATTCGATCGTTCCTCGACCGGCCGTTTTCTCTGATTAGTCTGAACCTTCATTCTTATAGAGCATTTTTTTCTTCATTGGTTATGCATTGTTGTCCAGGGTTGCCACCTTGTTTTAACACTCTATTTGAAACAGTCATGATCGTAGAAAAATATTTTGCATCCTCTTGAGTAGGTAAAACCGCAAGACAAAATATTTTTCACGGTCAATAGCAGATGAATTCAGAAATATATAAATCAACCGTGAGCGAAAGGGTTTCGTTTTCTCATCATTGATGATGAGTTCAAAGCCTTACAACAGCCTTGAGCCGTATATGCCGCTTACTGCCATTATTTGAAAATGATTCCGGTAGCTGGATCAGCGGCATTTTCAAAGTATAAGAACGCTGCAGGATTTTTTATGTTGTTATTTTTATTCAGGAGACTGGTACAGGGTCTGGTGGTGATGTTTATCATCAGTCTGATCAGTTTCTCCATCCAGGACAATCTGGGGGACCCGCTTAGAGAAATGGTGGGTCAGTCCGTATCTGAAGCCCAAAGACAGGCTTTACGTGAAGAGATGGGTCTTAACGATCCCTTCCTGGTGCAATATGGCCGTTTTATGTCGAAAGCGGTTCAGGGAGATCTGGGCACCTCTTATTTCTTCAAAGAGCCTGCCCTGGAAGTTATTATGGATAAGCTTCCAGCCACCCTTGAATTGGTGTTCAGCGCAACGCTGCTGATTATTCTGATCTCTATTCCAGCGGGTGTTTACAGTGCTATACGACCGAACAGTATTCTGACCCGGTTGATTCTCGGGATCAGTATTCTGGGTATCTCTGTTCCTGTCTTCCTGACGGCCATATTCAGCATTTATCTGTTTTCCATTGAGTTGGGCTGGTTACCTTCATACGGACGGGGTGAGCTGACTTCGGTCTTTGGCGGTTGGGAAACCGGCTTCCTGACTAAAAGTGGCTGGTTACACCTGATTCTGCCGTCTGTTTCTCTGGCCAGTATCATGCTGCCATTGTTTATTCGTCTGATTCGTTCCGAGATGGTTGAAACGCTGCATACCGAGTATGTGAAATTTGCTAAAGCCAAAGGTCTGCAAAAAGTGCGTGTTTATTTCCTGCACGCCCTGAAAAACACCATGCTGCCTGTTATTACGGTAGGGGGTGTCCAGATCGGAACCATGGTCGCCTATACGATTCTGACAGAAACCGTCTTTCAGTGGCCGGGCATGGGCTTTATGTTCCTGGAGGCGGTGAATCGTGTTGATACACCATTGATTGTTGCCTACCTGATTGTCGTCGGTGGCATCTTTGTGGTGGTGAATACCCTGGTCGATCTGATCTATGGCCTGATTAATCCAACGGTAAAACTGGCAGGAGGTAGCCAATGAGTGAATTGACTGTACAAGAAGCGCCTTCTACCTGGCAAAAGATTCGTCAGTCCAATATCTGGCATTGTTTTGTCAATGATCGTTTGGCTATGGTGGCAGCCTTTATATTTGTTGTCATGGTAGGAGCTGCTTTGTTGGCTCCTGTGCTCTCTCCTACCAATCCTTATGATCTCTCGACGATCGATATCATGGATTCTGAAATTGCTCCTGCATGGAGTGAAGAGGGCGATGAGCGATTCCTGCTGGGGACGGATTCTCAGGGCAGAGACATGCTGAGCACTATTCTTTATGGTGCCAGAATCTCCATTGCCATCGGTTTCTTTGCGGTAGTACTGCAGGCATTGTTGGGTATCGTTATTGGTTTGACGGCAGGTTATGTGGGCGGTCGGGTTGATAACTTCCTGATGCGTATGGCTGATATTCAGCTTTCGTTCTCTACCATGATGGTGGCCATTGTTGTGCTGGCTCTGTTCCAGGCATCATTTGGTTCGGAACTATACAGTAAGCTGGCCATGTGGATGCTGATTCTGGTTATCGGCATAGCCGAGTGGCCTCAGTATGCCCGGACTATTCGTGCATCAGTGCTGGCTGAAAAAAAGAAAGAATATGTAGAAGCGGCCAAGGTTATGGGGTTTGGTTCCGGTCGTATTATGTTCCGCCACATCCTGCCTAACTGTCTTTCTCCGATTCTTGTGATTTCGACAGTACAGATTGCCAATGCCATCATCAGTGAAGCCGCTCTCTCTTTCCTTGGATTGGGTATGCCGGTTTCCGAGCCTTCTCTGGGTTCGTTGATCTCCAGTGGCTTTGAATACATATTCTCTGGCAGTTGGTGGATTACCGTTATTCCCGGTGCGATTCTGGTGACACTGGTGCTGGTTATTAACCTGCTGGGTGACTGGTTGAGAGATGTGCTCAACCCTAAGCTCTATAAAGGTTAAGTTCATCATCGTTAGTAAAAAAGGCCGCTAAGCGGCCTTTTTCTTTTTTTGCTTCAGGGAGCGAAGACTCTTTTTCTGCTCAATTGCCAGATAAGAACTCCCGTGAAAACGGCAGCCATCAGTGGGTTAAACCAGCTTGTGGCATCCGTTACCAGCGTTCTTGAAATATCAAAGGCGAACAAAACCCCCAGGGAAATTAAACCCGTGATCCATGCCAGGGCTCTATCTTGCCAAAGATAGGCAGCAGCAGTGAACCAGAATGCCAGTATTGAACCCAAAATAATGTAATCGGTATTCACGCTTCTGGGGTTGAACATAACGTGATAGCAAGCAGCAAAACTTAATAAGTAAATCAGACCATTTTTGGTGCCATGACGGACAATGGCATAAAAGCTCACGGCCCAAGTCATAGCGGCCAGAATGATTTTTATAATATTCTGCAGGCTTTCCGGAACCGAGTAGTGGATCAGCTGCATGGGAATGTTAAAGAAGCTGGCCCAGGTGGGGGTAGTTATTCCCCGCTCAACCGCAGAGTCTGCCATTTCCAGAAAGTTGTTGTACTGCTCAAGCCCATAATCCAGCCCGCCAAATACCAGAGGTAATGCCAAAAAGGCGAGCAGCATTAAAGGTACTCTCAGCCAGAAAGGTCTGAACAGTGTGATCACCAACAGGAAAAAGACGATAAAAGTGGGTTTCAGGCTCATGATCAAAGCCAGCACCAGAGCTGCCGAATTCCAGCGTTTTTCTATGATTTGGCTAATGACCAGCATCATCGCAGCAATCAAGACAACATTCATTTGCCCATTTCTAAAACCGGAAAAAGCGATGGGAACGGCAATCAAGCTGAATAATCCAAACCAGTTGAAGAGCTTTTCTCTTGAGTATTCCTGAAAGTGGCTCAGCAGTCGCAGACTGGCCCAGGCATAGAGTCCAATGATGAATAATCGCCAAAGCAGATCGGCCAGAAAAACAGGCAGTTTGGTAGCAGGTACAAAAAGAACAGCAAAGGTGGGCGTGTAGATAAACCCGCCCGGACCTGAATACAGTTTTACCCGGTCAATCCATCGTTCAGCCCCCAGCAGATAGCTATCGAGTACGGTGTGCTGACCGGGCTCCAGAGCTACTTTGGCGAAGATCAGAATGATGGCCAGTCCCCAGAGAAACACTCCGAAAAGGGCTGCAGGATGCTTTTTAAGGAGGGCTATGTCCTTCATCAGTGCTCGTTCTATTTTTAGAGTTATGACTGTAAACAGATCACTTTCATGCTGATGAAAGTGATCTGTTTTTGCTCAGGGCTGTTTACAACATACGACGAGAATGACTTTTCCGCCAGTGGCCTTATAACAGAAAATGTTTATTGAACCCTGCTCGTTGCATTCGTACCGTCTATTTGAAGCAGGGGAGGTTGCTTAGTCAGAATGGCTGGAGTCTTTGAATTGTGTTTTTAACGGTTTATTGATCCTGTTCAATGTCAGTTAATATATTATCTGACATCATGGATGGCCTAGATTTAGGCTGCAGAGTTGTAAATGTAAACGATGTCCAAAGTTGCGATGCTGTTTGCGTCCAGGGAAGGTCAGACACAGAAAATTGTTGAACGGATGCGTTTGATTGTGACCCGTGCGGGGCATGAAGTGGATCTGATTCATCTGGAAGGCCCGGTGACAAAGGTTCGACTGGAGCACTACGATGCCTTTGTCCTTGGCAGCTCCGTCCGTTATGGTCGCCATCATGACTATTTTTGTCGATTTGTAGAGCAGAATACAACTGTGCTCAACAGTAAGCCCTGTTACTTTTTTTCGGTCAATCTGACGGCGAGAAAAGCCAATCGCAGTGAGCCTCACCAGAATTCTTATCTGACGAAATACCTTCGCTATGGTTCACTGCGACCTGACAGTGTCGAAGTGTTCGCTGGTGCGTTTAAACTGTCGCGCTATGGTTTTTTCCAGAAGCAGCTATTGAGTCTGATTCTCAAGGTGAGCGATGGAACTGCAGCCCCTTCTGAAGATCGGGAGTTTACTGACTGGTGCCGGGTAATAAGGTTTGCCGAACGGTTTGTTCAGCAGTTGGGCGATGAAGCAAGAGGGTGTCAGCGTCATATCAGCAAACAGTTGGTCTATGCCTGAAAGCGAATATTTCAGGTTTTATGCGGCCTTTGCCCAAACCAAAGCGGCTTTATCGGTTGAGCGTAAAACCCCGTACTTTGAGTGCGGGGATGTAAGCTCGTCGGCGATAGCCGACTAATGCGGTGTTCTCTGCTGCTGAACGTACTGTTTGATGACTTCTATAGGAGCGCCA
>NZ_JBPCXO010000261.1:0-6994 GCF_051008435.1 Endozoicomonas sp. | reverse complement strand
ATTGGCCTGAGCCGGGAGAGTCTGTCAGAAATCAAACCTCATATTGATCGTCACCCTGAACTAAAGAAATGGGATGTCACTGTGACTGTAGCGCCAAGGCCGGTAACTTCTTAAGTACTACTTGCCTAAGTGATGGGTTAAGAACTGCTGACTCTATGCTCAAGGACAGCAATAGCTCTGCCCGTTAGTCTCTTCGGACGATGATAGATTGGGTGCCAAACGAAAAAATTCAGGGTACCCAATCTATTTATAGGAACACTATAAATAGATCATATTTGCTCCATTTTATCGTGAAAAAATTTTGCTTTGCCATTTAATAGTTTCGAAGGGCAGCAAAATATTTTTCTTAGCTCATGGCTGCTTGGCAGAGACACTTCATGAATAATAACAATAACGAAGAATTTCCCGACGGTGTGGCGCTGGTCGTAGGCGGCAGTGGTGGAGTAGGCAGTGCTGTCTGTAAACGGCTTTCAGAACAAGGGGCCAAAATTGCCCTGACCTATCACAAGAACCATACCCGCGCTCAGGAAGTTGTTTCAGAAGTGGAGTCCGCAGGAGGCACTGCAGAAGCCTTTCAACTGGATATGGCCGATCTGGATGGCATTGCCACCTTATTTGAGCAACTGTCCCGTCAATATGGACAGGTTCATACTCTGGTTATGGCTACGGGATACGACATTCCCCAGGATTACATTGCCAACATAAAACCGGAGCTTTGGCAGCAAGTGATTCAGAGTGACGTCAACGGATTCTATAACGTTGCCCATACAGCTATTCCCTATCTAAGAAAAAGTCACGGTTCGATTGTACATGTCAGCTCGGCAGGGTTGAGTCGTTATCCGTCTCGTGACGTGTTATCAGTAGCGCCTAAAGCTTCCATTGAAGCGCTGATTAAAGGCATTGCCAAAGAAGAAGGTCCCTATGGAATCAGGGCCAACAGTGTGGCCATTGGGGTTATTGAAACCGGCATTTTCCTGCGTTTGAAACAGGAAGGTGTTTTTGATGATCAGTGGTGTGAACAGGTGAAAGAAGGTTTGTGTGTGCAGCGCTTTGGTAAACCGGAAGAAGTGGCTGATGCAGTCAGTTTCCTGGCTTCCTCCAGAGCCCAGTACATTACCGGGCAGATGATTTCGGTCGATGGCGGCTATCACGTATAAGGAATGAATGATGAATAACAATAATAACTGGGATCATGAATTTGATGTGGTAGTCGTGGGCTCAGGTGCCGGGGCATTAACCACTTCGATCAAGGCAAACGATCTTGGGCTAAAAGTTCTGGTGGTAGAAAAATCAGATCTTTATGGCGGAACCTCAGCCATTTCCGGTGGCGGGATCTGGATTCCCAATAATCACCAGATCAGTCAGATGGGTCAGCAAGATAATGACGAAGCCGGTGTTGAGTACATCAAGAATGTCATTCAGACCCCGGTGGAAGATGGTCGCATAGAAGCCTATGTGGCCAATGCCCGTAAGATGGTCAAGTATCTGGAAGACAGCAGTCATGTAAAGTTTGAAGCTCAGGCGGAGTATACCGACTACTACCCGGAGCTCGAATATGGCATGCCGGGCTACCGCTCTATGGACCCGATTCCTTTTGATGCCCGTAAGCTGGGTGGTGAGTTTGATCTTCAGAGGCCGCCTGGTAAAAGTACCCTGATGATGGGGCGCATGACCATGAGCGTGAAGGAAGCCCGGCAGATGCTGACCAGAGCACCGGGCTGGATGTGGACCAACATGAAAGTGATGTTCCGCTATTACTCAGACATCGGTGGTCGTTTCAAAGGGCCCAAAGATCGTCATCTTACCCTCGGAGGAGCTTTGATCGGCTCTTTAAGGCGTTCCATGATGGATCGTGATATTCCGCTCTGGCTCAGCTCCCCCATGGAAGAGCTGATCACAGACAATGGTCGTGTGACTGGCGTAACGGTTCGCAGAAATGGAAAAGTGGAAACCATTCATGCCAGAAAAGGGGTTGTACTGGGCGCAGGTGGATTTGAGCAGAGTCAGTCCATGCGTGAGCAGTATCACCCACAACCCTCCAACCGTTCCTGGAGTGCTACCCCTTCAGGTAACAATACCGGGGATGCAATTCGGGCGGGTCTTGAGGTCGGGGCGCAAACCGCTCTGATGGATCACAGCTGGTGGGCTCCAACGACGACTCCTGCGGGCGAACCTCAGGCTCGAGCCTTGTTTGTTGAAAGAGCGTTGCCGGGTTGTATTATGGTCAACAGTGCGGGTGAACGTTTCGTCAATGAAGCAGCACCTTACAGTGACATTGGCTATGCCATGTATGAAACCCATAAAGGGGATGTCACCGGCGTGCCTTGCTGGTTTGTCTTTGATGCCACTTTCCGAAACAAGTATCCCTGTGGTGCAGTGCTACCTGGTTATGCCCAGCCTGATGCTGCATTACCCAAACGTCTGAAAGACTACTTTGTGAAAGCTGACACGCTGGAAGCGCTGGCTGAAAAAATGGGAGTGGACAAACCGGGGCTGGTGGAGACGGTTGCCAATTTCAATGTTCATGCAGTGGAAGGTAAAGACCCTGAGTTTCACAAGGGTGAATCCCTCTTTGACCGTTTTTACGGGGACCCCAGCTGCAAACCCAACCCATGTGTGGCGGCACTCGAGAAAGGTCCTTTCTATGGCCTGAAAGTGAATGCAGGCGATATCGGCACTAAAGGGGGTCTGTATACAGACGTTAATGCTCGTGTATTGCATGAGAATGGTGAGGCCATTGAGGGTCTGTATGCCATTGGTAATACTTCATCGTCGGTTATGGCCCATACTTACCCGGG
This sequence comes from Endozoicomonas sp., assembly GCF_051008435.1. Classification (GTDB taxonomy): domain Bacteria; phylum Pseudomonadota; class Gammaproteobacteria; order Pseudomonadales; family Endozoicomonadaceae; genus Endozoicomonas_A. The sequence continues at coordinate 4,196 of NZ_JBPCXO010000261.1, read as the reverse complement.
TGCAGGGTCAACCATCGGCCCCGCTATGACTTTTGGGTATCTGGCGGCAGAGCATCTGAGTCAGTATGAGCCAAAAACGATTACCGAGAACAAGCAGGAAGTTGAGAATGCCGTTGAAGCATAATCGAGTGGTCCTGGTCACTGGGGCCAGCAGGGGGGTAGGCAAGGGTATTGCCCTGGCCCTGGGAAAAGCCGGAGCGACTGTCTATGTGACGGGAAGAAGTACTCAGGAAGGGGATAATCCTCTTCCCGGAACTATCTATGCGACGGCTGCTGAAGTTTCTGAACTGGGTGGCAAGGGAATAGCCATAGAGTGTGATCACAGTGATGACACCCAGGTCAGACAATTGTTTGAACGTATTCAGCGGGAAAGCGGTCGACTGGATATTCTGGTCAACAATGCCACCGCAATTCCTGCTGAACTGACACAACCAGGGCCCTTCTGGGAGAAAAGCCTGGATATGCTGGACATTATGGAAGTGGGTACCCGGTCCAGTTATGTCGCCAGCTTTTATGCAGGCAAGATGATGGCTGCCCAGAAAGAAGGTCTGATCGTCAATATCTCTTCTTTTGGTGCCCGCTGCTATATGCATGGGCCTGCCTATGGGGGAGGAAAGGCCGCGCTGGATAAGTTTTCTTCCGATATGGCTGTGGATTTTAAACCTTTCAATGTTGCCTGTGTTTCCCTCTGGATGGGGCTGGTCAAGACAGAGAGAACCCAGCAGGTATTTGACGCTGAGCCTGATAAATACGCTGATATGGCAGCGACAGCTGAAACCCCTGAGTTTGGTGGCAGGCTGATCGATGCTCTGGCCCGTAGCGAAGATCTTATGGCGCGCACGGGTAAGGTTTGGGTTGCTGCTGAACTGGCAGAGGAACTGGGTGTTTCTGATGTTGATGGACAGCAGCCGCCGTCTCACCGTGCTTTTTTAGGTGGGCCGGCAGAAGCGAATCCCGCTATTGTTGAATAGTCTTCTGTGACGGTTGAAGCTCGCGAGGGAGTAAACCTCCCTCGTGTAGCCCAGACTCACGGTGCTGAATGCTGTCTTTTGAATGGTTGTCAGGCATTAAAGCATGAAAGGTTAAGTCTCTCTTAATCGGTCTATTAATGATTGTGATGAATACTGACTTGATACCAGCAGGGTAGAGCCATATCCTGAGAGGATCATTTTATTGACCTGTTCCTTTTTGATCCCATGAACACAGCCTACTACCTACAGGTTTCTCTCTCTACTTTGCGGGCCGCACTGGGTCTGTTCGGTGGCCGCTGTCTGACTGTTTATTACGATTGATCCTCTCTGTCTGATGCAGGTTATCTGCACTACTCCAGAAAATTTTCGTGGAAATGATGACGTCACTCAAGGTGATGAAATCGTCTTCGCACTCATGACTGTTTAATTTTTTATTCTGCATGGCCAGGTAATTAGATCTGCCCGGTGTGCAGTGCAATGTTGCTTATATCTCATGAAAATCAATCGTTCCTGGTTGGCGGACACCTGTGCGCTGATCTCATTCACCTTTGTTACCGGTCTGTTCATAGAAGTGGCTATTGCCGGCTTTACACTGCAGCAGTCGTTGGTTTCGAGACTGCTCTGTCAGCCTGTTAATCTTCTTACTGCCCGTGGTTATGGTTGCTACCGGGATAAAGTGGTGGCCTGGTTGAGTGGTTCAAAACCCCACTGGATGAAGTTGATGCCGGGTGACATTCTGGCCTACCTGAGTTTTCAACTGCCTTTGTACATTGTCATTCTGCTGATTGCCGGAACCGGTTGGGAGGCAATCATCAAAGCATCCATTAGCCAGACGCTGGCACTGGTCGTACTCGGTGCGCCTTATGGTTTCTGGCTGAAATATTGCCGGAAAACACTGGTCGAGCGAACGGTTCAAGCTGCACCTCAACCTCTTTAAATCCGTTTAATAGCCTTTACGATGCGTCAGGGATGGCATTAAAAGCGCAATAAAAAACCGCTATCAATACCTGTCGTTGGGATTAAAGGGCTGGCACAATGACCCTCAAAACGTGTCAGCTCGTTTGGCGAAGAAAAAGAAAAAGAAAAAGAAAAAGAAAAAGGAATGTCGAAATGTTTGTTGTTCTTCTCAGGTTCTCTCATAACAAGGATCAGGTCAGTCAGTACCTGGAGGCTCACAAACAATGGATAAAAAAGGGCTTTGATGAGGGTGTGTTTCTGCTGGCTGGTGGTATAAAACCCAGTGCGGGTGGAGCCATTGTGGCGGATAACGCTTCATTGGAAGAAGTGCAGGCCCGGGTTAATCAGGATCCTTTTGTGATTGAGGATGTCGTCACTGCAGACATTATTGAGTTTACACCTTCTATGTCGGCCGAACGTTTGAGTTTTTTGATCGATCAATAAGGTCAGAAATGAAAACGGATTTTTTTGATCCGCTATTTTTATCAATAAACTCGTCTGCACTATTGAATCATTTATGAAGCTGTTGTCTCGTTCTGCTCGAAATCTCGCCCTCTTTCTATTCAGTTTAAGTTTGGGGGCATTAAGCCAAGCCAGTTATTCGCCAATACCAGAGCGAATGTGCGACGGGCTTCCCCAAGTTGCAGTTGGAACTCTGCCCTCACTTTGTTTAGGTCTGGTTGTTAAAAGGAGCAAGGAGGTGCTTCTTGAGAAGCCCCGAAAAGCGCTGGAATTGCCCGAGCAGAATGCGCTTCTGGTCACTGATATGGGGAGTTGGGATAAAAACAGAGGCAGCCTTTGGCTACTAACGTTTGATCCAAAGCACCCCTATAGCCAATTGCTCACTGCTCGTCGTATTTTGACCGGGCTGAACTTGCCACACGATATCAAATACGGACCGGATGGCAGTATTTATCTTGGCGAAGCTCATCAGATCAGCCGTCTGACGCTTCAGGGAGAAGCTGTTTCAAAGCAGGAAGTGGTGGTTGGCAAGCTGCCTTACAACGAAGAAGGTTATCTGCATCCATTAACCAATATGGTTTTTCTTGCTAATGGTGATCTGCTAGTCAATGTTGGATCCAGATCGGATGACTGCAATATTCAGAAATCTCCCAATGATTGCAAAGAGCTTGGAGTGACCGGGCTTCGGCTATATCGCTATCTAAAAGACCAGAATCTTTGGGATCAGGGTTACACAATGTATGCCACGGGTCTCAGAAACTCCATGGCTTTGGCTGTGCATGACAGTGGCACTATTCTGCAGGCTGAAAACAGTTCGGATTTTCCTGACCATGATGAGCCTTATGAAGAAATTAATGTCATCAGGGAAGGGGGTTTTTATGGCTGGCCTTTCTGTCTCAATCGTCAACTGGATGTAGCTGGAACCGGACGCTGTCAGAGTGAAGTCTATATAGAACCCTACAGTCTGATGCCTCCCCATGTCGCCCCGCTGGATATGATTTACTATCAGGGTACAAGGCTGCCGCAACTTACAGGAAAGCTGCTTGTCAGTTGGCATGGTTTTCGTGTCGCAGGTAACCGGCTGGTCAGCTATGACATTGATAAACTGGGTCGCCCTTTACTCACCGATCAATCCGCTTTTAATCGCGATCCTATTCCTCCTGCTACTGAGTGGACAAAGCATGCCTTCAACCCAATGGGCGGAAAAAAACAGGAAGCCCAGCACCAGGAAGTGATCAGTCACTGGAACAAGGTGTTGGGTGTCAGGCCGGAAGGTGCTCCGGTGGGGCTGCTCGAATTAAAAGATGGTTCATTGCTGATTGTTGACGACAAGAACAAAGCTTTGCTGCGACTATCAGAAGGGCGCGCTTACGATGATCAGTCTTCAGTAAAGTCGCCTGAGGTGAAAGATGCTCCAAATCCGAAAAAAATACCGCTTTTGAAAAAGTATTGTTCCGCCTGTCATCAGGAACTTATCTCTGAACCTGATGCATTGTTGAACAGTGAGAGTGGTTGGCTCAGAAAAGAGCAGGGTAAAACTGTGCTGGAGAAACGACTCAGTGCCCCCATCCGGTTTATGCCACCCCAGGGTCGATTGCCAAAAAGCGTGCAGTTGGGGATTATTCGGGAAGCAGAACAGGTTCCATAACCGGCTTATTGTTCATCGTGTTGCTAATGGATCTTGATGTATAGGAATTTCAAAGCACAGGTAGAACACCTTTCGTCGTATAGTTTTGCCGGATTTTCCTGAGAAGCAGTCAGGCTGTTTTCCCTGATTCTAAAAAACATCAGTTTTACAGGTAATGC
>NZ_JBPCXO010000260.1:0-5114 GCF_051008435.1 Endozoicomonas sp. | reverse complement strand
ACTGAAAACGCAGATCAAACGCAGAATTGAGTAAAAAGAAGCGGAACAATTATGAACACAAGCTGATGCTGTAGATTAGACTGCAAAGTGTATGAAAACTGTACTCTCTTACCAAAAGTACAGCCTGATCGCTCATTACCTCAAAGTTAAGCGGGACTTAAGGTTAGGATGAAGGAGAAGGAGGGAGCAACACCGGCTATGCTCTCTTCATAGATATCAGCCCAGTAAGCTTCCTACACTCTGGTAGCGAGGCTCACCCATATATTCCCTGCGCCTTTTATGGCCGATTAAATGTGAAGGCTCATAGTATTTTCGATCCTTATCCATATCAAAGCGATACGAGACATAGGGATGTTGATCTCCAAAATACACATCAGTATGAGGCTGCTGCCCTGGGCGAATCTTATTTTTGCTCAGCACCTCCTCTATTTCTTTCAGGGCACGGGCAATATTTTCATTCTGATAACGAGGCAGCTTGTTGCCCTTGGGATGATCCAGAGAATATAAGGTAAATTGTCCCCCCATATTCAATCGCTCGTGGTCCTTACCCACACTTCGAGTCCAGGGAAAGGTGGATTTCCAGATAGGAAACGGACAATTATTCCTGTGTAATATTTCTGCTACCAGCGGCCAGGCTTTGTCATAATCATGGGGATGAACACTGATTCTGAATTTGTTGGCGGTTTCTGTCCCGGAGCCGTGTGAAGGAAGATACTCGGCATCTGCCTGAGGGTCGACATAAGAAATAAAGCCCATTGCATCTCTGCCTCTGTATGAATGCTTTTTAGCATCAAGCCATCCAAACTGCGGGAATCGGTACTTATCATACTGGCAGTTTTGCCGGGCATAATCAGGCTCAAAATGCCTCAGAAGATTTTCACAGCAATCGATCATTATATTGTTCAGAGTCTGCTCATCAACCTTGTCAGGACCGAACGCCTTGAATTGCAGGTAGAGTTCCTCCCGCAGATGATTCCGATAGTCATTCAGAAGTTCAGCAGGAATATCTTCAGGAATGTGCTTTCCAGGCACCTTAGAATTGATATAGCCCTTAAAGTTGCCACTTTCTGGCATCAAATCCTGTAACTTAGGCTCCCACTCTCTCATGGCCTGTCTGGTTTCTCTGCCTCTTACGATAAGATGGACAGCATCATTGACCCAATCCTGATATGCAGCTCCTTCCGGCATCCTGTCCTGATAGTAGAACTTCACTCCCAGCTCGCTGTAGGCCATTTGGAAATCTTCATCAGGGAAAAAGCCTGGCCTTTCCTTTTCCAAAGTAAGGTAGCCAATAACCTCCGCCGTGGAAGGAAACCAACCATCCAGACCTTTGTACTCACCTGTTTCAGGATTTCTCAACATGATCAGTAAACGATCTTCAGTTAATGCGGGATGTTGTTTCCTTACATCCATCAGCATCGTATCAAACGTTTCTCTTTGAACCTCTGATAAAGGTTTAACCGGTGCAGGCTTCTCCGCCTCATGTGGCACAGGCTTTTTAATGTCTTGAAGCTTCTGCGGGCGAAAGTCTCGGGACTTGGGCATATTAACTTCACCAACACCCATTTCGGGTTTACGTCCCAGCTGAACACCTGCAAGAAAGTCAGCACTGTCTTGTGGCAAGAGGTTATGTCTCATATCCGGTGGCAGCTGATTAAAGTCCTGCTGCAATACGATCACATCATCACGAGCCCAGCGGTTTCTGAAGTACCGAACTCCTGACAACGTGTCTCTATGCTCCCTATACAGAGTGCGGTCGATATCGTCTTCAACCCTGACGGAATCATTTCGATAGTGGAGGAACTGGCTGCCATCGATCTGGCGATCAAATTTGTGTCGCTCTGGTAAAGGCCTGGGACCAGGTCTGATACCAGCCTTAGTCAGACATTCTTCCAGCTCTGCCAGTTTTCCCTGCCAATGTACAGTATCCCGGTTGCCATACTCATTATCTTCATAAAGGTAAAGTGTGAATTCCTTACCCATCTGATCAGGGCTTTCCCGATTCTCCTGATCCAGAACCTTGGCGGCGTACATCCGGTTTTCCGGATTCATGATCCAGTCTTTAACTATGGGAAAGGCCCTGTCCATATCTTCCCGATTAACTGAGAGGTGCATTTTCCACTTCTGGGTGCCTTTCTCCATGATCCGATCATGCTTGAAGGCCGGACCATAACCACTGCGGGTATAGATCCGGTAGTTACCATCTCGCAGATATTCAAAGTCTTTTTCAGCAAACCTCGGCTCGTTACACAGGTGGTTGTAAGTCAGCTTGTCATCTTCCAGCGGGATAAACTTGTCACCATTAGAGGCAACATGAACTTCGTACCCCTGTCGTTCAGGTAATGGCTCTCCTCTCAGGCTCATTTGCAGGCTGGCATTGTTCAGGCTGGGCAGACTGTGCAGGGAACGGGGTGGCTCCTCTTCCAGAGCAACTTGCTCAGAACTTAACGCTTCAAAAACATGAGCTTGCTGAATTCTTCTTTCAGCCAGCTTGTTATTCAACCGATCCATCACTGTTGAGAAAGGACTAATCGTTTCTCTTAGAGAGTGCCCTGCCCCAGCAGTACCCATTATCCGATTGAGCCTTCTGTACAGTTCATGGGCTTTTGCGGTGAGATCCTCTGTATCCGGTCCTTCGCCATTTTCCGTCAGGCCCATCAGGGCCTCTGCGATATTCCGAAATTCCTCATTGAGTTGAGGACCATGATGTTTGGGATCGACAACATGCTGCCAGGCTAATTGACAGGCTCGCTCAAGATTTTCGGGCGTTTTTATGGGATTTACCCTTGGAGGGGGAGGCGTTGGGGCAGATGGAATACCCATTTCTTTCCGAATAAATTGTAAATAGTCATCACAATGTTTTTTAATCAGTGTGAAGGCATTACCCACCTCACCCTCTAACCGATTGAAAGCTTTCAACTCTAGCCTGTTCTCCTCCAGCCAGAACTGAATTGAAGTAGAGAACTGTATAAACTGGTTGAACAGTTTGGTGTCTGAAGAATGCAGAGCAAATAGCTTATAACTTTCTTTGAGCAGTTGTGGCAGATCATCAATTTCCTTTTTTATCCTCTCAGGATTGCCTTCCCGGACTGTCTGAACCATTTCATCAAGATATTCATGCATTCTCACCAGTTGACCACCCGATGAATAGACCATTCCATCCATCTTTTCTTTCAGGCTTTGAACGGTCAAGGTACCTAAATCGTCATCCTTCACTGCTACTATTCCACGGGTTGAGATACCTGCCTGCTCACATAACCCTCTGGTAGCAAGATACATTTGATTGAGTTGTTTCTTCAGTGGTGCGAGATTCCTTGCCTCGCCCTCCCCAACCAGACCAACATACCTGCCAGCAGAGGAGAGAGCACTCCATAGCATGCCAGATGGGGTTTCCGGCATTTTCAAATGACCATCCTCCCCGACATCAGGCAACCCTGCCTCAAGCTGCTTTCCTTTGATGTTCTCGCAGTCTTTCTGCCAGGCGCGGATTGTTCCATAGACTTTGGGTAATGCCGGAAGCACGTCTACATTCCTTTTCAAAGAGTTGAATTGGAAAGGCTATCGGCCATAGACAGAGAATTTAAAGCAGGTTTAAAAATTGAAATCCATTTTGGTTGTTAGCCTAAAAGGCTTATAGCGTTAGAAAACAAATCGTTTAGATCAGTCATTGACTGACTTATTCTATTTTGGCTGGGAATCCCGTGATTATTTCAACGGATATCGACTACTATGAAAATGCGCTCGAAATGAATAAAACCGGCACATTCACATATACAACCGCAACTCTCTCTGACTTTTTACTGAATCCACTTATCCCCAGGAGCTGATGACAAAAAAGTCATTTGCAAGACTATCCAATGGAAAACAAAACTCAGCGCGTATTCGAGATCAAGAGCATTGCCCTGGTCGCCCATGATAAAAAGAAGGAAGAACTCGTCGACTGGGCCTACCGGTTCAGAGAAGGTTTGAGTGGCCACCAGCTCTACGCTACAGGAACCACAGGCGCCATTCTGGAAAAACGAATTCAACTGCCTGTCTGCAGGCTGGTTAGTGGCCCCCCTGGGAGGCGATCAGCAAATTGGCGCCATGATTACGGAAAACAAACTGGATCTTCTGGTCTTTTTCCTGGACCCCTTGCAATCCCAACCCCACGACCCGGACATCAAGGCACTGCTAAGAATTGCGGCAGTCTGGAACATTCCCTTCGCCTGTAACCAAAGTACTGCTGAATTTGTTATCTCATCTCCTTTGATGAGCAAGGATCACGAACGGCTTGTTCCTGATTATGAACAGTACTTACTGACACGACCCATTGAGTAATGACTTACGAGCTTTCACTTGAACAGGAACAACAGATTCAAATTAGCGTCACCGTATGTGTTGATTTGTAAATCACCTAAAAAAATGGTCCATCTAAGCATTGCCATTAAAAGACACGTGATGTATTTTTAAGCTGCGTAAAATACGTACAAAAAATAAAAACCAGCATGGATGTTTGATTAAGATGTTATCATGGAGATCGTCTTTCGTTCCGTTTATCCTTTTTTTATTACTTCAAGGCTGCGGTGGTGGCGGTGGAGGAAGTAATGATGCCGAAGGGGATTCCTCTACGCCAACGCCAACGCCAACGCCAACGCCAGATAATGTATTAGATATTCCTGCCTTACCACCGTCAGTGGGCTCAACCGATGGAGAAAATACAATTGAAAAAAATCCAACAGCTTTGTTTCGGTTAACAGAATCTAATATCTCAAGTAATTATCCATTACTTCATACACCATTCTCAACACTCGGAAAATCTTCTGAACTTGAAAATGTAAGATCATTAGACGATGGCCGAATTCATATTCGGCACGCCACCGTTGACTCAGCAGAGATGTTCGGCGGATTACTCACTGATGATAATGGCAACGACTATCAAGCAATAACTGTTAGACCTGTTATACATGGGTCTTACGAATTCCTGGAAAAAACAGACAGCGTTTTATATCAAGGTAGGCCGCTTCGCGGCGACTTTTTGCCCAGTGCAGCCCTCCAACCTATGGGAAATACCCGTCATTTTCTTTTGTCTATCCTTACTGACTTTGATCCCGAGAACAGCAAAGGATAGAGCC
>NZ_JBPCXO010000259.1:0-16711 GCF_051008435.1 Endozoicomonas sp. | reverse complement strand
CGGTTTGAGACAGTTTTTATGATTATTTGAGGCGAATAGCGAGCTATTCAACGAAAAGAATCATAGAAAATGGCCAAATCCGGCTTTTTCGCAGTAGGTCAGTGGTAAGTCCGACAGGCTCCTAGAGAAGGTGCGAAAAAGGAAGGTTTCTGTTCAGCATCCGATCAACTTTCTATCCGGGAGACTGTGGTTGGTCTTTCGGTTAACTCGATTGGCTGCAGGTTGGGCTTTATCAGACTGTTTCATGTAATATGGCCTGTCCTTTTACTGAAGTAATGTGATGCCCTGAGGGGAATTAATGAAACAATGGCAAGTAGATAGCTGGAGAGAAATGCCTGTCATCCAGCTGCCAGAATATCCCAATCAAGATCACCTGCAGCAGGTGGAGCAGCAGTTGCATGGCATGCCGCCGCTGGTCTTTGCCGGTGAGGTAAGAGCTTTGCGCCAGAAATTGGCTGCAGCTACTCAGGGCAAGGCCTTTCTGTTGCAGGGAGGTGATTGTGCTGAGAGTTTTCTGGAGTTCTCTGCAGATAACATCCGGGATACCTTCAAAGTATTAATGCAGATGGCCGTAGTGCTGACATTTGGTGCCAGTTGTCCGGTTATTAAAGTAGGTCGTATGGCAGGCCAGTTTGCCAAACCGCGCTCATCAGGCACGGAAATCATTGATGGCGTTGAGCTGCCTATTTATCGTGGCGATATCATCAATGGTATGGAGGCGACACCTGAAACCAGAACTCCTGACCCTGAAAGAATGCTCAAGGCTTATCATCAGGCTTCATCTACTCTGAATTTGCTCAGAGCATTTGCTCAGGGTGGTCTGGCTTCTCTGGAACAGGTTCATGCCTGGAATCTGGATTTTGTCGCCAGCAGTCCACAGTCTGAGCAATACAGCCATCTGGCCGATCGTATCGATGAAACGCTGGATTTCATGAAGGCCTGTGGTATTTCCTCCGAGCATTCCAGAGTCATCAGCGAGACGGATTTCTATACTTCTCACGAAGCATTACTGCTGCCTTATGAACAGGCTATGACTCGTCAGGACAGTATCTCTGGCAACTGGTATGACTGCTCAGCGCACATGCTCTGGGTAGGCGACAGAACTCGTCAGGTTGAAGGCGGTCATGTTGAATTCGTTCGGGGAATCCATAACCCGATTGGTCTGAAAGCGGGTCCTACCATGCCTCCTGAAGATCTGATCCGCCTGATAGATCTGATCAACCCTGAGAATGAACCCGGTCGTTTGAATGTGATTGTGCGTATGGGAGCTGACAATGTTGAAAAGCATCTGCCAGAACTGATTCGTACTGTTGAACGAGAAGGCCGCCAGGTATTGTGGAGCTGTGATCCAATGCATGGCAATACATTCAAGGCATCCAGCGGTTACAAGACTCGTGAAGTCAGTCGCATACTGCGTGAAGTGAAGCAGTTCTTTGCTGTGCATCAGGCAGAAGGTAGTTATGCGGGTGGTGTTCACTTTGAAATGACCGGCCAGAATGTGACTGAGTGTATCGGTGGTTCCCGTGCGGTGACCGAAGACTCTTTGGGTAATCGTTATCATACTCACTGTGATCCAAGACTGAATGCTGATCAGGCACTGGAACTGGCTTTCATGATTTCTGACACACTGAAAGACTGCCGCAAGATGCGCGAAAGCTGATCACAATGAAATGAAAAGTCGGGTTGAAATCCTTCAGGGGGATATCACCACCATCGCGGTGGATGGCATTGTAAACGCCGCCAACTCAGCACTGGCTGGAGGAGGTGGAGTCGATGGTGCGATTCATCGGGCGGCAGGAGCAGAATTATTGCAACAAGCCTGCCGTCATTTTGATGGGTGTCCCACCGGTGAAGTGAGATCGACTCCGGCTTTTAATCTCCCTGCCAAAAGGATCTTACACACGGTTGGTCCTGTCTGGCAGGGAGGCCAATCCGGCGAATCGCAATTGTTGGCAGCCTGTTATCGCAATACTCTCAGTCAGGCCGCTGTGGAAGGTTTACTAACCTTGTCTTTTCCTGCCATTAGCTGTGGGGTATATGGATATCCTCACCAGCAAGCAACAGAAATTGCTTTGTTTGAGACCAGACAGTTTTTATCCGAAAATCCTCTTCTTCAAAAAGTCTTTTTTGTATTGTTCGACCAGCCTCTTCATGATCTCTACCAAGAGACCTACAGCAAGATTTTTGCAATTTGACAGCAAGCGACTCAGGTATAAAATTAATTGAAATGCGGCGTGTGGCGCAGCCTGGTAGCGCATTTCGTTCGGGACGAAAGGGTCAGAGGTTCGAATCCTCTCACGCCGACCATCTCTTCTGATTTAAACTCACTTCACTTCAGTTTTAAAAATAGACTTCTAAAGTCGTTTTTTAATGATGGATGTTTATTTGTTATTAAATAAATTAATAACATTAAATTCTAGTATCTTAAAATTTAATGTTGGTAAAGTTTGATGGGGTTCAAAATAAATTTAAGTTTATAGATGACTTTTTCTTTCATTCGAATGATTGTTTGTTTTTCTTGTTATTGAAATGTTTTCACTTCGTTTATCTTTGCACTGATGTGTAAATTAATAGTGTTGAAGTGAAGTTTAATTTATTGCAGACTCAAAAAGTCCTTTTCAAAGTGTTTCGTTTTTAGAGCTCCAATAAAGTAAATGATTACTTCAGTGTTGCTCACTATAAGAATAAAAATAAAACAACTGCTTTGATTTCAAATGGATTCTACGTATTCGAATAGATATTGGCGAGTGGTCGCAGGGTTTCGCTTGTTTAATTGAAAATGAAGTTTTATGTAGCCAATTTTAAAAAGCACGACCATTTTAAACCAACCGATTTAATTGGGCGTAATTGTTTATGGATCGCAGGTCGTTTCTCAAAGGGGTTGCAGGCACTGCACTGATACCAGCGGTTAATCTGGTTCAGGCGGGTGAGAGCTCTTCTTTTCCAACTCAGATCATGCAAGCGAGTCTGGGTCCTTCAGCAGGCAAGCTGGATATATTACACGGACAACTGCCTTCAGATATTTTTGGTCACGTCTTTATGGCGGAGGGCATTTCTCTTGAGCCAGGTCATCTAAGCCCTAATGGGCGAGGGGCACTGGTTCGTTTCGACTTTAATAACCAATCCGTTTCTTTCACCCGAAAGATGATCGATACCCCCGCTGCTTTAATGCAAGATCGGGTTGATTACTGGGCAGACCGATTTCGTTTATTAGGCGGGTTAACTTATTACAGCCCGAGTATGGGTTTTGCTGATTATTGTAATACTGCCCCCAATTATCTTGGGGATAATCGGTTTGCTCTGAGTTACGAGGGTGGGGTTCCCTATGAGTTTGATGGAGTAACTCTCGATCTGGTGACTCCCATAGGCCGCTATGATGAATGGGAAAGGAGTCTTCCATCCTGGATGAATACCCTGACGCCTGACAAATGGTTGTTTCCTCAAATTAGAACGACTGGTCACCCATACTTTGATCTTGAGTCCAATGATTGTTTCACCATTAACTACGGCGGAAATATTTCAAATCTGGGAACAAGGCATGGATTTATACGACTCATTAAGTGGGATAAAGAAGGGCATTTAAAAAGCTGGAATATTATTGGGAGAAATGGAAAGCCGGCTTTTATTAAAGCGACGGCCCACTCTTTGGGAGTGACCCGGAATCATATTCTGGTTTTTGAAACGGCTGCACAGGTTGAGCCCCTTCGGATGATTGGTATTCGTTCTGTGGATGCTCAAAGACATCGAACGCCCATCTGGATTATTCGAAAGAAAGATCTGGTTGAAGGTAAGGGTGTGGTAATCGCTGATTATCTGGAGCTGGATTTTGATACCTCCGACACTATGTGTAATTACGATGATCATGAAAATGAGATCACGCTTTATGGTCAGTACCTGGGGGCCATGGACAAGTCGGAAGCCCAGTATTTCTGGGACAAGCTTCACTTTGGTGGTCGGGTTAAAAAAGCGATTGCGGGTTATCCGGCAGCACCCGTAGATGTGGGAGGACTGGTAAGGGGCAGGATTCAGGTTTTACCTGAGGGCGCAAGAGAGATCCGGGATGACTTCAGACTGATCCGGGATGATCAGTTGTTCTGGGACATGAACGATCCCGCTTATCGAGGACACTTCCAGTTTCCTGAAACGTTTGAACATATCTATTGGGCTGCAGTCGGTTATAGAGCCGGCCATGTCGTTAAGCGGGTAACCGACGCCTATGAGGATTATCCCAATCGCTTTTATAACAATGAAAACCTCCCTGACTATGATCAGCCTTCAGCGCTTATTCATTTCGACTGTAATCGTATGGTGGTCACGGATGCTTATCAGTTTCCTGAAGACTGTGTGATGAGAACGCCACAGTTCATGGCCAGACAGGGGTCTACGGCCCAGGATGATGGCTACATTTTCACAGCGGTTGTTCGCAAGTTTCCTACACAGAACATGGGTAATGGTAAAGAGATCTGGGTGTTTGATGCCGACAATCTGGATCAGGGACCTGTTGCCATTCTGGGCAGTACTGATCTTAATTTTGGTACCACCAATCATGCACTCTGGGTACCACAGATAGGTCCAAGACCTTCGGACCGTTATAAAGCCGATGTATCTGACTTCTTCCGCTCCAGATTAGACAAACACCGGAGTCAGGTCAGAGCCGTCATAGAGCAAGAGATTCTCCCTCGTTTTGGTTGATTGAAAGTTATTCGTGAGGAAGTTCTACGTTTCATGAAGTTTCTGAGCTCGTAAGTCCTCATGAATTAGGTCCTGACATGCATTTCTCAACAGCAAGGAAAAAAATAATGAGAAAGACGAAGTGGGCACTGTTAACTATTTTATTGAGTTCTGCCCTGGGGACTGGTTTTGCCCTGCATTCCAGTGAGCAGGAGAAAACAATATCGAACTATCAAGGTACCTATACCTGTCAGCCAGGTGCTATCTATGACCCCTCGAATATTGAGGAGGTCCAGACTGTGGTGTCCGACGCCCTGTCTCAGGGCAAAAAGGTCATGACCGGGAATCGCAAATTTGCCAGTCAGATTGATGCGGCCTGTGCCGGGGATGGTCAGGTACAAATCACCCTGAAAAACATGAATAAGGTGACCAGACTGGATACTGCCAAAAAACAGGTCACCGTTCAGGCAGGCATGCGCTTTAACGATCTGAATGATTATCTGCGACCTCAGGGATTGGCTGTGAACATGGTGACGGAGCTGGCAACATTCACCATTGGTGGCATGCTGGGAAGCGGCACACATGGTTCAACACTGCAGAAGCCCAGCAATATGCTGGCTGATTATGTCACCGGGATAAAGCTGGTTGATGGTAAAGGAGAGGTGCGGACTCTGTCGGGTGATCTTCTGGATGCCGCAAGAGTTAACCTGGGTGTGCTTGGAGTCGTGGTCGAAGTGACCCTGCAGCTGGAAGATGCTTTTAAGGTCAGGGCTGATGTGAAGGGCTACCGTAATGATTCCAACCTGGAAGAAGTGGTTCTGGATATTGCCCGAAACAATTATTCTGCCAACATCGCCTGGTTTCCCGGTTTGGGGCGTTATACGACGACACTCTATAATCCAGTACCCCTGGATACTCCTGGAAATGCCTACAATGCTCAGGCAGATGTGTCCAATATTGAAGAGTTCTTCTTTGGCCTGTTGTTCAATGCAGCTCATGAATTACCGGGAAGTGCAGTACAGTGTCTGGCGGCTGTAGCCCGTTATTCAAGCCGGTCAAAATCTTATTTCCGAGATATCAATACCGGTAAAAGAATCAAAAACAACCCAGTGGGTTTTTCTGATCAAATGCAGTACTTCAAGTGTAAGGATCCTGACAGCTGTATCTGGGATCGCTTACCCATTGCCCTTCAGGAAGTAGCCATTGATATTGAGCGTCTGCCGGACTGGATTCGGGATGTGCGCAAGATTGTGGATGAGCATCCCAAAACCTGTTTCCCGTTGAATGGCATTTATTTCCGGTTCGGAAAACCTTCCAAAAGCTACCTGGGCATGAGTGCGGGCAGAGAGACTGCATTTGTGGGTATTGAGTACACCCTGCTAAAAGAGGGGCGAAAGAACCCAAGAATTACTTTGTCAATCTTGAGATTGAACAGATGTCTCTGCGCAAATACGATGCTCGTCCTCACTGGGGCAAAAACTCTGTGGCTATTTTTGAAGGCATGCCAACGCGTTTTGATCATTGGCAGAATTTTCTGCAGGCCAAAAATGAGCTCGACCCCTACGATGTCTTCACTAACCCGTTCTGGGAAAGAGTCAGTGGCGAAGTCTCGCTGGATGACTATCTGACGCCGGGTTGTAATGCCCGGGGTGAATGTTATTGCCAAACCGATGAACACTGTGAATCCGGAAAGAGCTGCCAGCCGGGTTTGTATTTCACTGATGCCAAAATCTTCCGCTGAGCTCTGAATGTTTCATGGTGGCTCTGGTTTAAGAGCTGCCATGAAGCGTAGAAGGTTCTATTCCAAATTCTCAGTCTAGAAAGGATGCTCAATGAGGCTGTTTCGAATTATTGGACTCTTGTTGTTTATAGCATTTCCTGCTCATGCAACGGATCTTACGGATATTCGTCCACATGCACCCAGTGGGAATCCCTGGAGTGAGCAATGGTTTTTCTACATCAATGATCCCAGTGTGGGGTATTTCAAAGTCAGTGTGCAGACTTATCTGACTGCGGATGCCGGAACTCAGAAAGAAAAAGCCTATCTGCATTTTGCTTATGCGCCTGTAGGTGGCACTAAAAAGATATTTGATTACTTCTATGACCACGTAAATCTTCAGGGTGATGGGACTAACGGACATTTCCTGTTGGAGGTGCCAGGTGTCATCAGAGTTGATCAGGAAAGTGTCAGGTTGAGCACAAAAGACTTTTCCTTCGACATGAAATTCACGGGCCAGCACAGGCATTACTGGAATGGCAGCAATCCAGGGCGAAATCCTTTTGGTTTGGTGGGTGAATTACCAGGACTGAAGACAGAGTACTTTGTCTACACCATGGGGACTGAAACCCGCTATCACTTCGCTATGAATGATATTGAGCATGAGGGCACGGCGGTTACCTATCTCGATAAGGGCTGGTATGAAAATTACAAAAGTCAGGGCTTTGTTTTTGTCGGGGCTTTTCTGCCAGAAACTCAACTGATGATGACCGGAGGGTATCCTTCCACTTTTCCTCTGGAAATGTGGGTAGGACGCTTTCTGTCTGAACAGCAGGATATGCTCATTCGACCTTCCGTGGTGGGCCTGAGTGCTCGCAAAGTGTCCGATGCCTGCCGGGGTTATTTCAGTATTGAGATTAAAAAGCCTGGACGAAAAATCGAAGTTGAGGCGGAATCTGATCCCGCCAGCTTTTACCGTTCAACCATGCCCTCCATGGATATTCTGGGCGCACCCAAACCCGTTATGAAATCCATGAATGCTCGTATCACAGTGAAAATTTTCAAGTGGGGCAGGTTAGTGGAGGAAACTCTTTTTCCACAGGGACTGCTGGAATTCAGTGGTGATGAGATTTGTGAGGAATCAACAATCTAAGCCAATAACAACTGAAAAGGAGGAAGTGAGGTACAACAAAGAAACAGCATCATCAGAGAGACTCTGGATGGCAATCAATGCTCCGGAGAGGAGGTGTACAGGTGTTACAAGCATGGATGCCTGATCCCAATGTGATAACCACTCACAAGAAACCATCTCAAGGACACAAATAATGAATAATAAATTCCAGCCACTCTTGCTAGCAGTGGCATGTACGATGGCAACGAGTTCAGTCATGGCTGCTGATCTGGTCAATATGACCGATGCATCACTGTTGCAGCCTATGGCTACACACGCTTCTGCCACTCCCTCTGTAGACAGTTTTCGAGTGGTCAGACAGATTGCCCTGCCCAATGGCAAAGTCAAAGTCCGTTATGAGCAACTCTATCAGGGAGTGCCTGTATTTAATGCCTCTGTAGTGGCTACCCAGGGGGCTTCGGGCCTCTCGGAAGTCTCCGGGATGATGGCTCAAAATATCCAGGACGACGTTCAGTCGGTTCAACCCAGTATGGGGCAGAAAGAAGCTCTGACCTTAGCCAAAAACCACTATTTCGGCTCAACTCCCATGGCGGGTATTACCAAGGCACAGAGTACTGAAAACGAGAACAGTGTGTTGATGGTTCTGCTGGATGAAAACAATCTGGCACAGCTGGTTTATCGGGTTGATTTCTTTGTGGCTTCAGAGAAACCATCCAGACCTTTTTTCTTTATGAAAATGCTTTCTGGAATGGCAGCTCCATGACCTTTGGTGACGGCGCCAGTCGTTTTTAGCCATTGGTGGATATTAATGTCAGCGCTCATGAGGTCAGCCACGGTTTTACTGAACAAAACTCAGGCCTGGTATATCGGAATATGTCAGGGGGGATGAACGAGGCCTATTCTGATATCGCCGGTGAAGCCGCCGAGTTTTATATGAGGGGCTCAGTTGACTGGATTGTAGGGAGCGATATTTTCAAACAGTCCGGAGGGTTGAGGTACTTTGACACCCCTTCAAAAGACGGTCGCTCCATTGATCATGTATCCCAGTATTCCAGCGGTATGGATGTTCATTTATCCAGTGGTGTGTTCAACAGAGCATTTTACCTGTTGGCGAACAAATCTGGCTGGAGCGTAAGAAAGGGCTTTGAAGTCTTTACACTGGCTAACCAGCTCTACTGGACTGCTAATTCCAACTTTGATCAGGGCGGGTGTGGAGTAGCAAAAGCAGCGAGAGACAATGGTTACAATGTGGCCGATGTTGAGGCAGCTTTTGCAACAGTGGGTGTCGATGCCACTTGTGGAGGTACTACCCCTCCTGATGACAATGTCCTGAAAAATGGTGAACCTGTCACAGGTCTGTCAGGCAGCAGGGGCAGTGAAAAGCACTACAGCTTTACCGTGCCTGCCAATGTCAGCTCCGCAACAGTAAGAATCAGTGGTGGCAGTGGTGATGCTGATTTGTATGTTAAAGCGGGCAGCAAGCCAACCACTTCATCCTGGGATTGTCGTCCATATCGTTCGCGCAATCGTGAAACCTGCAGTATTTCTGTCAGCTCCGGGACGACTTACCATGTCATGCTGAGAGGCTACAGTAGCTATTACAATGTCACTCTGAGACTGGATTACTGATCCATCTCTGAAACCCTCCCTGTCCATGACAGGGAGGTCCACAGGATTATTGTTCTAACCAAAGACGAGCTGATCGGGCAGGAATGTAAAAGTCATG
Organism: Endozoicomonas sp.; assembly: GCF_051008435.1. Classification (GTDB taxonomy): domain Bacteria; phylum Pseudomonadota; class Gammaproteobacteria; order Pseudomonadales; family Endozoicomonadaceae; genus Endozoicomonas_A. The sequence goes on along the minus strand of NZ_JBPCXO010000259.1, from coordinate 7,465 downwards.
CCAGCGACTGGAAATATTTCTCACATCGCCACTGATGACATCCTTGTAGTCTTTGAACCAGTTCAACTCAAAATGTTGGGTATCAATCCAGTAATTAGAGCCCTGGTCGCATTTATTAATGCCAACCACACCTTTCTTGCCACGCTTGAAAATCAGCAGGCAGTCTGTTGCTCCAATGATCTGCATACTTTCACCACGAGTGGCATTATGAAAACGGATCATCGCTGGCAGATTGTTTTTCTTATGAGCGTCTACCCAGCGACCATTGTCATTACTCTCATTATGATCGGAGTAAACCAGGGGTGAACCACCATCCCTGCCTAAAAGATAGGCATAGGCCAGCTGTTCATCGTTTTCATTCATGATCAAATTTCGAAAGCCTTCATTGTTGGGTATGTCATGAGTCACGGTAAAAGTGATGGCTTTGTCATTCTGAAGAGCCTGGCCGAAGGCCAAAGGATTCACCAGTTGTCTAAGGCTACCGTTGAAAGCAAAGGCTTTCCTTAGTGTGGAAAACAAAGGGAAGTCATAAGCCCCATGACCTGTTCCCCGCAAGTAAGGTGTAAGGAAGGCGTCGTATTCTTGAGTGCCGGCACCACCAGAGGTGATGATCTCGCCAAAGACATGCATGCCTGATTTTATAGAAGTGGTGAACACCGCATTGATGTGTTGATTGGTCATATGTTTGGCAGCATCAACTCGAAAGCCCGTTACCCCTAAACCTTTCAATGCTTTTAAGTAGTTTCTTTGTTGGGAGATGACCCAGCTATTGTCATCCAGGTCGGGGAGTCCTGTATCGCCGTCGCCGCCACACAGGCGCAGGTGCTGTACCTGCCATACGTCGTTGTAGTTTGTAATACAGCCCGGGCTATGGAAATCACTGGCGGAAAACAGGTTAACATTGGGAGATCCAAACAAACGGTTTGCGGCTGTTGCTTCAGGGTTTGACTGATACTCAGAGAGCACTTTCTCACCCGGGTAATTCAGATCGCTGCGTAGTGCTGCTTCATTAGCCATATGATTCAACACAATATCGGCGTACACCCTGACATTGCGCTGCTTAAGCTGCTCTATCATCCGGACGAAGTCAGCTTTATTACCCAGGGGGTTGTCCAGTACTCGATAGTCTTGAGGCTGGTATCTTGCCCACCACTGATCACCGGTACTTCTCAGGGGAGGTGATACCAGAACCACCGAATAGCCCAGTTCGGCAATTTCTTCAGCCCTGTCGGCGACTTCAGAATATTTCCAGTTAAAGGCGTGGAGGATAACATCGGCTTTAGCCGCAGGGGCTGAGAGCAATCCCAGGCTAACTAACAGGGAGAGTATGAGCTTATATTTATTGCTTTTCATACTGGTTCATTCGCTGTATCGAGGCTTTCAGATTGTCAGGGTATCTGAATCTAGGCTTGTGTCCTCTTTAGCCTGATGCCTTCTGGTTCTTTAGTGATTTCTATCCTGGAAATACGGTTTTTATTTTTAAAAAGTCTTTCATTACGCAAGACGATATACCCGTTACCATTGCAGATGTGAGTAGGCGGCAAACGAACGAAGCCCCATGAGCCTACGAACAGTAGGTGATTGGGGTGAGCGAGAGCAGCCAACAACCTCACATCTCCAAGGGTGATGGGTATAAAAGGTCATTTCTATCGCTCGTAGCTGTGAACGAGGTTGAGTCATTTTATTGGTTTTTTAGTAAACAGCGCTGACTTTTTCAGTCATGTTGACACCCGGATGACAAAAGGTAAATCCCTGATTTTAGGGGAAGTTTATAAGCTTTTTGTCTTATTCTTTCTCAAGGTCATGGCGGCCAAGAGAAGATGTTATGACGGTTGGTGATTGTAAAAGTGACTGAAACTGGATGTAAGCAATCCAGTTTCAGATAAAGAATATAAGTGAGCTGACTTTTAACGGTCAGAATTTGTAAGTGACGGCCACGTAATGGCTGATCCCGGTAGACTCAAGCTTTTTAGAATCCTTGATCAGGTAGACATCTTTATAAAGCTTAAAGCCATATCCTGCCGCCCATCGCTCTGAGTGCCAGTAGAAGCCATTGAACATAACACCACCACTGGTTGCCTGCTCATTACCCTTGAACTTGTCTTTGGCTCCAAACTGGTAATCAATATATCCCTGGTAAGAAATAAAGCTATTGTTCTCAAAGTGAACGAAGGGCTTAAACCAGTTGGTGGAAATTTGGTAGCCGTTCCAGGCTTTTTTGTTGAGCTCATAAAGGCCATAAAGATTGACGCCGACTTTTCCAAACCAGGGCACCATGACATCGGCACCCAGACCCCAGAAAGAATTATTCACATCAATACTTTCCTTCACATCGCCATTGGAATCGGTGTAGTTGGCACCTCCACCTCCCCAGTTAAAAAGGGTTGAGAAGTAGAGCTCCTGAACCGGGCCAAAAGAAAGGTCCTTGCCCGTGATGGCATCCAAAGAAAAGCGGGGCTGAAGTTTAACAAAGGTTTTTGATGAGCCTTTCTTGTCGCTGTTGTCACTGTTGGTCAGGTTGAAAATATCCAGATAGCCATACAGGTCGAAAAAGCCGGATCGGCCACCAAATTCCATTTCTAGATAATCATGGCCCGAGTTGGCGTCCTTCGGTCTGGGAAGCTCTTTGTAAGCATACATCAGGTTGAACTGAAGCCATTTGTAGTCATTTTTGTGAATGTCATCTGAGTAATCTGCTGCGGGTGCAACAGTAGCCGCAACGGACAGAGCTGACGTCAGGGAAAGAGTCTGGAGGTACTTCATGGTCAGAATCCTGGGCAGGGCAAAAGAGAGTTCATGCTGAAAACCCTGAAAAGGTTAGACCAGAATTGGAGGAAAGCAGGTACTTGGTGCTGAGGTTTTCAGATTTAGATCGCTTGTTCAGATGATCCATTACCAAAAATAACGCGTAGAGCATGAGTATGAACGAGTGAAAGTGGAAGTGGTCGTTTTTTATCCACTTAAGGCAATGTGACAAATACTTTTGTCAAAGGCGGATCATTTTGGTAGATTAGCCGCCGTTCCGTGACGAGGGCTATAAAGCCTGTCGCGAAAAGAAAGACGGGGTATAGCGCAGTCTGGTAGCGCGCCTGCTTTGGGAGCAGGATGTCGGGAGTTCGAATCTCTCTACCCCGACCATTTTCTTGCAGAAGTTTCGTGTCTTCTGAAAAACACATCGGGGTATAGCGCAGTCTGGTAGCGCGCCTGCTTTGGGAGCAGGATGTCGGGAGTTCGAATCTCTCTACCCCGACCACTTTCCTTTCTTTATCTATCATTTCCATCAGTATCATTACTTTGTAAATATTGTTCATTTCTTATCGAACTCTCAGAGCTAATGTCTGTAGAATGACCCTCCGTTTTTATCAATTGGAGTATTAGGTGGTTACGCTCGTTGCGTATATTCTTGTCGCCCTTGGCGTCTCTTTTCTTTGTTCGGTGTTTGAAGCCGTTCTTCTCAGTATTTCACCCGCTTACGTCGTCAGCCTTGAACAGAAAGGGAATCGCTGGGCGCCACTGGTTCGGTCTCTGCACGACAGTATCGACAGGCCTCTGGCAGCGATACTGACCCTGAATACCATTGCCCACACGATTGGTGCAGCAGGAGCAGGTGCGCAGGCGACTAAAGTATTTGGTGATGCTTATCTTGGAATCTTTTCAGCCGTACTGACTCTGCTGATTTTGTTGCTCTCAGAGATTATCCCAAAAACAATTGGTGCCACCTGGTGGCAGCGTCTGGTTCCTTTTATGGCGGTCAGCGTGAACTTTATGGTCAAGTCTCTGTTGCCTCTGATCTGGGTCACTGAGCTGATTACTAAAAAACTGTCTCCTAAAGACAAGAAGAACCCCTATCTTCGCGATGAAATTCGGGCCATGGCCGATATAGGTGAAGAGGAAGGTGCCCTGATGGGAGCCGAATCGGATCTGATGAAAAATATGTTGCGTTTCAGGGATCTGAAAATCATAGAGATCATGACGCCGCGTTCGGTTCTGTTTACCCTTCCCGAAGTGACTACTACAGAAGAATATCTGGAGAAGTATTCGGACAATGCCTTTTCAAGGGTGCCTGTCTATGGCGAAGACCCGGATGATATTAATGGCTTTGTCAGACGTATGGATATTCTGGTGGCCCAGAATAAGGGTCAGAAAGTCAGTCTGGCTGCTCTAAAGCGTCCCTTGATGGCCGTTCTGGAAAATGAATCTTTGCCGGACTTGATGAGCAAGTTCCTGGAAAAACGCTGTCATATCGCGATGGTCGTGACAGAATATGGTGATATCCGTGGTGTTGTTACTCTGGAAGATATGATTGAAACCCTGCTTGGCCGGGAAATTGTCGATGAGAGTGACAAAGCGGTTGATATGCAGCAGGTAGCCAGACAAAAGTGGGCAGACAGACTGAAAATGCGGCAGTAAGACGAGTTGCCAGTCCATCGGCTGGCAACACTTTCAGTCATCACTGATGAGCAGCATTTCCGACTTGTAGCTGTTTCTGTCTATATTTGTTTGTTAACAACCAACAAAATGCACACAGAAGAAACTCCATGGCGACTTTAGAACTGGTTCCGGAATCCAATACTGTCCTGAGAACACCTACCACTCCTGTTACCGACTTTGGTCCGGATTTTCAGAAAATCGTGGACGATCTGTTTGAAACCATGTATGCCGTTAATGGGGCCGGTCTGGCAGCCACCCAGGTGGGTCTGGGGATCAGGGTGGCGGTGATTGACGTGACATCGGATCAAAGTCAGCCACTGGTGATTGTGAATCCCGAAATTATTGAGAAGTCAGGCGAGCAGAAGATGGACATGGGCTGTTTGTCACTGCCTGGTTGCTGGGCCGCTGTGAAGCGAGCCGGTTGGGTTAAAGTCAGGGCTCAGGATCGCCATGGCGAGCTTTTTGAGATCGAAGGTGAAGGGGTTCTGTCTGAAGCTTTTCAGCATGAAATCGATCATCTGGACGGCGTACTGTTTATTGATAAGCTGTCAGCGCTGAAACAAAAAATGGTGCGTCAGAGAGCCCGAAAGGTGATCAAGAAACACGAGAGAAAACAGAAATAAGGCTCCGGTAGGAGCCTTTTTTTTAGCAGATATTCAAGAGTTCTTGAGGTGTTTTTTCAGAAATTGTTCAGCCCTTCTATAGCCTTCAACCCAGGGTATATGCCGCAAGAATGAATGAACTTCGTCAGGTATGGCCATACCTTCAACAATAACGTTTCGCTTTCTCAGCTCATCGTAAAGCCTTTGAGATTCCTCGAAATGCACATTTCGGTCATCATCGGGATGAATCAGCAACACCGGTGACTGCCAGGTATCCAGGTAGTGCCAGGGCGAGCTCTCCAGCGCTTTCTTGGCTCGTTCTGTTACTTCTTCTATTTCTTCGGGTGCCATGCAAGAAAACTTTTCAGAGTTCCAGTGGCCTTGTCGGAATTCCCTGGGGAAATGATGGCAACCTTCTATATCAACTCCGGCTTTGAAAATAGCGCTGTCTTGGGCCAGTGCCATGGCTGTCAGATAGCCACCATAGGATTTACCCCAGATGCCGATTCTCTGGGCGTCGACATCAAGGCGGCCAGCCAGCCATTTTCCGGCGGCCTGGATATCCTGATACTCGGCTGCACCATTCCAGCAATAAGGACCGGGTTGCCTGAACGCCTTGCCATAGCCAGAACTGCCTCGATAGTTGAGCGAGAGCACAAGGAATCCCTGGGAAACAAGATACTGACAAAAAGCATAAGCGTAGGACAGACCGTGCCAATTGCTGAATCCTGCCAGAGTCTGGCACCAGGGGCCTCCGTGCAAAGTCAGAAGGGCAGGGAAGGGACCTTTGCCTTCGGGCTTCATTAATTGCCCATGGATCTCCAGACCATCTGTGGATTGAAAGCTGATGCCTTCCACTTTATGAAAGGAACGGCATCCGGCTTCGTAGGCAGGCTGACCAAAGCAGTGTACCTGCTGTTCGTCAGGCCGGATCAAAACGGGGATCAGAGGTTGTTGATCACCTCCCATAATCAGGCCTACAGCATTACCTGAGGCCACTGTAACAGGCTGGAAGGCAATGCTGCCTTCTGGGAGCAGGCTTTGCAGGTCTTCTTCGGAGCCATTGTTGAGGTTCAGGCGAGCAAGGTGGTAGCCGTGATGCTTGCCTTCATTATGGGTGTAATAGAGCCAGCCTCCATGTCGGTCAACGGCATAACTGTGAAGCAGGAACTCACCTTCAGTCAGTGCTTCAACCTGTCTGCGATCGATATCTACTCGATAAACATGGTCCCAGCCACTGGCTTCGTGACTGAACAACAGCTGTGACTCATTGACCCAGGTAATGGGTCTGTCCCCTTCCTGAAGACTCAGACCATGATCGTCAGGGCACTGCCAGAATTGCCGGGCTTTCATGGAGTTGGTGTTGATCACCCAGAGTTCAAAGCGATCGGAAAACTGATTGAACCAGAAGTCGGTAATGTCGGGTCTGACACCATGACATTTGAGATAGGCGATATGCTGGCCATCGGCAGACCAGGTGGGTTGCAGGTCACGGTCGAAACTGGGATTCAGCCATTGAATGCGATCCTGCCCGGGCGTGTGAATGCCAATAAAGCTGTGGCGGTATCGGGTAATGGTCAAGGCGAGGCGATCCCCTTGCTCTGACCAGCTTAATTCAGCAATCTTGCCACGGGTAGACAGGACTTCCTCGGGTTCCAGAGACTCGGACAAAGTGTCGATTTTGAACAGTTGACCTTTTCGGCAGAAATAGATTTCAGTGGATTCCGGTCTAAAGCAGGCCAGGTGAGTTTCGGCCAGTTCAACAGGCAGTGAGCCCCTGCTTTTGAGATCAATAAACCAGAGTGCTTGTTTCGGGGGCTGATTTAAGGAGAGGGGGTTAGGGTATTCATCCAGCTCATTCTTGCCCTCACCCCGGATAAACAGCAGAAAACGGCCATCATCAGAAATCTGCAGGCCGGAGATCATCTGACCATCATCCTCTCGCCAGGCTGTTACCTGAACAGGGTCGTAGCCAGGAGCGGAAGCAATAAACAGATTGCGAATACCTTTTGTGGTGCGAATCCAGGCCAGGCGATCTTTGTGACGTGCACTGACCATGTTCTGAGAGAATGTAAAGCCAAGGTACTCATCAAGGGATTGCATATAAGAAGCTCCACCAGAATTGTTCCCTTAAGGAAAGTTAACACAGCCCATTTACGCAAGCGCGTGGTTGTTTTGATTATCGGCGAAATGAAACGGTGTGAGCTATTTTGATTTAGGATCCGTTTTTTGTTGGGGTGTAGCTTTGTTCAATAAAAACATAAAAGGATTTCTTCGATCAGGACGTCGCTCGTTATTGATTGCTTTATCGGTTGAGCGTAAAACTCCGTACTTTGAGTGCGGGGATGTAAGCTCGTCGGCGATAGCCGACTAATGCGGTGTTCTCTGCTGCTGAACGTACTGTTTGATGACTTCTATAGGAGCGCCACCGC
>NZ_JBPCXO010000258.1:0-3959 GCF_051008435.1 Endozoicomonas sp. | reverse complement strand
AGTGAAGCTCAGTAAAGCTGAATTGAAGGAAATTCAACCTTACATCATACGAAACCCTGAGTTACGAAAGTGGGATGTTGCTATTGTGCCAGAGCCGGTAAATTATTAATTGCTGTACCCCTAAGTGTAAAAAGGTTGGGCTTGATTATGAGATAGAAATGTATGAAAAAGTGCGTTTCATCACTATTACCGGCCATGTTGTTGATGGCAAATATTTACTTAGCCAGGATCAGGAGGCGCTGAAAGCTCTTTATCTTGAGCGGCTTGATATTGAGCCAAAACCGGTCCAACAACCTGTAAAGCCAGCAGCTCCTCTGGAAATGGATGACCAGGCACTCATTGCTGCCATTAAGAAGAGTAAGCAGGGGGGGAAGTTTGAAGCCTTAATGGCCGGTGATCGTTCAAGCTATGCCAATAAAGACAATGACGGCTGGTCTGAGGCGGATATGGCTCACTGTTGCGTATTGGCATGGTGGACCCGGAAAGATCCTGAGCGTATGGATCGCTTTTTTCGCTGCAGTAAGCTGATACGACCAAAGTGGGATGAAATGCGAGGTGGGCAAACCTATGGCCAGATGACTATAGAAAGTGCCATTAAAAACACCCGGGGTGAATACGATCCTGAGAAGCACAAGAATAATGTCATTTCTATCAAGCGCAGCCGAAAGGTTCAAACGACTTCAACCGGGTTCACTGAGGAAGAGGTTTTATTTCATGATCCAGTCCCCTGGCCTGACACGGGTAGTGAGCATTTTATTGATGCCCATTCAGGTGCGTTGTTTAGAGGTCAGCCTTGGGGGGAGTCTCATAACAGGGATTTGATTGCATTAAGGCCGATCTGGGTTCATTCATTGGCCAATGATGAGTTTGGAGCATCCTATCGGGTTATTAAATTCTTTAATGAGAATTATGAGCCCAGGGCCGCCTGTTATCCGGCCAAGTGGTTCACTAAAACCAAAGACGCTTTAGTCTGGGGGGACTTGCTTGAACAAGGCATGATCATGATGTCAGGGAAAGAGAAATACGTTTCCCGTTATCTGGATCTTATGACACATCACAGCAAAATTCGCAGTTGGGCAGCGTCCAAGTTGGGCTGGTTTGAAGTACCTGGTCAGGAGGAAAGTCCGGTATTTGTTTTGCCAGACAAAATTATTGGCAATACAGGCGATGGGCGAGAAATTTTCTTTCAGCAGCAACAGGAGGTAGCCAGTAAAACCATATCATCCAGGGGGAAGTTATCAGAATGGAAAACCGAAATTGCTGACAAGGCAAAAGGTAACTATCTGATTATGTTTTGTATTGCTGCCGGTCTGGCTGGGGGCATGACAAAGCTGTCAGGTACGCCTTCAGGTGGTTTTCATTTTTGGGGGTTGTCGCGCTCTGGTAAAACGGCTTTGATGCAGTGTGCTGCCAGTGTCTGGGGTAATGGCTCGGATCCTCAGGTATATAGTAGTAAGACCAGTATCCGTAAGTGGAATGCCACAGCAAACGGGCTGGAAGCTACGGCTCAGCTTCATAATGATATTGTGCTTTGTCTGGATGAGATCGGGGAGCTGGATGCTCAAGAGCTGGGCAAGTTAATTTATACACTGACCGGTGGAACGCCCAAGGGGCGAAGCGTAGAAACTGGCGGGCTCAGGAATCAAACGTATTGGCATATTATGCTGCTGTCGTCAGGTGAGCAGTCTACAGAACAAATCCTAAAAAGTGTTGGTCAGAACAAGCGAGGTGGGCAGTTGCATCGTATGCCTGACATTCGTGTGGATGCTCTGGAGAATGGAATTGTTCAAACTGACGATGATCCCTCAGACCTGGTGGATCATTTGAAGGATTCAAGTGGTAAGTTCTATGGGACAGCGGGGCCCGTTTTTATCAGCTATTTGCTTAGCCAGTTGAAAGAGAAAGGTTATAAAAAATTCAGAAATGAAATTCTGGATAATGTTAAAACCATGAAGGTTTTGTTGATGAGTGGTGACGTCCCGAAATCTAATGAAGTAGAGGCGGTTCTTAAGCGCATGGCGGCCATTGCTGTAGCGGCTATGTATGCCTCAGAGGCCAAGATACTCGACTGGCCACCCCATTTGATTAACGACTGTATGGTGTTTATTCGAGATCTCTGGATATCGGATATGGAAGATGATGTGAGCGAGCTGGACAGAGCTTTGTCGGAGCTGAGAAGTAATATTATTTCTAACCTGGCAAACTTTGAAGACCTGGCAACAGATTATAATTACTCAACCTTTAAGCAACCCGTTAAATTGATGGGCTATAAGGATAATGAATTCATTATGATACTGCCCAAATCAATGGATGATTTTTGTACTTATTCCAAACGACAGATATTAAATGAGTTAAAGGTTAGAAAGTACCTGGAGCCCGGCGAGTTTGATAAAAGTAAGGGGAAGGCAAGAGTGGCTAAAAAAATTCCTGTCCGTATTTACGCAAAGGAAAGACCTCGCTGCTATTACATTCGTCGTGAATTTTTAAATGACTGATTGAATAAGACTCTCGATTAACTCATATCAAAATAGAGTGAATTATGAATTGTTGGATGCGTTACAGTCTTATGGCTGGCTCTGTCATATTGTCTATCGTTTCTATTGTCTTTACCGTATTGCTTTGGAGTCAGCTGCCTGAAGAAGAATGGTTGCAATATGTTTCTGGTCTCGCGGGTTTTGCGCTTGAGCTTTGCAAGTTCTCATTGTTACCCATGGCGTTTCTGTTCCTCAAGAACAGGAATCTGTTGCCGGGTGTTTTGTTGCTAATAGTGGGTGTTTCTTTGTTTGTTGTTTCTATTGGTGCCTCAGTAACGTTTCTGGAAACAGGAGAGCAGGCACGACAACAACAGTCTATTGCCTGGCAACAACGACAAACCACCATCAGTCAACTGGATGAACAAATCAGGATAGGGCAGGAAGCGGCTTCCAGAACACTCAGGGCAGATACACTGGCCGAGGTGAAGGAGTGGCAGAAAGAGCGAAGAGAGTTGCTTGATAAGCCTGTAGAGCAGTCTGTCGGGTTGGTAGGGTTAGAAAGTCAGAAGCGGTTTTATGCCTGGCTGCTGCTGTCGATCCTGATAGACGGTTGTGCTGTTGTTGGTTTTACCCTGTTATCCAGTCAGGAGAATGCAGGACAGCAACAGAAAACAAGGCGAAAACAATATCAAGAGCAGCTACAGGAACGCTACCAGGAGCAAGAACAGAAAAGCATGCCTTGTGTGTCGGGAACAGTATCAGAAACAGTCACCACTCGGGCAAGAACAGAGAAACAACTGTCGGAAACGACAACAACCGTTACCTTGAAGAGTGATCTCAGAGAAAGAATCCTCTCGGGTCAGTATGGCGATAGGCTGACATTAAGAGGTGTTATGGAGAAGGAAGGTATTGGCTATAAGAAAGCCAAGACGCTGTTTGATGCTTTGGAGGTGGATGGGGTTTTGGTGAATACTGGAAAGGGTTATGAAGTTGGGTAGGCTTTTATTAATTGGATGATTAGAAAAAGCCCGAATTGAATCGGGCTTAATAGATTGGTTTAGGCAGGTAATATAATCAAATCATTGTCTTTGGCAATGAACTTAACCAGGGAGAGGTTAACGAATCCATTGCCAATGGGTTTGTCCAATACGTTTTTTAATTGTATAGGCTGTTGTTTTGATAAGGCTTGTTTTACGTATTGTGAAATCTGAACCGGAGAAGAGCAGTTAACTTGCTGCACAATGCACCTCCGTAGATTCCAGTGATTCAATAATTTTAACCAGGTTGTTATGGATGACGCTTTTCTCATAAGCGCTGAGTTTCTGAAATTCCAGAATCAAGTCTGACCTGGACAGATCTTTGTAATTCCTAAAAAACTGCTGGACAGAGAAAGAGAATAATACCTTTCCCTTGCAGCGACTATCCTTTATCCCATGGTTTTCTCAACCCGCAACGAACAGCAGAGTGAACAGACTGCAAAGCTTC